>DXCU01000037.1 GCA_019115845.1 Candidatus Rubneribacter avistercoris | reverse complement strand
GGCAGGCCGGATGCGATGCGAGAGAGAAAAAAGAGGGGCGGTACGGGTGAGCAGACCAGGCTGAGCGGAGCGTGCGGCACCTGGTTCAAACCGCGCCGTGCGAAGCGGACCGGGCGGCGCAGACCGTGCGAGCAGACACGACGAGGGCGGATGGGGCCGAGGAGATTGAATACCGCGAATTATCTGCCGAGCGCCGCAAACACGATGCGGACGATCGGGCAGAACCGTAGCGTGGACAAGTGGAAAACGACGACGGATCGTTTGCCGCCGCCCTTGCCGGGCGAAAAGAAACAACGTATGACGAAAAACAGGAAGCGGAATGTTTCACGTGAAACATTCCGTCGAGGAACAACATTGAGGAGCGCCCGCTGCCGCGTCGTCGCCAGCAGAGAAAGACACCGCCTACTGGCATGCCGCGCAGTCCTCAACCTTGATGCAAACGGGCGAGTGAGCCGGGTAACCGAGCGGACACGACGCGAAGGGGCCGGGCGGGCGCACCACGAACGGGCCAGGCGAATGCGACGCGAAGGGGCGAGCTGTGCGAGCGAACTCGGCGGGCGGGCGCGACGCAGGACCGGGCATGATGGGGCAGACGCGATGAGGGACCTGGCGCAACGGGGCGAGCGCGATGCGGCGAGCATGATGTCGACAAGCGCAGCGGACCCCGGATGTTTCACGTGAAACATCCGGGGTCCGTCAATTTTCTCCAACAAAGGCCGCAAGGCCACCTTGCACGAAGATCGAACGCGCTACAGACGTCCGCCTTCTCATGCGACACGCCCGCAAAATGGGCGAACCACTCAATAGACAAGCTTTTCAATCAGCTTTTCTCCAACGCCAGCGCGGCGGCCACCTTGCGCGCGGCGGCGGTTATGGTCAGGTCGTTCACGTCAACGGTGATGTCGGCGTAGCGCTCGTACAGCGGCAGGCGCTCGTCGTACAGTTCGCGCAGACTCATGCCGATGCCTCCCTTGAGCACCACGCCGCGCTCCTGCAGATCGCTCAAACGATTGACCAACTGGTCGTACGATATCTTAAGGTACACAACAGTGCCGATGCTGGCCAAATGGCGCATGGCCTCGTCCGAATAGACGGCCGACCCTCCGGTGGCAATGACGCTGCGCGATGCTGAGAGATCGCGCAGCACCTCGTTCTCCACCTCGATAAACCCCTCGGGGCCGCAAGCGTCGATGATCTTCTGCAACGTTTTGTCGCATTGGTTTTGAATGACGAGGTCAGCGTCGATGAAGTCGTAACTCATGATCTTCGCCAGCACAATCCCGAGCGTCGATTTTCCCGCCCCGGGCATGCCGATGAGGACGATGTTGTCTTTTCCAGCCATGCCGCCTCCTCTACCAGGCACATCGATCATTACGTCGGTCGTATCGATGCAGCGCCCCAATCACAGCCTTTGATTATAGCAGTCCCGATGTTTCACGTGAAACATCGGGACCCAACCCCTGCGCCGCTTTTCGTATGCGCCTACGCGCATCCGCAAGCTCGCAGGCGCGCAGACCTGCGCGAACCTAGGACCTGCGAACTTGCCAGCTTGCGGGTTCTCGGGTTCGCAGGCTTACATCGATTTGCACGAACTTGCGCGCATGCGAACCCGCGCAAACTTGCGAGCTTGCGCGGACGTGCAGGAACTTGCAAGCGCACGAACCCGCGCAAACTTGCGATGCGTGCACCTGCGAGCTTGCGAACCTGTGTCGAACTGCAAACCTGTCAACTCCCGCAAGCACGCACCAACTTGCGCAAACCCGCATACCAACGCAAGCGGCCAACGCGAAGCCGCACTCTAACGCGTAACCACGCACCAGCGCGAGCCTGCGCACCAGGGCGAGCCTGCGCACCAGGGCGAGCCTGCGTCGCCGAATGTTTCACGTGAAACATTCGGCGGCCGCAACGACGCAGATATTCGAAGACGGGGTGCCAGCCCAAGGCGCCTGGAAACGGAGACGTGACGCAAACGCGAAAGCCACGCGTCTCTGTTAGATGCCACCATTGTCACGAGCCTATGCTGGCCAACTCTCAAGCCGAGTTTCTCCTGGCCGGGCGCCTCGGAAAGCCCGCCCGTCGGCTGCCCGTCGGGCAGGAAGGGTTTCCCGAGGCGCCCGGCGGGGCTTTGCCCGACGGGCGGGCGGAGCTTTCCGAAGCGATGGCGGGGCTTTGCCCGACGGCCCGGCCTCTGCCGATCCCGGTTCAGCGGAGGCGCTTCCGCAAGTTGGTCACAAACCGCGCCCTGTGGCACTCCGGAGGGCCGATCCGGCGCGCCGGCGGGCCGCGCGGTTTTCGCGACCTGGGATTTCTCCGGACGCGAGGGGCGCGGAGGGCGGGAAGACGGTCCCGCGCGTGCCACAGGGCGCGGTTTGTGACCAACCTGCGGGCGGCCCCCGCCGAACCGCCTCCGGCGGGACCGTGTCAATGGCAGCTTCATAGAAAGCCGCACCATGCGGACATCATGCACGCATGCTGCAGGAAGCTGACATGCGGGCCGCGCGCTTTCCGCACGCGCAGCACCTTCAACTTGCAACCCGCAGCCAAAACCCGCAACCCGCCTTCAGCCCGCAGCAATCCGCATCCCATGCGCTCTTGCAGCCCGAAGCCCACTCGCACCCCACGCGCTCTGCAGCCCGAAAGCCGCTCGCGATACACGTGCTCCCGCGACCCGTAACCCGCTCGCAACCTGCAACCTGCGACCCGCCCATTCCCGCAGCTGCTGCCCGCTTTTGGCCCGCAACCCGCACGCAACCCGCAACCCGCGCGCCCTCCGAAGCCGCACGCCCTCCGCACGCCTGCTCGCGGCCTGCGCGCTATCGCGCGCCTCCGCCTCCGCCGAAGCCGCCGCCTCCGCCGCCGGAGAACCCGCCGCCAAAGCCGCCGCCGCTCGAGAAACCCCCGCTCGCAGCCGACAGAGCCTCCGCCGCAGCGGAAAGCGAGTTCTCCAGCGTGGACTCGAACATCTCTCCCACCGACGGCAGCGCCTCGCCAGTAAGCGTGTTGCCGCTCGTATACCAGAACCACCAGGGCATATACGTGACCCCCAACGATCCGTCGTACTCGAACACCTGGGGCACGGTGGTCCGCAGCTGCTCGATAGCCTCGTCGGCCACGCCGAACAGGTACGCGTACACCATGAACTCGCCCCACACCTTCACGTCGGTGGGCGGACGCTCGTCCAGCGACGAGAAATCGCGCAGCCAGTTGCGCAGCGCCTTGCAGCGCGCCACCAGGTTGTTCCCGCGCACCGTTCGCCGCGGCATGTAGTTCGCTATCACGCCCAGTGCCACGGCCGTGGGCAGCGCGAACACCAGGGGGATGAACGTGTCGGACACAAGGGACGCCGCCACGCCCAAGCCCAGCACCACGGCCAACGCCACCAGCACGACGGTCCGATAGCGCTCGCTTTTCGCTTCGAAGAAGTCCTGCTTGTTCGTTTCCGCAGACAGGACGCCCTGCCACGAATCCAGGGCCTCCGTGAACTCCTCGGGGTGGTCCTCCCCGTACTGCTTGATGCTGCCGAACCACAGTGAATCAGCTCCATCTGCGACGCGCCCGAACAGCAAGTCAAGCGCCTCGCGATCCACGGGACTCTCAACGGCATCGGCCGCCGGCAACCTGGTGATGTAGTAGTCTTCCTTCGTGCGCTCGCGCAGCAGCCCTTTCTCCTGGTAGCTGCCGGAGTCAATGCGCACCGCGCCCACGTGCGCCAAATGCATGACCGTGGCCGAGAAGTCGTCGGAGTCCTCGCGATCCCAACGCCACAGCCGCCCGATCACCGCAGGATGCACCGAAGGGTCGGGCACGTCGCGCCAGTACTCGTCCGTGAAGTCGGGCTTGTGCTCTCGCCCGAAGCGGAAGTACGCCCACAGCGCCCAGGCAAGCAGCAGAACGCACAGCGCCGCGCACCCTATCACAAACGCCAAGGACGTCATGCGGTCCCGATTAGCCTGATCAGACCACGCCTGTTCCTCGGCAAGCACGTCGTCCAGGCGCGAGACGCCGCCGTAGCGCGCCGCGGCCTCAGCCGATAGGTTCGTCAGCCATTCAACGGGGAACACCACGCGCGCCTCGGCAAACTGCCCCGCGCGCACGTGCGGCACCCGGTAGACGACGGACCCGTCCGCATTCACGGAAACGGTTCCGTCCAACGGGCCGTGACCCCACGCGCGCACGTTCTCACCCGCCTTCACTTCCTCGCCTTGCGGAACGGGGAGCGTGAGTGTCATGGACACGCTGTCGGAATCTTCGGCCCATTGCGATCCCACGTACTTCCAGTACACCTCGCCCACGTCCTCGTACGCCCTCACGCCGCCGAGCACCGTGTAATCCAGCTCCACCATCATGCGCGTATCCGACTGGTTGAAGAACACGTACACCGTGTTCTGCGGCTCGTCGAACGAGTACGCGTCAACACCCGGCCCGCCCTCGTCGCGCCACGAGAGCACGAAGGGCACGCTCCCAAGCGTCGTCCACTCCCCGACAAGAGCACCTTCGGCATCCAACAGACCCATGCGCACGCCGTTGATCTGGATGGACGCGCCCGCCGGCAGATTGTCGCCCAAATTCCACCACAACGCTGTGAAATCTCCGTCGAAATCGAACACTCGCTGCTCAACCACATGGAGGGAGCCGTCGGTTTCCACCTGGGCCTGAATGTCCACGCTCGGCATGGCGTAGGACTTCGCCTCCGCCCGCGCGGGAAACGCCACCGCCAGCGCAAGCAGCGCCATCAGGGCCAATGCAACCGCCAGCAGAGGCGTTAGCGGCCGGGGGAGGACTGCGGCGGAAACGGAGCGGAGGGAGGATTGTGATGCGAGGCGGGCAGGGGCCTCTGATGCGAGGCGGGCGGGAGCGCTCGGCGCGGGACGCGCAGGGCGCGCAGGGGCGAGACGGGCGAGAGCGCTCGGCGCGGGGCGGAGGGAGGCGAAGAGGCGGAGCCCGGCGCTCTCGGCGTTCGACCCGGCGCCCATCTCGGCATTCGCGGCGCTCGCTCCAGCGCTCGGCTCGGAGTTCGTCCCGGAGCTAGCAGCGCTCGCCCCGGCGCGCGCCCCGGAGTTCGCGACACTCGCTCCGGCGGCCGCCCCGACGCTCGTCCCGGCGCTTACGGCGTTCTCGGCGCGAAGATACGTTCCGCTCGTGTTTTGCACGATCATGCTCCTTGCAACTTGAGGATGGTCACGCTATCATAGCAAACCGCATCCATTATACTGCGGAGAGCTGACCGAGAGGCCGAAGGTGCTCGCCTGCTAAGCGAGTATACGCCACAAGCGTATCTGGGGTTCGAATCCCCAGCTCTCCGCCACTTTTCCCTATTGCACAGATACTGCGAGCCTCAACGGGCGCCAATCCCTCGAAATCGCTCATTTTCGCCGGCTCGAACGACCACCCAAACGGCGGGATTTCATCGGCTTTTTACGATACGCAGGGTTGTGGCGCAGAAACACCGCCCGACACGCCAGGGTGATCCCCAGTGAAAGAAGCGAGGCCGCCAAAAAGCCCGCCGTCAGATCAAGCACCGCCATGTTGCCCTCGAACCATGCGTACAGGCTGGCCAGGCCGAAAAACGCCGACAAAGCCGACGTCAGCACCGTGAACATCTTGATGAGCACCTCTTTCGCCCGCGCGGGCGAGGAACGGTACATCACAACCAGATACACCACAAGGGCCAGCACAGCCAGCACAACCAACAAGGGAACGATGCGCGACAAGCGGGCGATCATGGCGAAGCTCCTTTCGTTGGACGGCAAGATCCAAGACAGGTTGGGCTGCACGGTGCAAGGCAGGCCAGGGCGCGCGGCCTACGGCAGACATTCTCGCTTCGCATCATACCAGACCCGCCCGACGCCAAGGCGCCGTGCCGTGCTCGGCAGGCGAACCTCGTCGCAGGCGGCCTCCGCAAAAACGCTGCGAAAGCTTGCAAGATCGCGTTTCACGCACGCACACGCTGCAGGGGGCCGCGCAGGCGAGCGGCGCGCCCGAACGCTGCAAACGCCCCCCTCAAGCACCCCCTCCCCGTCACGACCGGGCGTCCGAACGCACGTGTACGTTGAGCAGACGCTCGATGTCGTCCCGACCAATAGGCTTGACGGCGTACCCGTCCATGCCGGCCTCGAAGGCCCGCTGCCTGTCCTCGACGTACGCGTTCGCCGTCATGGCTATGATGGGAGGCCGCGCCTTTTTCTGACGACGGCATTCGTCGGTTATCGCCCGCGCCGCCTCAAGGCCGTCCATGCGGGGCATCTGAATGTCCATGAACACGATGTCGTAGTGTCCTTCGGGCGCCGCAGCCACCGCGGCCACCGCCTCAAGGCCGTTCCACGCGCGTTCCACGGACGCGCCGGCGTCCTGTATCAGCTCCTCGGCTATCTCCCCCACTATCTCGTTGTCCTCGACAAGCAGAATGCGAATGGGGGAGCGATCAGAACCGCCCGAAGCGCCGGAAGGGGAGCCTTTCTGCCCCAGCCCGGGTTCCGCCGAAGCCGCAATGTCCGAAATCTCCTGATCGCCGTCTTGACGCCGTTCGACAACGCCGGCGGCGAAAGGAACGTCAACCGTGAAGCGCGAGCCTTCCCCGCGGGCGCTGTCCACGCAAATCGCGCCGCCCATGGCCTCCACGAGGCTCTTCACAATGGACATGCCCAGGCCCGTCCCCTCGCCCATGAAGCGGGCGGCCCCCTCTTCGCGCTCGAACGGCTCGAAGATGCGCGCCACGAACTCCGGCGTCATGCCTATGCCGTTGTCCTCCACCACGAACCTGACGACGACCTCCCCCTCCTCGGCCACGGACCCGGATACGGCAGGAGAGGAGGACGCGGCCCTCGCCGAGGCGCCCCTCGGAAACGGGGTTTCCCCTTCGGGTTTTTCGGGCTCTTCGGGTCCTTCAACCCCTTCGGCCCTTTCAGCGTCTTTGGGTTCTTCGTGCTCTTCGGACTCCTCGGCCCTTTCAGTGCCTTCGGCCCCCTCAGCCCCTCCGGGCTTTTCGACCCCTTCGGGTTCCTCGACCCCACCGGTTCCTTCGGCCCCTTCGACCCTACCGGCCCCTTCAGCCCCTTCGGCCCTTCCGACCCCACCGGTTCCTCCGGTCCTTTCAGCCCTTTCGACCCCTTCGGCCCCTTCATCCTCCCCGGGCTGACAGGGGAGAATGGCGGCCGAACATCGCACAAGCCCTTCGGGATCGGTGTACTTCATCGAGTTCGCCAGCAGGTTGATGAGCACCTGCCTCACGCGCATCTCGTCGCCCGTCACCTTGACCGCGTCCACGGCGGCGCTCTCCACCTGCAGCGTTACACCGCGCGCCTCGGCCTGGGGCCTCACAATGGCCGCCGCCGTGTCCATCACGTCCGCTACGCGGAACGACGCTTGGGCCAGGTCAATCTGGCCGCTTTCTATCTTGCTCATGTCCAAAACGTCGTTGACCAGGTTCAGAAGATGATGGGACGACACCTGCACCTTGCGAAGGCTCTCCCTCACGCGGTCTTGCTCGTCCGCATGATCGGCGGCGATGTTCGTCAGCCCGATGATGGCCGTGATCGGCGTGCGGATGTCGTGGGACACGTTGGAAAGGAAACGGGATTTCGCCAAATTGGCGCGCTGCGCTTCGTCCACCGCGCGATGCAGGCTTTCGCGAAGCTCCCTTTGCTGCCTGTTCTTGTGCATGAGCACAACCATGAACAGCAGCAGGGCCGCCACGAACACGCCCAGCAGCAAGGCGGCGGTGGCCATGGTGTGCCGCCTTGCGGACGACACGATGTCGTACATATGGTCGAACGACTGGGAGGCGCCTTCTATCACAAGTGTGTTTATCCTGATCAACTCGTCGATAGACGGGTCTATGGACTCTTCCAGGAAGCGTGCTATCTCTTCGTCGTCGGCGGGCCCTTCGCTCAGCGAGATCAACTCGTTTTGAAGCACGACGAACTCTCGGTACGCGGACTGAAGCTGGTCGGCCAAATCAGGATCCGCCAGAAAACGCGCGTCTATGATGTCCAGCTCCCGCACCGCCTGCTGGTCGATGCTCGCGAATTCCTCGCGGACACTTTCCACCGTCTCCTGCGAATACGTGAACGCCAGCCGGTCGTCCAGCGTTTTGACCTGCATGACCAAAGTCTCCACGCGGCCGGCGGCCACCGTCACCGCATACGGATGCTCCCTCAGATCCTCCGTGCGGCTGTCGATGTTGCCCATGTTCGCGTTCAAAAACACATAAAACGCGACCAAAAACGCCACAAGCGCCAGCGCGACAAGACCGAACGCTGCGGACGAGTCCAAAACCCGGCGAAACGTTCCTCTCTTTTGAGTCGGCTGGCTGTTCATGCGAAACTCCGTCCAAAAGGGACGCGACCCTTCGGAAGGGAAGGGGGTGCGCCCGCCCCTTCCGCTATGCAAGCGAATGCGTCAGAACTGCACCCGAGGCGCCTGCTCGGCACCGGAATCGGCATCGAAGCTCTGGCGTTCCTTGAAGCCCATCATGCCCGCGAACAAAACGGCGGGAAACGTTTGGATGGCGGTGTTGTACTTCATCACCGTGTCGTTGTAGCTTTGGCGCATGTAGCTGATCTTGTCTTCCGTGTTCGACAGCTCGGTCTGGAGCTGTTGGAAATTGACGTTCGCCTTCAGATCGGGGTACGCCTCGGCCACGGCGAACAGGCTTTTCAGCGCGCCGGTCAGCATGCCGTCGGCCTGCATCTTGTCTTCGGGGGAGGAGGCGTTCGCCATGGCCGCGCGGGCCTGCGTCACCTCGTCGAGCGTCCCCCGTTCATGAGACGCATACCCCTTGACGGTTTCCACCAGGTTGGGAACCAGATCGAGACGGCGCTGCATCTGGACGTCCACCTGGGCCCATGCGTTGTCCACCATGTTGCGCAGCTTCACCAAATTGTTGTACAGCGCAACAGCGGCTATCGCCAAAACCACCACGACAACCAGCACGACGATCAAAACCACGCTCATGGCTCTCCTTTGCTCAGGCGCGCGCCCGCGATGCCGGTACGTGCCGGCCGCAGGCGCGGCGGTGTTCCCTTACAACTATAATCTTCCCTCTGCGCTCTCACAAGTGCAAAGAACGCAAACCGCTTCCACCAGAGGCGATGACGGGGGGCGGGGGTGCGGATGAGGCGGCGGAAGCGGCGCAGGGTGCGGGGCGCGATGGTGCGGGGCGCGTTGTAGGACACGATGCGGGCGGGGGGAGTTGCGGGATGGGCGAATCGCGGCGGCGGTTAGCTTCTTCGCATTGGTTCTGCAGCAACGCGGCGGCAGAAATCGCTCGACGAAGCGGCAGGCGGGGTCATCGAGCTACGACGCGGGCGGCAAACACCGGGGCGCGCCGCAAGCAACGCATGCCGGACCGCAGGGGTGTCGGACGGCAGACTGTGCCGCGCGGGGTTGAACGCGCCGGAAGGAGCGTCGGAGGCACGAGGGCGCCGACCGGGCGGCAACCGGCGCCTCAGCGCGTCGGCATCAGGGCCGCTCCGGCGGGCGAAAACGAGGTGGCCCGCGCCCACCACCCGCGCATCCGAGCGGCAACCACCACCCGAGATGCTGCGGAAAATGTTTCCACCAGGGCAAACGTAGCGGATCCGCTTCCCGACAAAAGCACGCCCCGCACCTCGTCGCGCGCCGTGAGCCACTGCCTGATCTCAGCCAGTTCAGGAAGAAGGCTCTCCGAGGCAGCCGTCAAGTTGTTGCCTAGGGGAACATCCTGCGCGCGCCGCGCCGCGAGGACGGCGGCGCGATCGCACGGCTCCAACGCAACGGGCGACTCGTCGAACGCCCGGTAGGCGGCCGCCGTCGAAACGCCCCCGCTCGGCTTCACCAGAACGACGAAGGAGCGCAAAGGGTCAAGATCGTGCTCGAACACGTCTCCCACACCGCCGAAGCACGCGCATCCACCATGCAGGAAAAACGCCACGTCAGCGCCCAAAGAACGCGCCGTCTCCCTCAGCAGCGGATCCCCCGCGTCCACACCCCACAGGCTTGCGGCTCCCAACAAAGCGGCTGCCGCATCGGACGAACCTCCGCCCAGCCCCGCTTCGGCAGGGATGCGCTTCTCCACGTTCACCAGCAGCGTTTCGTTCTCTTCGCGACCAAGGGCGGCGGCGAGCCGCCTCACGGCCTTGCCGGCTATGTTGTCCTCCGGCGCCACGTCGAGCGGGGCAATCCCTTCGCAAGACCGGCAAGTCAGGTCTATGGCCAACCCGCCGTCGGACGAGCCGGGCACCAAGCGCATGCGCACCACATCGTGAAGGGCGAGCGCGTGCATAACGGTGGTCGCCTCATGGTAGCCGTCGCTGCGACGAGGCCCTATCTCCAGATACAGGTTCACTTTCGCAGGCGCCATCAACCGCACGGACCCCTGGGTCTTAAACGGCGCTGCATCCGTATCCTGCGCCGTCCGCGCAACGGCGAACATGTCCACAGCATGCGGATCTTCGTCTTTGCGTTGCCGAGCGTCAATCCGACAGCCATTCGCCGATTGCGGCGCTTTTTGCAGCCCTTCGTTTTCGTGGACGAGGGCGCTTTTCGTGCTTGCGTTCGCGTTTTCCCGCTTGGTCACAATTGCCCCGTTCTCTTTTTTCGGCGTTCGGCGAAAAACGTCCGCAGCATCTGGGCGCATTCTTCCGCCAGGACGCCGGGAACCACCTCGAAGGTGTGATTCAGGCGTTTATCGCTGTTGATCTGGTATAACGTTCCCAACGCACCGGCTTTTGGATCTGCTGCCCCGTACACGCAACGGTCGATGCGCGCCTGATGCATGAGTCCCGCGCACATAATGCATGGCTCCAGCGTCACGAATACCGTGCAGCCCGTCAACCGCCATGCGCCCAAGTGGCGCGCCGCCTCCCTGAGGGCTACGAACTCGGCGTGGCCGGCGGGATCCTGCTCGGTTTCCCTGACGTTGCACGCACGAGCGATCACCTGGGGTTCGGCCAAGTGCGCGCGCGTGGCCGGATCGATGGGATCGTACACGACCACGGCCCCAATGGGAACTTCGCCCCTGCCTTCGGCGCGGCGGGCTTCCTCAAGCGCCATGCGCATGTAGTCTTCGTCCGTCATAGTTCGTATTATATGGTATCCTAACTACGCGTTCGGGAACATGGGTTGAAAAAGCGCACCCGGAATGTTTCACGTGAAACATTTTGCAAGCCCGAATTGCTTTTCTCATGCGGAGGCGTGGCCGAGTGGTTGAAGGCGGCAGTCTTGAAAACTGTTGTGCCGAAAGGTACCGTGGGTTCAAATCCTACCGCCTCCGCCATATTCCTCCAGGCGGATAGCTTTTTTTGTCGTTATTTATTTTCAAATCACTTATATTAATTGCGTGCGTTCGTGATGCTTCCTTGTTGATCCTTCTTTAGACTAAGCTTTCGCAAGACTCGTACTGGGTTGTCTTTTGCTTTTCAGGCCGCCTTCCGCAACAAACGACTCAACTGCGTACAAGCCGACGCTGCCCCGATTTCCGGTCCTGATGTCCGATCTCGTTCTTCGATCTCGTTCTCCGGTCCTGATCTCCGGCTCTGTTCTCCTGTCCTGATCCCCGGTCCTGGTTCCCGGTCCTGGTTCCCGGTCCTGGTTCCCGGTCCTCGGTCTCCCCCCCCCTAGAATGTTTCACGTGAAACATTCTAGGGGGGGACCCGAGGACCGGAAGTTTTGTCGTACGCGACTGCACTGCAAGAACAACGAGGGGCTCGATGTTTCACGTGAAACATCGAGCCCCTCCAATTGCAAGGAAACGTGAGCAACCAGCAACTACGCCTCTGCCAACTCAAAACAGCTGGCTACCCAAGCATGGAGCACTCACGCATTCCGATTCGCACGCCCCTATGAACGTTTCCTGCTCTAGCGTTCATCAAGAGGAATATACGCTCGTTTTCCGCTGCGAGCGGACTTGTACGCCGGCCGAATGATGCGCTTGCCCGACACTATCTCCTCGAAGCGATGCGCGGCCCAACCAGACATGCGCCCGCAGACGAACAGCGGCGTAAACAAGTCTTCTGGAATCCCCATCATCGAGTAGACGAATCCTGAATACATATCCACATTCGCGCATATGTCTTTGTTCGTGCCCTTTTGCTGCAAAATAACCTCAGGCGTAAGGCGTTCGATGGACTTGAGAAGCTCGAATTCTGCTTCAAATTCCGTTCCCTTCGCCAAACGTTCAGCAAATTGCTTACATAATATGGCGCGTGGATCTGATTTTGTGTACACCGCGTGGCCCATTCCGTACACGAGTCCTGTTCGGTCGAATGCCTCCTTGTTGACTATTTTTGCCAGGTAGTCGGCCACTTGGCCCTCGTCAGACCAGTCGCTCACATTTTGCTTGATTTCCTTTTGCATGGCTATCGCCTGGTGGTTCGCCCCGCCATGACGCCGACCCTTCAACGACCCCATGGCGGCGGCGTAGGTGGAGTAGGGATCGGTGTCGGCTGAGGTCATCACACGCGTGACGAAAGTTGAGTTGTTTCCGCCGCCATGTTCGGCATGCAGGCACAGCATGATGTCGAGCATCCGCGCTTCTTCCGGCCTGAACGAACGATCGGGGCGTAACATGGACAAAATAGTCTCGGCCGTGGATTGACCCGGCACGAAACGGTGCATGATCATGGATTCGTTGTTGTAACGGGCACGCATGGCGTAATAGGTCAGCACCATGATGCGCGGAAGACGGGAGATGAGCGAGATGGCCGTATGCACCTCATGATGGGCCGACCGGTCCTCGGCGTTGTCGTCGTACGCGTAAAGCAGCAAGACGGTGCGCGCAAGCACGTTCATGATATCGGGCGGCGTGTCGCGCATGATCATTGACGCGGTGAAGCCGTTGGGCAGCTCTCGTTCGGCATCGAGGGCAGCAATGAACCGATCAAGTTGCTCGCGTGTGGGCAACTCTCCCATGAGCAGGAGGTACGCCACTTCTTCGTAGTTGAAACGGCGTTCGGCGTCATCGACATCCAGCAGGTCGCAGATGTCGTAGCCGCGATATCGCAGCATGCCGTCATCTGCGATCTTCTCGTTGTCGGAAATTACGTAGCCGTGAACATTGGAGATGTTCGTCAACCCGGCCAAGACGCCGGTTCCGTCGGCGTTGCGCAGGCCGCGTTTCACATCATATTGCTCGTAGCTGTCGATGCCGATGGTGTTCACAGCCTTGAAGTTCTCATACAGGGCAATCTTCTTCTCATCTCCCATAGCAAACCCTTTCCGCCGCGAACGCGGCTCCCTGTTGAAACAACGAACAAAGCAACAGGCCCTATGCACCTGCGACGGAGGCGCGCACGGCCTGCGACGAAGGGCTGGGCAATTGAACGGACATGCTGACGATAATCTCATCATGATACTCCGACGGGGGCAGCAAGGTAGCGTTCATTGCACGCTTCGTCGGTGAAAAGGCGCTAGATGCGGATTGGAATTCCGTTTGGCTGAATGTTTCACGTGAAACATTCAGCATGTACGGCGCAAGAGCATTGGAATGCAAGAATGCGGAGTGCTGTCGAGGGAAACGCGCGCCGCAGGGACGCCGAAACGTCGCGGGAACGAAAGGCACACTCGCCGCAAGAACAATGAGGCATTGCAGAAGCAGAAGGAACCTTCCTGCAGCGCATAAGAGCACCGAATGTTGCAGGGGTAGAAGTGTTATGGGAACACCGAACTCCTTTGAATCGCGAGCGTCCCCGAGGCCCAGAGTCTCCTCAATGCGAGGAAGCCTCCCAAACGCCGCAAAAATGTTTCACGTGAAACATTCTGCATGCGAGACACCGGCGGCATTTCGGATGCAAAGCCGAAGCGACGCGGAAGCGTAAAGCCCGCTGCAAACGCGCTGCCGGAATCCCACGCCCTCGAAGCCCTCCCGGGAAAGGACTCCTAAAGGGCGCTGCCAAAAGGCCAATCCAAAAACGCGAAATATCGCAGAGCCGCAAAACACCCTGAAACACAGAGGCAGCTCCAGAACGAGGAAGCCCCCGAAACGAGAATTCTCCCAAACGCCGCAAAATGTTTCACGTGAAACATTCCAAGGTATGCGAACGCTGTTGGAACTCCGAATCGCCGCAGAAACGCAGAACATCGAAGCGTCTTCGACTATGCGCCTTCGACAAAGCATCTTCGAAGCACTGCAAAATGTTTCACGTGAAACACTCGGCACGCGCGCGGCGCATGCTCGGCACAAAAAAACGGCGTCCGTTCGAAACGGACGCCGTTCGCCAAGTTGTGGGTCCACCCAGGTTGCGAAGCTACTTCGCAGCGCCAATGCGGCAGATCGTGGTACCGCAGTCGGGGCACTTGCCCTTCGTGATGGGCTTGCCGTTCTTCGTCGTGCTCTCGACGGGATCCTTCATGATCTTCTTCGCCTTGCACTTCACGCAGTAAGCTTCGATGGCCATGGCTAAAAACACCTCTCTGTCTTGCGCTCAAGCCGGCGACCAGCCGACTCTCGCATCTATTCGTGATAAGAACCGTGCGCGTGAGAACGCACGGCAGAGCATTATAGGGCAAGCTTGCGAATCGCCAGCTAAGCTCGCCCCCTACCCCTTATATATTCTTCAACAACTCCATAACAAACCCTGCGTTCGCGTTCAGCACGTCTTCGTCCACGTTTTCCAGCACGTCATCGCTCTGTGCGAAGAACGCGGGCTTGCCTCCGGCCATGCCCACCAGATGCATGGCCTGCTGTCCATGCTTGATGGCGTACGACGCAGAACTATCGCCCCACAGGATACGGGCCGATCCCACACTCAATCCAGTGGCCTGCGACGCCTTCTTGATGTAGCGCTTCATGCGAGAGGAGGTTTTCGCGCGCTTGTACATGCCCTCCTGCTCGATCATGCACAGATCCCCGGCTCCCAGCGAATCAAGCTCGATGATGATCGCACCGCGCAACTCTTGCTGATGCTCGGCCAAAAACGCCCTCATGCCGCTGTTCTGGGCCAATTCCGAGCCTAGGGACACAAACCACACCTCGGTGTTGACATCGGGGTTGCGGAACTGGTAAATCTGCTGAAGCTCCTCAGAGATTTCGGCGTCCGGCAAAGCGGCCTGGGCGGACTCTTCAGCAAGGGTCTCGGAGTCAAGATCGGCGCTTTCCATTCGGCGGGACGAGAACGCGCCTCCGTTCCAACGGTGCCGGCCATCGTCCGCGGAGTATCCCTCATCCGTTGGAGCATAGGGTTCGTCTTCGTACGCTCCGCCGGCAGGCGCCTCATTGTCGTACGCTCCGCCGTCGTACTCCTCACTATACGCCTCGCCGTCGTACGCCCCCTCGTCGTAGGCGTCCTGGCGATAATACTTGTCATCGGAGTAGAACGAATCCTCTTCGAATTGGTCTATCTCCGTGCCAACGTAAGGCTCCTCATAAGCGTCGCGCCTGGTCATGTCGGCAGTGTCGCCCGCTTCGCCATCTTCGCGGAAGCTCTCCCAACCACCGCGCTGCGCACCCACCGTGCGGGCGTCGAAGGATTCGTCGACGTCGAGCCATTCCTGGGTGCTAGCTTCGTCCTCTTTGTCCTTGCGACGGAACCGGTCGAACAACCGGCGCACGCGCGATTTCGGCATCTCCACGTAGCCGGGTCCTGCGAAAGCCCCGGTCTCGGTGAAATTCTCATCGTACGCGGAATCGTCCGCATCGTCCACGTAGATGTCGTCGGGATCCACGTTCTCAAGCAACTCGTCGCCGATGGGAGCGAACGCCCCGGTCGCACCGGCGGGGACGAACGCCCCGGCCGCGTTGACGTTGGAGTTCCTGCTGTCAGCACCGCCCGACCGCGCGATCGCCCCTGACAAAGAGGGCAGCGATGCGAGCAAAGAGGATTTCCTCTTTGCGGGCTCGTCGTGCTTCTCGGCGGTATCCGACGGGGCAACCTCGTTGGAGGCGTCGCCCACGCTGATGGACGGAAGCATGGTGAGCAGGCTTTTCGCGGCGGTCTTGCCCGCGTTCTCCACATCGGCCAAAGGAGCGCGCTGCTTGGGCAGCTCGGTGATGGGGGCCGGCTTGGCGGCGGATACGCCTATATCGGGCAGAACGATGGGACGGCGCGACGAGGCTTCCGCCTGCTGCGACGCCTGCTGGGCGTCGACCTGCGGCTGCCGAGCGGACTTACGCGGTTGGGCGTCGCCCATCTCTATGCGCCCGCTCGCTCCTATGGACGCGTCGGTGACATCTACGCGGTTGCCCGTGCGAATGCCGTCCTGCCTGGCGGCTTCGGCCTCTTCCCGAACTTTCCGCGGATCAAGGAACGCGGGCATCGACGGCTCGGACACGGCGGGAACGTCGTCTATGTTCAACGTGCTCACATCGATGGGCGCCATCGCAGTGGTCGAGAAGGGGTCGGCCTCGCGTTTTGCGGCCGAAACATCGCCCGAGCCATCTTGGCCTGCCGCAACGGCAGCGCCGTCCTGCTCCGAAACCCGCCAGGGTTCGTCGGATCCATCGGATCCGTCGTGCGTTCCCTCGTACGCGGCAACGGCGTTGGAAGCCGCCGCAACAGCCGGCAAAGCCCCGGGAGCGGCCTCTCCGTCAGAAGCGTTTCCCCCTTCCGCGCCCGCGTTTTGCGCGTTCGACGCGCCCTCCTGGACCCTTTCGCCGGAGAACGCAGCCGCCAGCTCCTGCTCGACGGCCTCCTGCGAGGCAACGCGGTCGGCCGACGGATCGGCGACATCGGGATTCTTCCCCCATTGCGGCGCCTTGATCTCGCGTATCTCCTCGCGGCCTTCGTCAAGCACCTGCTCAAGCCGCTGCTCCACAATCAGATTCGCCTCGGCGAAATGCCCTGCGCTCTCCGCCACCGCCGCGTCCAAAGCGCTTGCGTAGCGGGAACGCTGAACCGGCTTGTCCGCCGTCCGAGGACGCTTGGCCTTCTCTTGGGCCTTCTTGAACCAGTCCGGAACGCCGTCCGAGGGCGTGGCTGCGGAAACCGGCTGTTCAACCATCGGTTGCGGAGCAATGCCGGCAACCGGCTGTTCTGAAGCGCCGGCATCCGCAAGCCCCTCCGCAGCCGCCGCTTCGGCCGCCTTCTCCACGTTGGCGAGGGCGGCTTGCACGGTGTCGGGAGGAATGGTCGAGAACGCCTCGAACGTCTCCCCGCGCTGTTCGCGAAAATCCTCCTCCGAGGGATGCTGAAGGGGAGGCTCTTTGATCTGCACGAGGTTCTGGGCGATGTCCGATGCCGCCATGCCGCTGACCGGCTTGCCGGTGAGCGCCGCCACGGCCGCTTTGGCGGCGGCCAGGCGCGCTTCGGGCGTCTGGGGCGTGGGCTCGGGCGGTTTGAGGGATTGCGCCTCGTACACCAGATCGGCGCCTTCGGGCACAAGGCCCGCCGCGCGGGCGGCCTCTTCGCCGTGGATGGCGGCGTTCTCGCGCTCGGCCAGCTCGGCCTCGCTCACGCGGCCGCGGCCCACACGACGCGCCACTTCCAACAGCACCGCGGTTCCCGCTGCGTTGCTGTTCGCGGCCTCATTGTACGAAGCGAGCTTATGCAGAACGCCCACCGCCAAAGGAACGGCCGCCAGCACGACCGCCAGCACCGTCAGCACGTTCATCACCACGGCCAGAGCGCCTTCGGCGTTCAGGAACACCGCGTTGCGCAAAACCAGGATCACCGGAAGGCCAACCATGGCGCCGAGCGTGGCCCACTGCAGCGCAGGGAGGATCCCAACCAACGATCCTCCCAGTTCAGAACGCACTTTTCCACTGTCGTAACGCGCCACCAAAATCACTTTGCGGCGCCGTGGCCCCGTTCCCTCGGGCGTGTACCCGGGATCGTACTTGGCCACGACGTTCTGGCTCACGCCGCGCTCGAACAACCTGGACAGCAAAGGCCTGTCGAAAGCCTCCGCAGCAAACAGAAGCGCGGCTGCCAAAGAGACGATGATGGAGGGAACCCCCATGACGGGAAGGAACAAAGACGCAAGGGCCACCAGCACCGAGCATGCGCAGCATATCATGCGGGGCACCTCGGCGTTCGGCGCGCCGTTGAAGTCCTCAATCACGGCGGAAAGGCCGGCATCCTTCTGCATTTGTTCGGTTATATACAGCGCCGCCTGCTGCTCTTCTTCGGTGCCCGCCGGACGCGGCCCGATTTCCTGGGACAGGTACGCGACGTGATCTGCTATTTCCGGCATACGCTTTGCCTTTCGTTCCTTGGCTTTTCCAACAAGGCATACATAGTGCAAGTATACGCTATTTGCTTCCTGCCCCCAAGTAATCGCGAATAAAAGCATCGGCCGTTCCAGCCTGTGAACGGGCCGTTGCATAAGATTCGGACAAGCGCTCGGTGGCGCGCTCGTACGCTTCGAACACGATATCCGACGGATCGGCCGGAAGAGAGCGCGCGAGGGAGACGGCTTCCGCGTCGGCCGCGTTGTAGGCGTCGTTTTGGGCGCTTGCCTCCTCCTTGTTCTTCGCAAGGAGCGCGTCGTTGGAGGAAACGGCGTGGGAAAGCGCCTCAACTCGCTTGTCCACGTACCCCATCAGGGAAGACAAATCCGCGTCGGGGAAAGACGCCTGCACGCTCTCCAAAGCGGAGCGGGCCTCTGCAAACGCGGTCAGCGCTTCGTTCGTCTTGTCTTTGGACGCCTGCACGTTCTCGGCGGTTGCGTCGGTCACCAGTTCGGCCGCGTCGCGGGCCAACGCATCGGCCTCCAGCACGGCCTCCCACGCTTCCTCAAGGGAAACCGATGCGGCCCATGCTCTCTGCGCGTCCTCCAACAACTGCCCGCCTGTGTTCAAAAGCTCCTTGCGCGCGGACACGGCGGCCACGGTTTGGTTCGCCGCCTCCTTCTCGCGCGCGTCCCGAAGCTCCATCGACGCCGCGCGGGCCTTCTCGTCCGCAGCGCTCAGGGACGCCGCCGTTTGCTCCAAGCCGGCCTGAACCTTCTTGCAGCGATTCGCGAAATCCTCTCCGAACGGATTGGACACGAGGTCGTCCATCTCTATGATGGCTTGGTCGGCCTCGTTCACCAAATTCAGGGCCTCGTTGAGCAGGTTGACGTTCTCCCTTTGGTGCCGAACCTCTTTGTAAAGGTAGAAGCCCCCTACGGCTGTGAGCGCGGCCACCACCGACACGACGACGACCGCGGCCGCTATTCTGCTCAGGCGCCGCCGTGCCTTGCGCCGAGCCACTTCCTCTTCGGGGGAGCGCGGCGGTTTCGCCGGATGAGATGTTTCACGTGAAACATCGTTGTCGCGCACGCCCAGCCCGCCGAGCGCGCCCAGCCCGTCCAACCCGTCGCCCGCGCGCCCCAAGCTGGGAGCCACTTCCTGCACAAGCGCCGCGCCGATATCCCGCGCGGTGCTCGATTCCACTTCGACGCTCAACCTGTCGGCCGCAGGCAAAGCGGCGGCACCGTTCGCCAGAGCGCCGCCCTCAATGCGGTCGTCGCCCCTCTTGGAGTCCTTCGCCTCCTCCACAGCCGACGACGCGAAATCGAGCGCATCGTATCGGGAAAGCGAGCCTTTTCCTCCCGCCGCCGCGAAACCCCCGTCGGACAGCGGCAGCCCCTGCTCCTTCACGGGCGTTCCGGACGGCTTCTTCCTCCTGCCCGGCAGGGTGAACAGGGATATTTTGCCGAACCGGGAAGCGACCCCGTCGCGATTCCTCTTGTCATCGAGCGTCTCGCGCGCCGCATCAAGGACGCTGAACGATATTTCGTTCGACGTGCCCTTCGTGTGTCTTTTGATGTGCGCAGCGCGCGTGAATTTGTCGTCTTGCTTCGCCATATCCTTGGCTCCATGCGGTCAGAGACGGCGATTGCGCAGATCTTCCGCTATCTCCGCAGCAGTCATGATCTTGATCGTCTTGCTGGGCAGGGAGTTGAGGAACGCCTTGCCGTAGCTTTTCGTGATCAGGCGTTTGTCGGCCAAAATGAGCACGCCGGTGTCGTCGGCGGTGCGGATGAGCCGCCCGGCCGCCTGCTTCGTCTCCAGAATGGCTGCGGGAAGCACATAGCGCCTCCATGCCTGGTCGTCCCGCGCCGCGCGTTCGCACGACAGGGGATCGGTCGGCTTCGAAAACGGCAGCTTGGGGATGACCACGCCTTTCAAGGTTGCTCCGGGCGCGTCGAATCCCTCCCAGAAGCTTTTGAGCGCGAAAAGCGAAAGGTGCTCGTCCGCCAGAAAGTCGTCCCGCAGCCCCTTCACGGAGACGCCCCATTTCTGGCACACAACCCTCAAGTCGTCCTCTTTGAGAGGGGGTTGGACCTCGTCGTAGCACCGCTCCATCTCGCGGCGGTTGGTGAACAGGGTCAGCATGGATCCCTGCTGCGCCCGGTGGACATCCACCAGCAAGCGCTGCAGCCTCTCCAAATACGAAGGGTCGTTCGGCTCGGGCATGTCGTTTGCCACGTACACCGTCATGTGTCCGTCGAAGTCGTAGCATGAATCGAGCTTGAGCGCGCGGCACCGCGAAAACTCCGATGCGTTCAGCCCCAACGAGTGCTCGAACGAGTCGAACGTCCCGTTCACAACCAGCGTGGCGGAAGCGAACACAATCGAATGAGTGCGCGCGTACAAGGTTTCGTTGAGCACGTCCCCCACGTTGATGGGCAGCGCTTCCAGCTTTTCGGCCAGGCGATCCTTCTTGCGATTGAGCGTTGCGGAGTACGCGTAAGCCTCCGGAGCGGCGCTCAATATGATGTCCACCGCGCTTATCTGCTCCTTCAGCTCTATTGCGCAGGCCGCCACTTCCCTTTGTATCTCCGCGACGCCGTCCACTTCCTCCAAGTAGCCCACAAGCTCTTGACATGCGGTAACAAGTTTCTCCGCTTTTTGCGCCATGGAGCGGCCCAGCTCCGCCACATGGCCGAACGTCGCGCTGTGGCGAATGTCGTCGTTGATCCATAGCTCGACGGTCTCGTAGCCTCGGCCTTTCTTGCTCTGGTCGAAGAACAAAAGGCTTTTCAGGCTGTCGCTGAACTCGCGCGCGTCTTCGGCATACATCCTCCCCGCCTCGCGCGCCTTGCCGGTAAGGGCGTAGAACAGCGACGTGCCCTCTTCGCTTCCGGGAACCACCACGCGCCGCTCCGCACGCACGAACACGTTTCGAGAAGATTCGTCCGAACCCACGCGGTTGGCAAGGTGGACTATGTCCTCGGCCGACAGCTCCACCGAAAACGCCCGGCGGGCCTCGGCCTCGGCGCCGTGGGCCTCGTCCACGGTCCAATACCGAATGGGGGGAAGCAGCCCGCCGTCTGCCGCAAGGTCGCAGAACAGCAGGCTGTGGTTCGTCACCACGATGTCCGCCTCCTCCGCGCGGCGACGCGCGCCGTGGACGAAGCACGACGTTCCGAAGTACGGGCACTTGCGCCGCAGGCAATCGTGGCTTGTCGTGGTGATGGCGCGGCGCGGCAGCAAGCGGTAATCTATCTTGAGGCCGTCCATGTCGTCGTAGCCCGTCTGCTCCACGAACGACAGCAAAGCGGCCAACGCCGGAGCTTGCGACTGCTCCCTTCCCGCCACCAGGCGCATATGGTTTTCCTCGCCCAGGATGCGTTCTATCTTCCTGAGGCACGGATAATGCGAGAAGCCCTTGAGCGGCGCGAACGTCAGAGGATGGCGCTCAGGCCGCAGCTTGGCCAAAGCCTTCGCCAGAGCCGGCAGCTCATGGTGCACCAGCTGGTCGAGCAGCGCGTTCGTTTTCGTGGCAACGCCGAGGGCGATGTTGTTCGCCTGAGCCGTCAGCGCCGAGGGCACCAGGTACGCCATGGATTTCCCCACACCCGTTCCCGCTTCGACCATGAGATTCTCCGAAGACGCGAACGCGCTCCTCACCGCCTCGGCCATGGCCGCCTGTTCCGCGCGCGGCTCGAACCGCTCGTACAGCGAGCCGACAAGCCCCTTCTCCGAAAACGCCTCGCCTATGGCGGCGTCGCTTGGAAACACAAGCTCGCGCTGAGGATCGGACGCTATGTCGTCCGCATCCACCTTCGCGGCGCGCTCCGTTTTGGTCAAGCGGACCCTTCTGAGCGCTTTGAGCGAGAACCTCCGCACAGCGTCGGATGTTTCACGTGAAACATTTTCCTCCCCGTCGCCGGATGTTTCACGTGAAACATCCGAACCCGGATGCGCGAAATGCGCGCGGAACGCGTCATCTTCCTGCAGGGCGGCAATTTTCTCGAACACCACCTGCGAGCACCATTGGTCCTTGGAGGCCAACCCGGCTATCTCGCGCACCAGGGAGGGGGGCATGGCAGCCACCCCTGCAAGCAGAATGCGGAATATGGCGCAGGTTGACGCCACGTCGGCATCCGCGCGATGGGTTGACAGGGGAGCGCCGAACGCCTTCACCAAATCAAGCAGCCGGTGGGATTTCAAACGTGGCAGCGCGATGCGCGCCAGGTCGAGGGAGTCTATCCACGTGCACGACAGCAAAGGGGAACCCTCTTCGTGCCTCGTGGTGAACGTGCGGTCGAACTCCATGTTATGGGCCACCACCGTCGCATCCCCAACGAACTCGGCCAAACGCGACAGCGCTTCAGCCGGAGAAGGGGCGGAAGCCACATCCTCGTCATGTATGTCGGTCAGGCGGGCCACGTCCTCCGGAATGGGCTTGCCAGGGTTCACGAACGTCACGAACCAATCCGTTATGACGCCGCGTTCCATGCGCGCGGCGGCGATCTGGGTGAGTTCGTCATGGTTGAACGAGAGTCCCGTGGTCTCGGTGTCGAGCACGACGATGTTGCGATCAAGATCGCCGAAATCAGCGTTCTCGGCAAGCGCGGACAACGCGGCGTAGCGTTCTCTCACAGCTTTGGGCGTGCCTTCGCTTATGAAGCTTTGCAGGGCATCATGGTTGAGCATTCGTTGTTTATCCATAAGAATCAGCCTATCATCTATCATGGAATCACACAAATCCCCTCACGGTGAACACATGCCCGCATACGCGGGCGCACGCAAAAGGGAAGCCGCCCGCCGGCAACAGCGGAGGAAAAACAGCGGAGGAGCACGGTATGCAATCGGAACGGTACTTCGGAACGTACGCTCGATTCGAAACGAAGTCGAAAAAGGACGCGGCGGCTCTGCTTGGCGCGGACAATCTTGTTGGAGACGTTTTCGACATCGTGTTCATTGAAGAGGATGGAGTCGATATCGCCTGGATGAAAAACCGATTTGGTTGCCTTGCGGGCTATTTCGACGCCGCACTCTCGCGTCGTTTGAGCATTTTCAAAGCACGAGGTTGGGATCCGAAGGCGCTCCTTTCTTTCGTTGCGTTCACCGATTCCCCTGATCCCGGCCATTACTGGGGCCAAGCCGCCATCATCTGCTATGATCCCGCCTTCTCCGAGCCTTTCTCCGCGTTCGTCCAAGGATTATCGGCGCGGCTTTCGGATGGCATTCGGCCCGACATCGACCTTGGAACCCAGGCAGTCGATTCCGTTTTGCAGAGCAACGGCACGTGGCAGCCGAAGAAAACGATCCCCCTTCCTTCGCGGGAGAGGGGAACGGTCATCATGAAAAGCCGCCGCAAGATGAACGAGAAGCTGATAGAGCAAGGTCGCAAGGGAAACAAGGGATGCTACGTTGCCAGTTGGGCGTTCATTTTCGCCCTTGTGGCGCTTGCGGCGTTCGCGTTGAAGTCCTGCGGAGTGTTCTGACGTTTCCCGGCGCCACGCGGCCGACGCTGCGGGATGGCCGACGCTGCGGGATGGCCGACGCTGCGGACGTTTCAAGGGCCGAATGTTTCACGTGAAACATTCGGCCCTTGTTTTTTCGACGCATTCAGCGTATCCAGGGTGCAAGGTTTCTTTTACGAAAGGGCAAGCTCCACGAGCTTCGTGCACAATTGCGGAAACGATATTCCCGCTGCGCGCGCGGCATCGGGCAGCAACGACGTTTCCGTCATACCGGGAATCGTGTTGGTTTCAAGAATCCAGCACGACCCGTCTTCTTCCAAGATGAAGTCCGACCGGGACACGCCCCTGCATCCGAGAACCTTGTGGGCTCTTACGGCAAAGTCCTGGATCCTCGCGGTGTCTTCGACGGACAATCGGGCCGGGCACACATGCTGCGACCCGCCGGGCGCATATTTCGATTCGAAATCGTAAAACTCGCTTTTGGGAACTATCTCTATGACAGGAAGCGCCTCCGGATCCTCGTTGCCCAAAACGGCAACCGTCAGCTCCATTCCCTTGATGTACCGCTCGATCAGAACCTCGTCATCCAAGGCCAGCGCCTTCTCAAGAGCCTCTTCCAACGAGGCCCTTCCTTCCACGATAAACACGCCCAAAGCGCTTCCTTCAGAACCCGGCTTCACCACGCATCGATGCCCAAGCTGGGAAAACACTTCGTCTGCGTCCGTCTGGTCCCCCGCGCGCACCACGATAGCGGGGGGAGTTGGTATCCCCTCGTCACGGTAATAGCGCTTCGACTGGGGTTTGTCCATGGCAAGCGCGCTTGACCACACCCCCGAACACGTATACGGCAGGCCGATCAAGTCGAGGAAACCCTGCATGGTCCCATCTTCGCCCCATTTTCCATGAAGGCACAGGAAGGCGACATCGAACGGCTCGTCCATCAGCCGTTTGAGGTCCTCTTTCTCGGCGGGATCCAGCAGGACGCCGTTAAATCCCGCTTGTTCGAGGGCTTTGAGCGCCCCCTCTCCCGAAGCGAGGGAAACCTCCCGTTCTCCGCTCTTTCCCCCTGCGAGCACCGCCACGCGATACCGCCGAGGATTGAAGTCCTCAACCATGGCCCCTTCTTTCGCCTTTCGCCGGATATGGACCAAAGCAGTATATCAAACCGCCCATCCCAAAAGACGACTTGCCGCGTGCTGCGGAATGTTTCACGTGAAACAGGTATAATGGCTGCCATGAAACCATCCATCAAAGCATACACTCTCCCTCAGCTTGAAGCGCTGATGAGAGATCTGAGTCAACCCGCTTTCAGGGCAAAGCAGCTTTACGAATGGCTTTACAAGCATGGAGCCTCGTCGTACGACCAGATGACCAACCTCTCTTTGCAGCTGAGGTCCGCCCTTGCGGAGGGTTATTCCCTAGGGTCCCCTGTCATTCAAGACAAAAGAACGTCGAAAGACGGAACTATCAAGTACCTACTCTCCTACGACGACGGGGTGTGCGTCGAGACAGTGGCCATACCGTCTCGAAACGAGGAACGCCTCACCGTATGCTTCTCCACCCAAGCCGGCTGCACCATGCAATGCGCTTTTTGCGCGACCGGCCAAGAGGGGCTGACTCGCAACCTCCTTCCGGGAGAGATAGTGGACCAGGTGATCGCCGTTCGCAACGACATCGGCCGCCGCGTCACGAACATCGTGGGAATGGGGCAGGGCGAGCCGTTTCTCAATTACGACAACGTGCTCGCCGCGCTGCGCATATGCAACGATCCGAAAGCCCTCGGCATAGGGGCACGCCATATCAGCGTTTCCACCTGCGGAATCATTCCTGGCATAGATCGCTTTTCCAACGAGCCTGAGCAGTTCACGCTTGCCGTCTCCCTCCACGCCGCCTCGCAAGCCGTGCGCGACAGTCTCATGCCCAAAGTCTCCTCTTTTTCGCTGGACGACCTGAAAAATGCCCTGCGCCGCTACATCCGGAAAACGAAACGCCGGGTCACGCTTGAGTATCTCATGATCAAAGGAGTGAACGACTCTTCAGAGGACCTTGCGAAAGTGAAGTCGTTTTGCTCAGGTCTGCTCTGCCATGTGAACCTCATCCCCATCAACCCCGTCCCGGGCGCGCCTTTCAAGCCCAGTCCGCAGCGGACGATGAACGAGTGGGTGAGCGAATTGCAGAAAAGCGGCACGGAAACCACTATCAGGGATTCCCGCGGCGCGGACGTCCATGGAGCCTGCGGCCAATTGAAAAACACGTATCGCCGCAATTAACAGAGGGGGAGAATGTTTCACGTGAAACATTCTCCCCCTCTAGTTGGACGAGCGTTGCGCTCTTTCGTTCCCCAGGTGTTGATCATACTTTGAGTTCGATTGCCCGCTGAATCGCCCGTTCCGCCCAGCCATTTGCCAGTTCCGGCCACCCGCCGGCCCCAATCACCCGCCAGTCACCCGTTGGACCCAGTTCCCGTCAGCCCGACTGCTTGTTGGGCTCAGCTACCCGCCGGCTCCAGTCACCTGCCAGCCACCCTCTAAGCCCAGGAACCCACCAAGTTTTATTGTGCATCCAGCCCAAGCATGATCTAAGCTGCCGAGCTTTTGTTGCCGCCATGGCCGCTCCTCCCGCTCTCGCATGCCATATAAGAAAAGGGCCTTTCACAGCCCTTTTCAAATACGAACACCATTTTAGCGAGTTCCATCTCAGCGAACGCTCCTAGCACACACGCGCCCGCTCATCTGCGACAGCAAAGCGACCAAGGCAAAAAAGGAACGCCGCACTCTCGCAGAATGTTTCACGTGAAACATTCTGCGGATTCCAACCGTTCCGCATCATCACGATGCGGCGGCTATCAACTCCTCGAAAAGCCTCTCCAGATCCTCTTCGTCCTTGAACTCTATTTCTATCTTGTTCTTTCCCTTGACGGATTTGACCTTCACATTCGTATTGAGGACGTCCTTCAGCGCACGAGCCACGGTTTTGAACGTCTTGGGAACCGGAGCCTTCGGCTGCTGGTTCTCCCCGCGCTTTCCCGAGAGCAGCCGGGCGATAGATTCGGCTTCGCGGACCGTCAGTTTGTCGGCCACCATCTTCTCCGCAAGCTTCTGACGACCTTCCTTTGTGGGAATGGACAGAATAGCCCGCGCGTGGCCGGCGGTTATCTTCTCTTCGAAAAGCAGCTGCTGAGCCTCTTCCGGAAGTTCGAGCAACCTAAGGGCGTTCGCCACCGTCGAACGACCCTTCGACATCGCCTGCGCCACTTCAGACTGGGTCAGATTCCGCCTCTCCATCATACGACGGTACCCGTACGCCTCTTCGATGGGGTTCAGGTCCGACCGCTGGACGTTCTCCACCAAGGCAAGCTCAAGGGCCAGATCGTCGTCGGCTTCCTTTATGCGCACCGGAACCGTTGGCAGTCCCACCATCTTGCACGCCTGCCACCGGCGCTCCCCGGCTATGATCTGGTACTTCTGATACCCAATGGGCCTGACCAAGATAGGTTGGAGCAACCCGTCCTTCTCGATGGAGGCGGCAAGCTCTTCCAGCTGATCCTTCTTGAAGTTGGTGCGCGGCTGATCAGGATTGGGGCTGACGGAGTCAATGGGGACCTCGTCGGTATGGCGCTGCATGACGCTCTTGATGGTCACCTGCCCGTCTTCCTCGACAATGGATTCCTCGCTGCGAGGCTGATCAGCGGCTTCCTTTTGGTTTTCTTGATTAACCGAAGGGGCCGCGTTCGCTGCCGAAGCCTGCCCTCTGCGGGCGGCACGCACCTCGTCATCTTCCACCAAAACCCTCTTTTGGGAGTTTTCCGCAGGGGCAGCCTCTTCGAATGCTCCTCCCAGCAGCGAATTCAATCCTCTTCCCAAACCGCCCCTTGTCGACCTAGCCACGCTGTATCACTTCCTTCGCAAGATCGGTATAAGATTGGGCCCCTTTGCCCATTGGATCATACTGTGTGATCGGCTGTCCGAAACTGGGCGCTTCCGACAGCTTGACTGTACGGGGAATGAGCGTGGAGAACACAGCCTTGCCGAAATAGTTCTTCACCTCGCTCACCACCTGGCGCGACAACGTGGTCCGACCGTCGTACATGGTCAGCAGCACGCCGAAGATATCAAGCGTTGGATTGAGGCGTGTTTTGACACGTTTCATTGAATCAAGGAGTTTTGTCACACCCTCCAACGCGTAGAACTCGCATTGGATGGGAATCAGCAGCTTGTCGGCGGCAACCAACGCGTTCACCGTCAACAGGCCCAAAGATGGGGGACAATCGACGAAGATGTAGTCGTACCTGCCCCTCAAACTCCCCACTGCGTCCTTGAGCCGATTCTCGCGAGCCATTTCCGACACAAGCTCAACCTCGGCCCCGGCAAGGTTTATGGTCGCGGGCACGACGTCCAATCCCTCGTACACATCGGGGATGATAACGTCCTCTATGGGGACGTCGTTGAGGAGCACATCGTACACGCAATTGCTGACCTGGCTCTTCTCTATGCCCAAACCGCTTGAGGCGTTTCCTTGGGGGTCCAAATCAACCAAGAGAACCTGCTTTCCAAGCTCTCCGAGCGCTGCGGAAAGATCGATGGCCGTGGTCGACTTCCCCACGCCTCCCTTTTGGTTGATAATCGCGATGACCTTCGTTTGCCCCACCACATGCCTGACCGGGGCCTTGTCTTTGAAGGATTTAAGGGGTTTCGGAGGAGGCGCCGTCTCTTCAACCTTCGTAGGAACCGAGCGTTCCACCACCTCGATATGATCTATCGAGATTTCATCTTCAATCTCGTTCTCAACAAGCTCTGGTTCGTCATGTTTGACAGTCTCGGCTGGTTTTTTGTCTCGTTTGAGACCATCGAATAGTCCCACTGGGACCCCCTTTCCTAACTGCTACGACAGTATACCTTGTTTGTGTTTCACGTGAAACATTCACGACAAATCGACAGGCCCATCAACAAGATAACCCCTCCGGGTGCCCTTGCTTCTTTCGATCAGCAAACAAACGAATAGAGCAACCGAAATGTTTCACGTGAAACATTTCAGCAAGCTGGTTTGCACGATTGCCCTGCCAAACGCTCTTCGCCGGTCCAAACTATTGCGTAGAGGATGGAAAGATATTGGAAAAGCGCTGGAACGGCGCTGGAAGCGGGCAAGAACCGGATTGGATCCCTGTAAGACATGCGAAACAACTGGAACGATTTTCGCTGGATACGCGCAAGATTTCTGTCAATACGCTTGGTATACCATAGCACGACAACAAGCGGGCAGACCAAGCGATTCAAAGGAGCGTCGGATGACAATGGGGCAAACAAGAAGGCAGATTCTCGCTCAAAGAGCATCAACCATGAGAAATTCCATGACGTACGCCGAAAAGCGGCTCTGGCTTGGCTTTTTGCGGCACTACCCAACATCGTTCGTTGCGCAAAAGGTCATAGACCCTTATATCGTAGATTTCTTCTGCCGGAAAGCTCGGCTCAGCATAGAACTTGATGGAGACACCCACGCATCGCCACGTCAAGCCCGATACGACAGGATACGGACAACATACCTTGAGATGCTTGAGATAAAAGAGCTGAGGTTCACAAACGAGCAAGTATACGAGAATTTCGAAGGTGTGTGCGAAACCATCCATAACGAAGTGATGGCAAGGAGAAACGATGTGGAGAGTCCTCAAAGCCGCCTGTTTCGCATCTTGCAGCAAAAATCATGAAACTTTGGCAAGGTGTTGCCGCCGGGGAACTGTTGGCAGGAAGCTGACAACAGTGCGCTGTCGACGATCCGTTTGGCACGATCCAGCAGAGCGCGGGCGACAGGGCGTTCGATGAGATCCTGAGGAATGCTGGCGACAGGGTGTTTGGCGCGATCCGGCAGAGCGAGGACAAAAGGGCGTTTGGCGCGATTCCGCAGAGCGCAGAGCGAGGACAACAGGGCGTTTGGCTTGATCCGGGAGCTTCCTGATAACGGGACGCTTGGCGCGATCCGGAAGAGAGTTGTCTTCGGGGCGTTTGGCGAAAAGCGGCAGGGCGCCGGCAGCTCAGCAATCCGTTTGGCGCGATTCTGCGATGTGGCGCGATTCTGCGATGTGCTGGTGGTGGAACGTTCGCGCTATCGGGAAATTCCCTGCCAGCAGGACATCGCCGGCAGAGTATTTCGCCCGACATCTTCACCCGGAATGTTTCACGTGAAACATTCCGGGCAAGCAACCTACGCAAGCGCGACCCAACTCACGCGCCTGAACAACAAGCGCAGGCCCCTCAAAGCGGACGCTTTTGCGCAAGACCAGTTTTGCGGGGAAGGTTGATCGAAGGCTCTGCCTTCTTCTCGAAAGAGATGATCCTCCTCTCCCTCCCCTGCAGATCCACTTCCCTGTCTCCACAAAGAAACATCCCCGTCTGATCCTGCAAAGCCAGCGCGTGCTCAAGCTCGTCTTCCTCCACATGCGCTTTGTAACAAACCAAGACTCCTCCCAAAATCAAAAGGGGAGACGCAAGCTCCATCAACACGGACAAACGAGACAAAGCCCTTGCCGTTGCAACGGCGAAGGAACAAGGCTGTTCCCTGGCGAGGTCCTCGATCCTTCCCGTATAGGTTTCAACATTGGTCAAACCCAGCTCTTGTACCATGGAATCCAAAATAGCCGTCTTCTTCCCAACTGAATCCACCAGCAACGTGCGACGACCGCTCTCAACAGCCAGGGGAATTCCGGGATACCCGGCGCCCGAGCCAAGGTCAACGTAGCGTCCCTCCGGCGCTGCAACAACCTCCGGCAATCCCACCAGGGAATCCTCCACATGAAGAAGCATTCCCTCGTCCCATGTTGAGATGCGAGTTATGTTCGTCACCTTGTTGGCCTCTATCACCAACTCCAAATGCCTTTTCAGCAACGCGTCGTTCATAACAGCCCCCTTCCCGGCTTCTGTCGGCATCACAAGCGCGTCAAACGCGCAACGGAATGTTTCACGTGAAACATTCCAAAGCAATAGACAACAATAAGGCCCGCATCAAGGTGTGCGGGCCTTGCCTCTCATTCGTGCAAACGGGGTCAACGGAAGCGGAGCATCCGTCAACGAGGGAGAATCACCACATGCCGAGCGCTGCCCTCCCCCTCGGAAGCAGTCTCCACTCGGTCGTCATCCCTCAAAGCGATATGGACGATACGACGCTCGTAAGGAGTCATGGGCCTCAGTTTGATGCTGCGATGCTGGCTGGCCGCCCGATTGGCTGACGAGCGGGCGATAGACTCCAGCTTCTCGCGCTGGCGGCCCTTGTACCCTTCGACATCGACGATCACGGGATACCTGAACCCGATGGTGCGCACCGTGATAGCGGACACAAGGAACTGCAAAGCGTCGAGGGTTTTGCCATGACGCCCAATGAGCACGGCCAGATCATCGCCTGTGATGTCGAGGATCAGCTCGCCTTCGTCCCCCTCGTACTCGTCGATGGTCACTTCTCCCACGTCGAAGTACTTGAGAATGTCCTGCAACGCGCCAATCGCCGTGTCCGCAATGCGATCAAGCTCTTCGTCGCTCAATTCCCCGACCTCGGCTGGCGCATCGGTTCCAACACTTTCGCTCTCAAGCGTTTCCTCGGGCCTTTCGACATGTTCTTCAGCCATGGTGCGCTCCTTTACCCTATACGGAAAGCCTCCGAATGTTTCACGTGAAACATTCGGAGGCTCTTTGCGGCATCTACTTTTTCTTCACCGTGTTCTTCTTGGTGGGACGAGGCTTCTTCACCTTGCGCGTGACCTCCACTTCGATAGGCTTCACTTCGATGGTCTGCGCCTCTTCGGCATCCTTCTTCTTCATCATCCTCATGGTGATCTGCTGCTGAGCGAGGCCGAACAACGACGAAACGCCCCAATACAGAAGGACGCCCGCCGGAGACCCCCAACCGATCCACAGCATGAACAAACTCATGACGCCGGACATGATGAGCGTTTGATTGCGCTGGGGGTTGTCCTTGTTCCCCAGCTGCATGAGCACCATGGGAAGGAACGTCGCGCCCGCGAACACCACCAACAGCACCAAATAAGGAACAAATGTTCCAAATCCACTGGCAAAAGCCTCAGAAGGACGCATAACCAGGTTGGGCACCAGGTTGTAGAACTCATAGGAGGTGCCCTGCGTGCGCGTGCCCATCTCGCTGAGCACCTGGAACAACGCGATGAACACGGGCATCTGCAAGAGCATGGGAAGACAGCCGGCCAAGGGGTTGAACTTGACCTCGGCGTACAGCTTCTGCATCTCCTCCTGCATGCGCTGCGGATCGTCGGAGTACTTGCGCTGGATCTCCTGCATGAGAGGCTGGACCTTTTGCATGTTGTACGACGATTTCGTCTGCTTCTGCATGAGGGGGAAGAGGAGCAGTCGGATAATGAGGGTGACGATGATGATGGCAAGCCCCCAGTCGCCGCACATCTGGTAGAAGAAATGGATGACCTCAAACACCCAATCCTTGATTACATCCCACATTCTAAGCTGTTCCTTCCTTCAGTGTTGGAGAAAGCCCCCGAAAGCATTCGGAGAGCCGTCAAGGGACCGGATCGTAGCCGTGAGGCCCGCCCGGACGGCAGCGAAGCACGCGTTTCACGGTGAGCTTCAACCCCTTCGCGAAGCCGTAACGCCGAAACGCGTCGAGCGCGTACTCCGAGCACGTCGGAGTGAACCGGCAACACGAGGGAAACATAGGCGACACGGCGCTACGATAAAAGGTTACGAGAAACATCGCCACGTTGCATGGCATCTGCCTCACAAGCCTTGAAAAACGCTGCGCCCGCGTCATCCCCGTCGAATCCCGCCTTGTTTCAACGTATCGCTGCATACTGCTAGCACTTTACTATAAGAGGCCCTGCAAACGCCCGACTTCGCGAGAAATATCACGTCGAAGCCCTCCCACGGGCCTCCCAACTCATGGCAGACGGCCCTCATGCGCCGTTTCGCCGCATTGCGCCACACCGCGTTTCCAAGCTTTTTGCCCGCAATAAAAGCAACACGACCGTGCGGGCCGTGCTGCTTCGTGGGTGACGCTATGAACGTGAGGTAAGGCGTGTGCAAACGCTTGCCATGGGAAAACAGATCGGAGATGTCCCCGGAGGACTTGATGGTCTCCAATCGCGCGTCTCCCCTACACGCACAGGCGCTTGCGGCCCTTCGCGCGGCGCGCGGCCAGAACCCTGCGGCCACCCTTGGTCGACATGCGGGCACGGAAACCGTGGGTCTTCGCCCGCTTGCGAGTATTCGGCTGATAGGTGCGCTTCATGTTTTGTTCCCTTCCGTTGTTCAGAGCAACTTCGAAAGTATATCGCACGTTCCCTCCGAGTCAAGGAAAATACCTAAGAACGCAAAGAACCTGGGGATAAGGGGGAGGGAAGAGGGCTGCAAGCTGCGGGGGTCGGG
>DXCU01000005.1 GCA_019115845.1 Candidatus Rubneribacter avistercoris | reverse complement strand
GTGTTCTTCCCGATATCTGCGCATTCCACCGCTACACCGGGAATTCCGCCTTCCTCTGCCTGCCTCGAGCCCCCCAGTTCGGCCCGCTTCCGGGGGTTGAGCCCCCGGCTTCGACGGTGCCGCTTGAGAGGCCGCCTGCGCGCGCTTTACGCCCAATGAATCCGGACAACGCTCGCCCCCCACGTGTTACCCCGGCTGCTGGCACGTGGTTAGCCGGGGCTTCTTCTGCAGGTACCGTCTTTGGTCTTCCCTGCTGAAAGCGGTTTACGACCCGAGGGCCTTCGTCCCGCACGCGGCGTCGCTGCGTCAGGGTTTCCCCCATTGCGCAAGATTCCCCACTGCTGCCTCCCGCAGGAGTCTGGGCCGTATCTCAGTCCCAATGTGGCCGATCGGCCTCTCAGCCCGGCTACCCGTCGTAAGCTCGGTGGGCCGTCACCCCGCCGACTGCCTGATGGGCCGCGGCCCCATCCCCCGCCGCCTGGGCTTTCCCGAGGCCCCCATGCGGGGGCCCCGGTCCATCCGGTATTAGCCGCGGTTTCCCGCGGTTGTCCCGGAGCGGGGGGCAGGTTGGCCACGTGTTACTCACCCGTTCGCCACTTCATTCGCGCCCGAGGGCGCCTTCTCCGTTCGACTTGCATGTGTTAGGCGCGCCGCCAGCGTTCGTCCTGAGCCAGGATCAAACTCTCCGTCCGGACGGGCGCCCCGGAGGGCGCCCCCCTAGCTCGTTGAAAAAAAGAGAAAAGTAATGGATTCTCAGGGGCGGGGAGGGCGGACGCCCTCCCCGCACGATCGCTCGCTTGCTTCCCAGTATCCGGTTTTCAAGGTTCCCGCTCGGGCCTCTCGGCCCGCGTTTCAGCCTTCCGGCCAAAACGCGAGGAGATACTTTACCTTGTCGATTCTTTGCTGTCAAGGGACTTTTTTGAAATTCCTTAAAGCTGCTTTATCGGCTCTCCGGCAATCGATCTGCCGGAAGCCGTTGGATCGACGTTGCGTTCCTCTCCTCGAAAAACGCAACCCGGTTATAATACCCACTCGACCCTGCGGGCGCAAGATCCAATTTTCGAAAATTCGAAAATTGTTCCGGGGCCTGCGGACTTTGCCCGCACAACCAAACGCAACGCTGTTGCATTTTGAAATTCAACCTACCGAATTGTTTCGGGCCGCCGTTTTGGACCGTCTTGGGCCGCTGTTTGGAACCCCGCCCGCTACCGCCCGTCGCCGCACCCGCCTCGGCCCGGTCCTGTGGCCTTTTCCTGTCTGACGGGAGCGTCAGGCGCGTTGGCCGGCGCCTTCCTCGGCGGGTTCCCGTCTTCCCTCGACCCCTCCCTGGACATGACGGCCTTTGCCCCTCGCGCTGACGCCGGTGACGCCCCCCCCCGGCGGCCAAAGCAGGGGCAGGACCGCCGAACTTTCAAAACACCGTGAGCGTCCTCGCGCTGAAAGACGCTCCGCATCGCGGCGAAACCCCACTATAATTTGGTGCAGCGTGAACATGTGGCAAGCCGAGAGGAGGCGCCGATGCAACCGATCTTGCCGAGAAACGCCCTCCGGGCCGACGACGCGCCGCGCGTGGAGCTTGCGCCTTTCGCCTTGCGCGCGCTTCGCATCTTGGAGGATGCCGGCTACGAGGCGTGGGTTGTGGGCGGGTTCGTGCGCGACGCGCTTTTGGGTCGACCGGGAGAAGACGTCGACGTGGCTTCGTCGGCCACCTGGCGTGAAGCTCAGCGGGCCTTCGAGGCGCGCGGCGTCCGCACGCACGAGACGGGGACGGCGCACGGCACGCTGACGGCCGTGGTGGACGGGCACGCCGTCGAGGTGACGACGTACCGCGCGGACGGCTCCTACGCCGACGACGCCCGTCACCCGAGGAAGGTGACGTTCGTGCGCAGCATCGAGGAAGACCTTGCGCGGCGCGACTTCACCGTGAACGCGCTGGCGTTTCACCCCGATCGCGGCCTGATCGACCCGCACGGGGGCCGCGCCGACCTTGAGGCGGGCGTGCTTCGCGCCGTCGGCGACCCGGCTCGACGGTTCTCCGAGGACGCGCTGCGCATCCTGCGCGCATGCCGCCTCTCCGCGCAGCTGGGCTTTCGCATCGAAGACAAGACGTTTTCGGGCATGATGGCGAACAAGGGGCTGCTGTTGCGGATATCGGCCGAGCGCGTGGCGCGCGAGCTGGAACGGATGCTTGTCGGCCCCTTCGCAGGCGACGTCTTGCTTTCGTGCGCGGATGTGCTGGCGGCCGTGATGCCCGAGCTTGTGGCCATGAAGGGCTTTGAGCAGCGCACCCCCTATCATGTGCACGACGTGCTGGCGCACACCGCCTGCGTGATAGACGCCACGCCCCCCTACCCGCTTGTGCGCTGGGCGGCGCTTTTCCACGACATGGGAAAACCGGCGACCTTTTTTACCGACGAAGAGGGGGTCGGGCACTTCTACGGGCACGCCGCCTTGAGCGAGACGATGGCCCGAGGGGCGATGGCCCGGCTCAAACTCCCGTCCGCGTTCGCGGGGAAAGTGCTCCAACTTGTGCGCCGCCACGACGACGACCTTCTCCCCACGCCGAAATCGGTGAGGAAAACGCTCTTGTCCCTTGAAGGCGACCTTGAGCTGTTCGGCGCGCTGTGCGACCTCAAGCGCGGCGACGCGATGGGCCAAGCCCCCCGGTGCCGAGGCCGCGTCGACGAGGTGAACGCGGTCGAGACGGTGCTTGGCGAGGTGCTTTCCTCAGATGCGGCATTCACGCTTGGGCAGCTGGCCATCGATGGGAAAGAGGTGCTCGCGCTTGGCGTCGGGCCCGGCCCGCTTGTGGGCGAGGCGCTTCGGGCGGCGCTCGGCGCCGTGATAGACGACGAGGTGGCAAACGAGCGCGACGCGCTGCTCGCGTTCACGCGGCGCTGGCTTGAGGAGCGGAGACGCGCGACCGTGGCGAAAAGCTGACCGCATCCTTACGGTTGCTCGCGCCCAGGGCGCGCCGAACGTTCGCCGCCTATACTGACCGCGAACCAAACGCCCAAGCGAAAGCGAGAAGCCCATGCCGTCTCCTCCCACATCCCCCACGACGCACCCGAGCACCGAACGGGAGCGCTCCGAACGCCTCCCCCTCATGGCCATCGTCGTCTCCTCGAACGGACCGTACGTCGTGCGCGGCGGCGTTCCCCTTATCCAGCAAGCCATCGTCCCGGTGGGCGGGCATCGGGAGTACCGCACCTTGCGCGTCTTCCCAAGGCGAGCCGATTACGCGTTGTGCCGCTGCGGACGCTCGTCGAATCCGCCGTTTTGCGACGGGGCGCACGCGGACGCCGGATTCGAGGGATCGGAGACGGCCTCGCGCATGCCGTTCAAGATGCGGGCCGACGTCCATCGCGGCCCCAGCGTGACGCTTTTCGACGACGGCCGCTGCGCGTTCGCGCGGTTCTGCCATCGCGAAGACGGCGACGTGTGGACGCTCACCGAGCGTTCCGACGACGAACGGCTCAAACGCGAGGCGGTGAAGGAATCGCAGGAGTGCCCGGCCGGGCGCCTCGTGCACGAAGACAGCCGAAGCGGCGCCGTGCTCGAGGAGCGGCTGGAGCCGTCGATCACCCTGCTCGAGGACCCGGAGCAGGGCGTGAGCGGGCCTGTGTTCGTGCGCGGGGGCATCGCGCTCATCGGCGCGGACGGATCGGCGTACGAGCCGCGCAACCGCTACGCGCTCTGCCGCTGCGGAGCCTCGCGCAACAAGCCTTTCTGCGATGCCGCGCACGTCGAAATAGGATTTGACGACGGATGGGAGTCCGCCCCGTCGCCAAAGGCGCGGCCCCGGCGAACCTGAAAGCGCGGCGCGTCCGCAGCCCATGGCGAGCGGAGCTGGCGCGCCGCGTGCCAACGGCGGACCTCCGCACGTCTCCGCATGCCACGCGCGCAACCGGAAACTTTTTCGGAAAAGTTCATTGCAAAGGGTTGACGAAGCGGAGCGAACCCCGTAATATACTCACTCGCGCTCGCACCTCTTCGCGAAAGCGGAGAAGAGCATCGGTGATCCGATGGGGTGTCGTCTAATGGCAGGACAGCGGTTTCTGGTACCGTATGTGAGGGTTCGACTCCTTCCACCCCAGCCATTTTTACGGTACACTGCAAAGCGCATCTTTGACAAGTGGCTCCGTCGTCTAGCGGTTTAGGACGCCGCCCTCTCAAGGCGGAGGTCGCCGGTTCGAATCCGGTCGGAGCTACCAAGAACTCGCAAGCCGGAGGCATCGCCTCCGGCTTTTTGCATTGGCGAGGTTCGCGTGCGCAAACCTATGCGGAAGGAGGGCGTCGTGTCCATCGACCTTATCATAGAGAGCCGAAAGGTGTTCACGGGCGCAGGTTCGCAGGCTCGCCCAGCCGCCATCGCCGTCGCGGGCGACCGCATCGCGGCCATCGGGCCGCGCGACGAGGTGCGCGCCCTTGCGCGGGAGGCGAACGACGGCGCGGCGTGCGCGGCGTACGACTTCGAAGACGCGCTCGTGGTGCCGGGATTCCACGATTCCCATCTGCACTTCTTCCATTCGGCCGTGTACTCCTCGCCCTTGGCGACCACGTTTTTGGGCAAGAGCGAGGCCGATTGCGTGGAACGCATGAGGCGCTTCGCCGAGCATCGGCCGACGGGCTGGCTGCTCGCGCAGGGATGGCGCGAGTACCGCTGGGACCCGCCGGTTGCGCCCACCAAGCGCTCGCTCGACGCGGCATTCCCCGCGCGAGCCGTGGCGCTGTACTCAGGCGACGCCCACACGCTGTGGCTCAACTCGGTCGCCCTGCGCGAGCTGGGGCTTTCGCGAGAAAGCGAGCCTCCTGCCGGCGGGTCGTACGACCGCTTCGAAGACGGCGAGCTCACGGGAATCGTGCGCGAGGCGGCGGCCATGGAGCTTATGCCCAAGATCATGGGGACCTTCACCGACGCCGAGGTGGCCGACGCCTACCGGGGCTTTCTCGCCGAACTGGCGAGAAACGGCGTGACGAGCGTGTGCGACATGTCGCTCATGGCGCACCCCGGGCTTGACTTCATCCGCGACGACGTGCACGCGACCCTGCTCGCCTGGGGCGAGCTGACGGCGCGCGTGCACCTCTTCCCCACCCTGCTCGCCGACATGGGCCGCTTCGAGGCCATGCGGAAGGCGTACACGGGCCCGATGCTGCAGGCACCCGGCTTCAAGCAGTTCTTCGACGGCGTGTCGAGCCAGCACACCGCCTGGGTGACCGAGCCCTACGCCAACGCGCGCTTCGCGGGCGATCGCGGACGGCCCACGGTGGATGCGAAGACGATGCGCGCGCTCGTGCTGTCCGCAGCGGCGAAGGGGCATCCCGTGCGCATCCACACGATAGGCGACGCGGCCATCCACGCGGCGCTCGACATCTTCGAGGAGGCGCGCGCGACGTACGGCCCCCTGCCCGCCGGCCGGCATAACTGCTTGGAGCATCTGGAGAACTTCCTGCCGCAGGACGTGGAGCGCCTCGCAGCGCTTGACGTGGTGGCGGCCGTGCAGCCGCCGCACATGACGCTCGACCCCGGCGGTCCCGAGCGCGATTTGGGGCCCGAGCGCGTCCCCCTCATGTGGCCCTTCCGCACGCTTCTGGGCGCAGGCGCCACGCTAGCGTTCGGAACGGACTCGCCGGTGACGAGCGTGAGCTCTATGGACGTGCTGTACAGCGCCGCAACCCGGCAGGACCCGGCCACGCACGAGCCGGCGGGCGGGTGGCTTCCCGCCGAACGCATCGGCATGGCCGAGGCCCTGCGCGCCTACACCCAGGGCAGCGCCGCCTCGGTCGGGCGCGCGCACGAGCTGGGAACGCTCGAGGCGGGCATGCTGGCCGATGTGGCGGTGCTTGACCGCGACGTGCTCTCGTGCGCGCCCGAAGACGTGCAGAAGACGCGGGTACTAGCCACGTTCACGGGCGGACGGTGCGTGTTCGAGGCGTGAGGGCGGGCGCGGCCCGCACCGTCGAACCGAAGCGAAACGGATGCGGGCAGGAGGACGAGGGGGTCTTGCGGCCTCCCCCTCCTACCGCTCGAAGTGGTTCCACATGTGATCGAGGGGGCCGCTGCCGCGGCCGAGGCCAAGGCCGGAGGCGAGCGCTCCGGTGACGTACGCCTTCGCATCCGCCACGGCTTCGGCCATGCCCTTTCCCGTTGCAAGCTCGCAGGCGATGGCGGACGACAGCGTGCAACCCGTGCCGTGGGTGTTCGCCGTGTCGATGGCGGGGCTGCGAAACCACCGAAGCGCGCCGTCGGACAAGGCCAGCACGTCGTTCGCGTCGTTCGCGCCATGGCCGCCTTTCACGAGCACCGCCCCGCCGCACAGATCGAGCAGCTGGCGGGCGGCGCGCTCCATCGCGTCCTCGTCGGCGATGGCGAACCCGCACAGCACCTCGGCCTCGGGGATGTTGGGCGTGACGAGGTCCGCAAGCGGCAGCAGATGCGCCCGCAAGGCCGCCACCGCGTCCTCGTCGATGAGGCGCGCACCGCTTGTGGCCACCATCACGGGGTCCACCACCACGTTGCGCGCCCCGTGGGCCGAGAGGCGCTCGGCCACAGCCTGCATGATGGCGACCGACGACACCATGCCCACCTTCACGGCATCGGGGCGGATATCGTCGAACACGGCGTCTATCTGGTCCGCCACGAACGCGGGATCGACGTTCGCCACACCGGTCACGCCGAGCGTGTTCTGCGCCGTGAGCGCCGTGATGGCCGTTTCGGCGAACAGCCCGTGCGCGGCGATGGTTTTGATGTCGGCCTGGATGCCGGCGCCGCCGCTGGAATCGGATCCCGCGACGCTCAGCACCGCCTTGAGGGAAAACGCCATGGCGCCCGCTCCTCCCTTCCCGCTCACGCGCCCAGCGACGCGCGCACGGCCGCGCGCAGCCGCCGGGCGGCTTCCTCGATGTCGTCCGCCGCGAACAGGGCCGACACCACGGCCGCCCCGTCGGCCCCGCTGCCCGCGAGCGCGGGCAGCGTGCGTTCGTTCAACCCGCCGATGGCGACCACGGGGATGTCAACCGCCGCGCAGATGGCGGCCAAGCCGTCGGTACCGGTAATGACGGCGTCGTCCTTGGTGGGCGTGCCGAACACCGCGCCCGCGCCCAGGTAATCGGCCCCGGCCTCCTGCGCGGCGAGCGCCTGCTCCACCGTCTGCACCGACACGCCCACGATGGCGTCCGGGCCCAGGGCCGCGCGCGCATCGGCGCACGCGGCGTCGGACTGGCCCACGTGCACGCCGTCGGCTCCTGCAAGGCGGGCGGCCTCCACGTCGTCGTTCACGATGAGCGGGACGCCCGCCTCTCGGCACAGCGGCGCGAGCGCGCGGGCGCGCAGCACCACCTCGGCCCGGGGCGCGTCCTTCTCGCGCAGCTGCACGCAGGTCACGCCGCCCGCGAGCGCCTCCGCGACACAATCGGCGAGCGTGCGCCCACCAAGCCAGGCGCGGTCGGTCACCGCGTAGAGCGCCATCGCGCGGCGCAGCTCCTCGCGTGGGTGCATGATGGCCGCCCCCTTTCCCTACGCCAGCTCTTCCACGCGCGCACCGGCTTCGAGCGCCTCCCCGTCCAAACGGTAGAGCGCATCGAGCAGGTAGGTGCGAAACGACCCGTTGCCGTCGTAGCCGCCCATGCGGCCCTCGGCCACCTGCCCGGCCAACCCCATGCCGGCCACGGCTGCCACCTGGGATTCCAGCAAAGCGGCGGGATTGGCCACCGCGAACGCCGCGCACACGCAGGTGAGCATGCAGCCCGCCCCCGTGATGCGGCCCATGACCGCGCTGCCGTTGCGGACGGCGAAGGCGCGCTCGGCGTCGGCCACGATGTCGATGGCCCCGGTGATGGCCACGACCGCGCCCGTCTTGGCCGCGAAGCCGCGCGCGAACGCGGCGCTGGCGGCCAGGTTGTTTTCGGTGACGGCGTCGTCGGGGCACACGTCCACGCCGCGCGTGGAGGACGCCCCGCCGGCCAGCGCCTTCACCTCGGACATGTTGCCGCGAATGACGGACACGGCCAGCTTGTCCAGCAAGTCGCCCGCCGTGCGCGTGCGCAGCGCCGACGCGCCCGCCCCCACCGGGTCGAGCACGATCGCGTGCCCCAGCTCGCCTGCGCGCTCGCCGGCCACGAACATGCCCTCCACGCTGCGCACGTTGAGCGTGCCGATGTTGAGCGCAAGGCCGCCGCAAATGGTTTGGATGTCGTTCACGTCTTCGGGTTCGTCGCTCATGATGGGGCTGCCGCCGACGGCCAAAAGCGCGTTCGCGCAGTCGTTCACCGTCACATAGTTCGTGATGCAGTGCACAAGCGGCGTCGTGGCGCGCACGTTGTCAAGAGCGGTTTTGAGGGCAAAGGGTTCCATGCATGATTCCTTTCGATGTCTTGCGGGTTTCAAAAACGTCAGTGAGGACGGCTGCGGCGCCGGACGGTTTCGCCGGATGCTAGCCCAGCGAAACCGTCAGCCCGTCCATTATCTGGTTCACGGTGCGCATGGCGCACATCTCGCCGCACATGGTGCAGGTGCCCTCCGTGGAGGGCGGCGCGCTTTCGAAGTAGCTGCGCGCCTTCGCGGGATCGAGCGCGAGGTCGAACATCTCGTCCCAGGCCACGCGGCGGCGGGCGTCGCTCATGCGGTTGTCGGCATCGCGCGCGCCGGGCACGCCCTTCGCGATGTCGGCGGCGTGCGCGGCGATCTTCGTGGCCACGAGGCCCTCGCGCACGTCGGCCGCGTCGGGCAGGCGCAGGTGCTCGGCGGGCGTGACGTAGCACAGGAAGTCCGCGCCCGAAGCGGCGGCCACGGCCCCGCCGATGGCGGCCGTGATGTGGTCGTAGCCCGGCGCGATGTCGGTGACGAGCGGCCCGAGCACGTAGAAGGGCGCGTCGTGGCAGAGGCGCTTCTCCAGCTTCATGTTGGCGGCGATCTCGTCGAGCGCCATGTGGCCGGGGCCCTCCACCATCACCTGAACGCCGGCCTCCCACGCGCGCTTCGTCAGCTTGCCGATCTCGATGAGCTCGGCGATCTGGCCCGCGTCGGTGGCGTCGTAGGTGGACCCGGGGCGCATGGCGTCGCCCAGGCTGACGGTCACGTCGTGCTCGTGCAGGATGGCCAGCACCTCGTCGTAGAACTCGTAGAAGGGGTTCTCGTTTCCGGTGGCCTCCATCCATGCGAAGATGAGCGACCCGCCGCGGCTCACGATGTTCGTGAGGCGGCCCGTCTCGCGAAACGACTCGATGACCCGGCGGTTCATGCCGGCGTGGATGGTGACGAAATCCACGCCGTCTTCCGCATGCGCGCGCACGACGTCCAGAAAGTCGGCCGCCGTGATGCCGATGAGCGGCTTTTCCAAATACCCGATGGCGTCGTACATGGGCACGGTGCCCACCATGGCCGGCGACTTCTCGATGAGCGCCCGGCGAAACGCGGCCGTCTTGCCGCTGTTCGAGAGGTCCATGATGGCCTCGGCGCCAAGCTCCAGCGCCACGTCCACCTTCCTCCACTCCTCGGCCTCGTCGGCAAGGTCGCCCGAGATGCCGAGGTTCACGTTCACCTTCGTGCGCAGGCCGCCGCCCACGCCCTCGGGGCTCAAGCTTTCGTGATGGATGTTCGCGGGGATGGCTATGCGGCCGGCGGCCACGCCCTCGCGGATGAACTCGGGATCGCGGCCCTCCTTCTTGGCCACGATCTCCATGGCGCGCGTGACGGTGCCCGCCCGCGCCGCATCGATCTGCGTTCGCGTCATTGTGCTCCCTTCGTTGGCATTACCCATATCAGGTTCGTCGGGTCGAAGCGATTCCGCGCTTCCTCTCAGCCCGCCTCCGCGAGCTCCCCTGCATATGAGGTTGTGAATGATGCGAGGGCGATTATACGCCATGCGGACGCCCGCCGCAGACGCTTGCCGGGCCAATGCGTCGAATACGCGCGGAAACGGCGCGCGCAGGCCCCGCGCTTCGGTGAAGGCGGGGCCTGCGGGAACGGCGTGGTGCCCCCAGGAGGATTCGAATCTCCGTTTCCGGTCTGAGAAACCGGCGTCCTTGGCCGCTAGACGATGGGGGCGCAAGCGTCACAGCGCGGCAAGCACCTCGGCTGCCGCGGCGGCAAAGTCGTCGATCTCGTCGTCGGTGTGCGCAAGCGAGAGGAACAGGGCCTCGAACCGGCTCGGCGCGATGAGGAACCCGCGCTCGAGCATGCCCGCGAAGTAGCGGGCGAAAGCCGCGGCGTCGCAAGCCGACGCGCCCGCGTAGTCGCGCACGGGATCGGGCGAGAAGAACAGCGTGGCGAGCGATCCGACGCGGTTCACCGTGGCCGGGAAGCCGCTGCGCTCGATGGCGCGCGCAAGGCCCGCCTCCAGACGCGCGCCGAGACGCTCCAGCTCGTCGTACACGCCGGGGCGCGCAAGCTCCTCGAGCGTGGCAAGCCCCGCCACCATGGCCACCGGGTTGCCCGAGAGCGTGCCGGCCTGGTACACCGGCCCCGCGGGGGAGAGCGCGTCCATGACCTCGGCGCGCCCGGCAAGACAGCCTACGGGGAAGCCGCCGCCGACGATCTTGCCCAAAGCGCACAGGTCGGGCACGATGCCGTAGCGCTCCTGCGCACCGCCGAGCGCTGCGCGAAACCCGCTGATGACCTCGTCGAAGATGAGGAGCGCCCCCTCCCGCGCGCACGTCGCGCGCAAGCCTTCCAAAAAGCCGGGATCGGGCGCCACGACGCCCATGTTGCCCGCGACGGGCTCCACGATGACGCAGGCCACCTGGCCCTCGTGCGCGTCGATGAGCCGCTCGACGGCGACAAGGTCGTTGTAGGGCGCGACGAGCGTGTCGCGCGCGGCCCCCGGCGTGACGCCGGGCGTGCCGGGGATGCCGAAGGCGGCCACGCCGCTGCCGGCGCTGGCCAGAAGCGCGTCGCTGTGGCCGTGGTAGCAGCCCTCGAACTTGATGATGAGGCTGCGCCCCGTGAACCCGCGCGCGAGGCGCACGGCGCTCATGACGGCCTCGGTGCCCGACGACACCATGCGCGCCTTCTCGGCGCAGGGCACAAGCTCGCATACGCGCTCGGCCAGGCGCACCTCGGCTTCGCACGGCGCGCCGAACGAAAGCCCACGGTCGAGCTGGGCGCGCACGGCGTCGAGCACGGCAGCGGGACGATGCCCGAGGATCATGGGGCCCCACGAGCCGATGAAGTCGACGTACTCGTTGCCGTCGACGTCCGTGACGCGGCTGCCTGCGGCGCGCTCGTAAAACACCGGCGCGCCGCCGACGCTCGAAAACGCGCGCACGGGCGAGTTCACGCCGCCGGGAATGCGCCGTCGCGCCTCGGCGAACAGCTGCTCGGAGCGGGCATGGGTCAAAGTGTCGCTCATCGGTCCTCCTCAAAGTAGCGCATGGACGTTTTCTTGAACTCACGCACGGACACGAGCATGCGCGGCGGCGCGGCCTCGATGCCCGCCTCGGCGAGGGCGGCGTGCAGCTTGCCGGCCACGCGCCCGCACTCGGCGCGGTCGCGGCCGTGGATCATCGTGTACAGGTTCCACGGCCAGGCGGCGCGGCGCGGGCGCTGGTAGCAGTGGCTCACGCCCGCGGGGAGCGCGAGCAGAACGCCGGCGCGTTTTACCTGTTCATCGGGCACATTCCACACGCCCATGGCGTTGCAGGCAAAGCCCATCTTGCGGTGGCGCACCATGGCGCCGAACCGGCGCACGGCGCGCGCCTCCACGAGGGCGCGCGTGCGCTCAAGCGCCTCGTCCTCGCCCACCGCGCGCCCGAGCAGCTCCGAAGCCCGCGCGGCCGCGAGCGCGAAGGGGCGCGCATCGCCCGCGAGGTCGCCTTGGAGCGCCCGCACGAGCGCGCGGTCCGCATCGTCCAAATCGAGCGGCACGACGTCCGCGGCCGCGGCGGGCGCCGGCGCGCCCGCAGCCGCGGGCGTCGCATCGCCCGCCGAGGAGCCCTCGCGCACGTCGAAGGCCACGCGCACCTTGAACAGGCGCAGCGCCGGCAGCACGAGCATATCGCCCGCGCCCGCCTCGCGCCGGATGCCCGCAAGCTCGCGCTCGAGCGCCTCTTGGCCGCGCGCGATGCAGGTGAACCACAGGTTGTAGCGGTCGTCGCGCTCGTAGTTATGCGTGACGCCCGGATGCGCGCCCACGAGCGCAGCCACGCGGTCGAGGTCATCCTCCGGCACAGCGAGCGCCGCAAGCGTGGACACGTAGCCAAGTTTGTACGAGTCGAAGCTCGCGCCGATACGCCGCACGATGCCCGCCGCGCGCGCGGCCTCCACCACGGCGAACGCGCCCGCCTCGTCGGTGCCGCAGGCCTCCCCGAGCGCGGCGTAGGGGCGCCCCTCAACCGGCAGCGCGGTCTGCACGGCCGTCAGCACCGCGCGCGACATCGGCGCGTCGAGGTCGACGTCCCGCAGGTCAGCGGTCCTATCGGCCATGATGCGCCTCCCGAATCCAGCGTGCCGCGTCCTTCGCGTGGTAGGTCACGATGGCGCACGCGCCCGCGCGCTTCATGGACAGGAGCGTCTCCAGCACGACGCGCCGCTCGTCGATCCACCCGCGCGCGGCCGCGGCCTTCACCATGGCGTACTCGCCCGACACGTTGTAGGCCACCGTGGGAAACGAGAACTCCTCGCGCACCCGGCGCAGCACGTCCAGATAGGCGAGCGCCGGCTTCACCATGACGAGGTCCGCGCCCTCGGCGATGTCAAGCCCCACCTCGCGCAGGGCCTCGTCGCTGTTCGCGGGATCCATCTGGTAGGTGGAGCGGTCGCCGAACGCGGGCGCGGAATCGGCCGCGTCGCAGAAAGGCCCGTAGTAGGCCGAGGCGTACTTCGCCGAATACGCCATGAGGGGCACGTGCGTAAAGCCCGCCGCATCGAGCGCCTCCCGCAACGCCGCCACGCGCCCGTCCATCATGTCGGAGGGCGCCACCATGTCGGCGCCGGCGCGCGCGTGGCTCACGGCCTCGGCGGACAGGAGCGCGAGCGTCTCGTCGTTGACCACGTTGCCGCGCGCATCCACCACGCCGCAGTGCCCGTGGCTCGTGTACTCGCACAGGCACACGTCGGTGATCACGTGAAAGCCCGGCGCGTGCCCCTTGATGGCGCGGACGGCCCGCTGCACGATGCCGTCGTCGGCGTACGCCTCGCTCCCCCGCTCGTCTTTGCGCGACGGCAGCCCGAACAGCATGAGCGAGCGCACGCCGCATGCGGCAAGCTCGTCCACTTCGCCGGCCAGCCGGTCCACCGACACCTGGAACACACCGGGCATCGAGGGCACCTCGTCGCGCACACCCGCGCCCGGCTTCACGAACAGCGGGTAGATGAAGTCGCTCGGCTGAAGCGTCGTCTCGCGGACGAACGCGCGCACTGTCGGGTTCGCGCGCATGCGGCGCGGCCGATAGGCGGGAAAACCCATGAGTCGAACCTCCTTCTCGCACACCGTCTTAGACGATGCCTATCTCCTCGTCGGTTAGGTAGCACGCCGGATCCGGCCCCCACAAATCGCCCGTGGCGGCCTCGCTGCGCACGCGGAAGTTGCCGTTGCAGATGTCGAGCCAGCGGCATTGCCTGCAACGGCCCGTGACGAAGGGGCGCTTGTCCTTCAGGCGGTGCAGAAGCTCGCTTTGCTCGGTGGCGCGGCTCGTGTCGGTCCAGATCTCCGAAAACGGCCGCTTACGCACGTTGCCCACGGAAAAGTGCCGCCAGAACTGGTCGGGGTACACCTCGCCGTCCCAGCTCACGCACCCGATGCCCGCGCCCGTGGAGTTGCCGCGGTTCCATTTGAGCAGCTGCAGCGCCTCCGCGGCGCGCTCGGGGTCCTCGCGCAGAAGCTCCAAATAGACGAAGGGGCCGTCGGCATGGTTGTCCACCGTGAGGATCTCGGGCGCACCGCCGCGGTCGAACCACTCGCGCGTGCGATCCATGATGAGGCGCACCGCGCGGCGCGTCTCGTCATGGGTCAGGTCCTCGTCCATGAGCGACGCGCCGCGGCCCGTGTACACGAGGTGGTAGAAGCACGCGCGCTGCACGCCTTCGGCCTCCATGATGTCGAACACCTCGTCGATCTCGCGCCAGTTGCGCTTGCTGATAGTCATGCGCAGGCCCACCTTGACGCCGGCGGCCTTCGCGTTGCGGATGCCCTCCAAGGCGCGGTCGAAGCTGCCGGGCAGGCCGCGGAACCCATCGTGCGTCTCGCGTCCGCCGTCAAGCGACACGCCCGCATACGACAGCCCCACCGCGGCGAAGCGCGCGGCCAGCTCAGGCGTGATGAGCGTGCCGTTCGTGGACAGCACCACGCGCATGCCCGCGTCCTTCGCGTGCTGCATAAGCTCCACCACGTCCGGGCGCAGGCACGGCTCGCCGCCGGAGAACAGGAGCACCGGCGCGCCGAACGCGGCCAGATCGTCGATCATCGCCTTGGCCTCGGCGGTGCTCATCTCGCCCTCGCGGCCCTTGCGCTCCGACTGCGCGTAGCAGTGCGCACAGCGCAGGTTGCACGTCTGCGTGCAGTTCCACACCACGACGGGCTTCTTGTCGCGCGAGAACTGCAGAAGCCCGCTCGGCAGCCGGGCCGAGTCGCGGTTGTAGCGCAGCGCGTCGGCCGCTTCGACGGCTCCGCAGTACAGCTTGGAGATCCCGATCATCTAATCCTCCGCCTTCCTTCCGCGCGCCACCCGGGCGCGCTCCCTGACCAGGGCGTCCACCAGACCGGCCGCCGTGTACGCGTCCGCCTGGGCGGCAACGGGCAGCCCCAGGCCGCGCGCCGTGTCCGAGGTGATGGGCCCGATGGAGCAAAACGACAGGCCCGCCGGCAGCGCCGCCACCGCCTCCGCGTCGCTCGCGCACCCGAGGCGGGCGCGCACGAGGCGGACGAAATTGCGCGCCGTGGACGACGAGGTGAGCGTGACGACGTCCGCCTCGCCGGCGAGGATGCGGGAAAGCGCGTCCTCCACCGACCGGAGCGCAGGCGGCACCGTGCGGTACACCGGGGCGACGCTCACGCGCGCCCCGCGCGCCCTGAGCATGGCGGGCAGCACGTCGCGGGCCTCAAGGGCGCGCGGGATGAGCACCCAGTCACCGCTCGCAAGCCCCGCCTCCACAAGGCATTCGGCCACGGCCTCGGCGCGGTGCTCGACGGGCACGAAGTCGGCCCGCACGCCGCGGGCGGCGAGCGCCGCCGCCGTGGCCGGGCCGATGGCCGCGATGCGCGCGCAAGCGAGGGCCCGGGCATCAAGGCCGGCCCGCCCAAGCCGCGCGAAGAATCCCTCCACGCCGTTTGCGCTCGTGAACACCGCGAAGCGGTACCCGGTGATCCGCGCTATGGCCGCGTCCGCCTCCTCGTAGGAGGGCGGCGGGACCACGTCGATGGCGGGCACCTCCAAAACCGAGGCGCCGAGGCCGCGCAGCTGGGCGGCCAGGCCGCTTACCTGGGTCCGCGCGCGCGTGACGGCCACGGCGGTGCCGGCGAGCGGACCGGGCGCATACCAGGCCAGCCGGGCGCGCAGGCCCGCCACCTGGCCGACCACGATGACGGCCGGAGCTTGGAAGCCCTCCGCGCGCGCCCGCTCGGCGATGTTGGAAAGCGTGCCCTCAAGCACCTCCTGCCCCGGCATGGTGCCCCAGCGCACGAGCGCCACCGGCGTGTCGGCCGCGCGGCCCGCCTCCATAAGCCGCCGCGCGACGGTGGGCAGATTGCGCACCCCCATGTAGAAGCAGAGCGTGTCGGCACCGCGCGCGACGCCTTCCCAGTCGATGGCCGTCTCGGCCTTCGCGGGATCCTCGTTGCCGGTGACGAACGCCACCGACGAGGCCAGCCCGCGATGCGTGACCGGGATGCCCGCGAACGCCGGCGCGGCCACGCCGCTCGTCACGCCGGGCACGACCGAGCAGGCGATGCCCGCATCGGCCAGCGCGAGCGCCTCTTCGCCGCCGCGGCCGAACACGAACGGGTCGCCGCCTTTGAGGCGCACGAGCACGCCGCCGCCCCGCGCCTCAAGCTCGCGCGCCTTCTCCACGAGCAGGGCGTTGATCTCATCCTGGGCGACATGGGCCGAGAAGCCGCGCTTGCCCACGTAGAGGCGCTCGGCGCTCGGCTTCGCGCCCTCGAGCAGCGCCGGATTGGCCAGGTAGTCGTACACGATCACGTCCGCGCGCGCCACGAGCGCGGCGCCCGCCACGGTGAAAAGCCCCGGATCGCCCGGACCCGCGCCCACGAGGTGCACCTCCACCGGCCGGGTCCCCGTCGAGGCGCTCATACGAGCGGCCTCTCGTCGCCGGAGGCCCGCGCCTCGTCGAGCACCGCGCGGGCGCCCGCAGCCTCAAGCTCCTCCACCGCGCGCTGCGCAAGCGCGCAGGCGGCAGCACGGACGGCGGGCATATCCGCCAGGGAGCGGGGCGGCTCGCACGCCTCGGCACGGCGGCTTTTGAGCGCCAGCGTGCCGTCCAACCGGCCGACGAACGCGTCGAGCGCGAGCATCCCGTCCTCGAAACGCGCGTACGCGCCGATGGGCACCTGGCAGCCGCCGTCGAGCGCGCGCATCACGTGGCGCTCGGCGGCCACGCACGCGTCGGCGGCGGGGCAGCGCACGGAAGCGACCAGCTCGTCCACGCGCGCATCGCCGGCGCGCGCCTCAAGGCCGATGGCCCCCTGCCCTGCGGCCGGCACCACCTCGTCAACGGAGAAGACGGCCGCGATCTCGTGCTCCCATCCCATGCGGCGGATGCCGGCGCTGGCCAGCACGATGGCGTCGAGCGCGCCGGCGCGCACCTTCCCGATGCGCGTGTCCAGGTTGCCGCGCACCTCCACGTAGTCGAGATCGTCGCGCAGCGCGCGCAGCTGCGAGAGACGGCGCAGCGCGCCGGTGCCCACGCGGGCGCCGGCGGAAAGCGTGGCGAGCGTTGCGCCCGCAGGAGCCACGAGCGCATCGCGGGCGTCGGCACGGGGCAGGCAGCCCGCCAACGCAAGGCCCTCCGGCAGCACGGTGGGCACGTCTTTCATCGAGTGAACGCACACGTCCACGCGGCCGTCGAGAAGCGCCCGCTCAAGCTCCTTCGTGAAAAGCCCTCTGTCGCCGATCTTCGAGAGCGCGACGTCGGGCAGCGCATCGCCCTTCGTCTTGATCGCCTTCACGGCCACCTCGAGGCCGGGGTGCGCATCGCGCAGCCTATCGGCCACGTGATGGGCTTGCCAGAGCGCGAGCTTGCTGCCGCGCGTGCCGATGGTCAGGCGATTCATGCGACCTCCTCCTTGCGAGCGGCCGGGCGGGCGGGCGGGGCGGCCTTTTTGCCATGCGGGCAGGCCCCGCCGCCGTGGCGCGCGCAGATGCCGCCGGCCGCAAGGCGGCACGTGCGCCCCTCGTCGCTGCGGCACGAGAAGCCCTGCGGGCACGCGTCCAAGCCGAACAGGTAGCGCGCGGCCTCCGTGTAGCGGTAGCCGTCAGGGTCCAAGGCCTGCTTGCGCAGGCGCGCGGTGGGACCGTGGAGCAGCTTCTTTGCGATGGCCGCCGCCATGGCCTCGAGCGCCGCGCGCTCCTCCTCGCTCACGGCCTCGCCGCGGCAGGCGGCGAGCGCCTTCGCGGCCCGGGCCACCTCCGCGTCGCAGACGGCGCGGGCCTTGCCGTGCATCTGCTTCACGGTGGGCGCCACCTCGCGCTCCTGCAACCAGGCGAGGAAGGCGTCGACCTGCGCGGCCACAAGCGCCTCGGCCTTCACGGACTCGGCGGCGCGCAGACGCGCGTTGCCGTCGGCCATCTCGCTCAACCCGTCAAGGTCGCACCAGGTCACGCCCGCAAGCTCGCCCACCTCCGGCTCCACCGTGCGCGGCAGCGCCACGTCAACCACCAAAAGCGGCTCGTCGCGGCCGGCGCGGGCGCGCGCCATAAGGCCCTTCGTGACGAGCGGCCTTCCGGCGGCGTGCGCGGCGATGACGATGTCGACCCTCCCCGCAAGCGCCTCCAGCTCGTCAAGCCCGGCCGCGCGCCCGCCAAGGCGCGCGGCGAGGGCGGCGGCGCGCTCGAACGTGCGGTTCGCCACCGTCACGTCGCGCACGCCCTGATCGCGCAGATAGCCAAGCGCAAGCTCGCCCATCTCGCCGGCGCCGATCACAAGCACGCGCCGGCCCTCGAGCGAGCCGAACATGCGCTTCGCCAGCTCCACCGCAGCGGTGGACGCCGACACCGACCGCGCGCCGATGGCGGTCCGGGAGCGCACGAGCTTGCCCGTCTCAAGCGCCGAGCGGAACAGGCGGCGCGTGAGCCCGCCTGTGGTCCCCGCCTCCTCGGCAGCGGCGAAGGCGCGACGCACCTGGCCGATGACCTGGGATTCTCCCAACACGAGCGAGTCGAGCGACGACGCCACGCGAAACAGATGCTCCACCGCGCCCGGCCCCTGCTTGGCGTAGAGCGCGCTGCCGAGCGCCGCAGCCGCCGACTCGTCCACACCCGGCAGCGCACGCAGCCGCTCCACGACGGCGCGCATGCCGTCGGGCGCGGTGAGCGTGACGGCGTACACCTCGGTGCGGTTGCAGGTGGACACGATCACGGCCTCAAAAACGGCTTCGTGCGCGCAGAGGGCCGCAAGCTCGCCTGGCAGACGGTCGGCTGGGATGGCCAGCTTGCCGCGCAGATCGGCCGAGGCGGTCCTGTGGCTCGCGCCCACGGCGATGAGCGTCATCGAAAACCACCCGCCTCGCGCGCCGCATCCCCGTCCGCGCCCGCGAAAAGCTCCGCGAGCACGGCCTCCGCGTCAAGCGGTTCGCCGGCGCGGAAGCGTGCGAACAGCGCCGGGTCGCAGGCCGCCTCGAGCAGCGAGACGCGCCGCGCTTCGCCGCCGTCTGCGCGCTCCTTCACGAGCGCGCGCACGTCCGCAAGCAGCTCGACGTAGGCCGCGAGGTCCTGCGGACAGCGCTCCTCCAGATCGCGGCGCAGGCGCTTCGCGAGCGCCGGGGCCGCGCCGCTTGTGGACACCGCCAGCTGCAGCAAGCCGCGACGCACCACCGACGGCACGATGAAGCGGCAGTGCGCGGGATCGTCCACGACGTTCGCCAGAGCGCCCGCCGCCTCGGCCTCCGCGTACACGGCCTCGTTCGCCCGCGCGTCGTCGGTGGCGGCGTACACGAGGAGCATGCCCGCCGCATCGCCCGGACGGTACGCGCGCTCCGCAAGCGTCACAAGCCCGTCATCGGCCCACGCCCGCATCTGCGCGGTCGGGCGCTTTGCCACCACGGTCACCCGCGCACCGGATTCCATAAGGCCCGCCGCCTTGCGGCAGGCCACTTCCCCGCCGCCCACCACAAGCGCGCGCTTCCCCCGCATATCGAGGAACACCGGGTAGTACGGCCGCCGCGCGCCCCCGCCGTCGGAAACCGCCACGTTCGCCTCCTCCCTCAACCGCCGAAGCGCCCGCCCATCCGCTTGCGGCGCACGACGACCCCTGCCGGGCATGCCCTGCCCCGGCCCCTGATCGGCTGTTTCGTCAGTGCTTTGCGCTATGGGCGCGTCCGGCCTCCCGCCGGCGCGCGCTTCGATCCGTCTCGTCTGGAAGCCGGATGCACGTTGCCCCGGCCCTGGCAGCAGCATACGGGACGACGCTGCGTCGCCGTCAACGGTGAAGTTTCAGATTATGGAGGAAATGAGGGGAAATCCCCCGTAGGACGCCCAGGCAACCTTATCCGAGCGGATAGAACACGTAGAGCGTGCCCTCCTCAACGGCCACGGTGGCCTCTTCGCCGGCAAGCTCGTTGGACAGGCCCCGCGACGTGCGGTTCGAAAGCGGCTCGTCGTCAAGCGAGTACGCCAATCCGCGCTCGATGACGCCGCGCGCCTCGTCGTTGGCCGAGAACACCGACACAGAACCCGGCCCGCGCGTCGGCAGCTCAAACGCGTCCGGCCCCGTGAGCAGCCGAACCGCATAGGCGTCGGCGACGGCGGTGACGTAGGCGCCCTGCTCGGAGAACCGCGCGAACAGCTGCAGGTTCGCAAGCGTGTGGTCGAGGCGCCCGCCAAGCGCCCCGTACACCAAAAGCTCGTCATGACCCCAGGACACCGCCTTGCCCATGGCCAGCTCCATGTCGCTTTTGTCCTTTTTGACGGGATAGCGCGACACGCGGCGGCAGTTCGGCACGTAGCCGAGCGAGTCGAAATCCCCCACGGCCATGTCGGGCGCCACGCCCGCAGCCTCAAGGTGCGCGAATCCCGCGTCCACGGCGATGACGAAATCGAACGCGCCCGCCTCATGGCGCGCAAGGAAATCTCCTGCGTTGAAGTCGGCGGCCCCCACCAGTGCGCACGTGCCCATATCCGGCATCTTCCTTTCCATCCGTCGCGCGATATCGTGCTAGAATACCATACGCGAGCGGGCCAGACGGCCGCGCGTCCATCGGCGCGAGGAAAGTCCGGGCTCCGCAGGGCAGGATGCCAGCTAACGGCTGGGCGGGGCGACCCGACGGAAAGTGCCGCAGAAAAGAAGACTCCCCCGGCGCCGCGCGCGACGGGAGAAAAGCTGAAACGGTGCGGTAAGAGCGCACCAGCGCGTCGGCAACGGCGCGGCTTGGCAAACCCCATCCGGAGCAAGCGCAAATAGGAACGCTATGCGGCGGCCCGTCGCGCGTTCGGGTTGCGTGCTGGAGGCGCCTGGCGACAGGCGCTCGAGATAAATGGCCGTCCAACGACAGAACCCGGCTTATCGACCCGCTCGCATCCCCTCGATCCCGGCCCGCGCCTGCGGAAAGGCGCGCCGAACGCGCGCCGCCCGACGCCCGCCAGCACGGCGATCGGGCCGAGCAAGGCGAGGCGCTTCTTGGGCGGGGCCGCAGGCACCTTCCAGGTTAGAGGGCGGCCACCAACGCGTTGCCGTGGGCGCAGTAGTCGTCCTGGGCAAGAATGTCTCCATCGTGGTAGTAGGCGGCGCGGGCACGGCAGCCGCCGCAGCCGTCGCGATAGTCGCACGTGCCGCACGAGCCGGAGTAGGCCTGCGTGCGCAGCCTCTCGAACACAGGGCTCGTCCTCCAGATCTCGTCGAAGGGCCGCTCGCGCACGTCGCCGGCCTCCTCGGTCATGTACGCGCACGGGCGCACGATGCCCTCGCTGCCGACGACGCAGTACGTGAGGCCCGCCAGGCACCCGCGCGAGAAGCGCGTCTCCACGCCGAGCTGCTTCGCCACGCGCGTGAACTGCGGCGCGCATGTGGGCTTCACGTCAATGGGCACCTGGGCGGCCTTGCGCATGAGATCGGCGAGCAGCTTCTCGTTCTCCAGCACCTCAAGCGACGTCTCCTGGATGAACCTGCCGCGGCCCACCGGGATGAGGAAGAACACGTAGTGCGCGATGGCGCCAATCTCCACGGCGAAGTCGGTGATGTCGCAGACCTCGTCGCGGTTCCAATCCACCACGGTGGTGTGCAGCTGAAACGGCAGGCCCGCCCGCCTGCACGCCTCGATGCCGGCCATGGTGAGGTCGTAGGCGTTCGGCAGGCCGCGAAACTCATCGTGCTTCCCGGGCACAAGGCTGTCCACCGAGATGCCCATGGCGCAAGCGCCGGCCTCCTTCAGGCGCGCCGCCGCCTCGGGCGTGATGAGCGTGCCGTTCGTGCCGAACACGGGGCGCAGCCCGCGCGAGGCCGCATGGGCCACCAGCTCGTAGATGTCGGGGCGCACGAGCGGCTCCCCGCCGGAGAAGATCATCACCTTGAAGCCCGCGCGGGCAATCTCGTCGATCATCTTCTCGCCCTCCTCGGTGGAAAGCTCCAAGGCGCTGGCCTTTTCGGCGTCTTGATAGCAGTGCGCGCACTTGAGGTTGCACTGGTTCGTCGTCATCCACGACACGAGCATGAAAGCGTCCTTTCTCGAGCGCGACGGGACCTGGCGGCGCCGTCGCCTTCGCAGGGGCAAGCCGCGCTGCGGCGAAACATCCGAAAAGCGCTAACCCACCTCGTCGTCACAGGCGTCGAAGGCCGCGGCCACCGCCTCCAGATGGTCGAACACCGCTTGACGCAGCTCGTCGAACGATCCGCCGCCGTGCGCGTGCGGCGCGATGTTCTCCATGAGGATGAAGTTCTCCTCGACGCATGCCGCGTCCTGCGACAGATCGAGGTCGAGGTAGCGCCGGGCCAAATCCCGGTTGCGCGGCCCGTCGAGGGGCTCTCCCGCGGCCATGAGGCGAATGGCGTCGGCGATAAGCTCGTGCCATTTCGACACGGACCGGCTGCGGGCCGCGCGCTCCTCGGCGGCAGCCTCGGAGGGGGCGTCGTCGCGAATGCAGGTGAGCCGCCAGAAGAACTGGCTCTCGTCTTGGCAGCGCTCGATGGTCCGCGCCATGCGCTCCCAATCCACATCCCCGTTCTCAAGCGCCTCGTCGCGCAGGGCGCGCAGCGTGGTCATGCGCCGAAACAGCGTTTGGAACTGCTCCTCCACGGCGTCCATCTGCCGATCGGCCAGCGCCTGCACGGCGCCGGGCTCGCGGCAACGGGAGGCGAGGGATCCTATCTGGGACAGGGAAAGCCCCAGGTACTTCAACGTCAGGATGCGGCACAGGTCCTTCACGTTGTCGTCGGTGTAGAGGCGCTGGTTTTGCGGCCCCTTCGCCGACGGAGACAGCAGCCCCTGCTGGTCGTAGTACTGGATCGTGCGGACCGTGACGCCGACGCGCCGAGCCAGCTCGCCCACGCTCAGATAGTCCCGATCGGTCATGGATGCTCCTCCGCGACGACCGCGCGGACGCCGCGCGTCGCCTTTCCTCTCGTCTGAGACGCGCTCGTGCGCGCCCGAACCGCAACCGAGGATACGCGATGACGCAACGTCGCCGTCAACGCCCTCCAAAAGATGCCGACAATTCGCCGGGGAAACCCCGGGCGAGGCGATGCGGAAAACCCCTGGCGCAAGCCATGCCGAAAACAGCGAAGGCCGCCCCCGCACCCGACCTTGGCGCGCTTCGCAGCCACGCGCGCTTCGGCACGCAAGGGCGGGCGAAAAGGCGCCAAGGTCGGGTGCGGGGGCGGCCCGCGGCGTTGATCGGCTCGGGCGACCGGCAAGCCGCCCGAGCCGGCTAGTCGATCTCTTCGAACTCGAAGGCGTCGTCGGCGTCGCCGAAGCCGGAGAGGTCCTTCTCCACAGCGGAGGGGCGCGGCGTGGCAGGCGCCACCACGGCGCCCGTCACGGACTGCGGCGTGGCGTAAGCCCCCGCCCCGTCGCGGTTGATGGGCGCCTGGACAGACGGCGCGGAACCCGTGGACGCGGCGTCGGAGGCCGAACGGGCGTGCAGGCTAGCCGCAGACGGGACCGGCGCCGATTCGCCTATTTCGGCCAGCTTGCGCGTGGCGTCGCTGATGAAGTCCGTCAGCAGGTCCCGGTACTCCTCGCGGGCGTCCTCGCGGTCGTCCTCGAGCTTCTTGATGGCGTCGAGCACCTTCTGCCTCTCGCCCTCGGCCTTGTCGACGATGCGCTGGGCCTCCTCCTCCGCGTCCTTGATGGTGGCGGCGGACTGGGCGTTGGCGTTGGCGATGATCTCGTCGGCGGAGCGCTGCGCGATGATGAGCGCCTGCGCGATGGCGTTGTCGTCGGCCTTCTTCGCCTCCAGCTGGCGCTCGAGGTCGGCGATGCGCGCGTCCTTCTCGGCCAGCGCCGCGTCGTCGACGGCAGGGGCCTCAAGGGGACGGGCCGGCGTGTCGAACCCGTCGAACTTGCCGCCGAAACCGCGATCGCCCATCTGGTTCTCAAGCTGCGCTATCTGCGCGTTCAAGCCGTCGATCTCGTCGGCGACGTGCTCAAGGAACACGTCCACCTCATCGACGTCGTAGCCCTTGCGGTCGATCGAGAAGCTCTGGTTGTGGATCTCAGCCGAGGTGATAGCCATCTGTCATTCCCTTCATCCGGTAACGCAACCTGCAGACAGGTGCGATTCTACGCCTAGAGCAAGCCAATCACTACACGTGTGGCTAATTGTAATACAAGCAAGGCCACAATGGGTGTAACGTCCACCATACCTCCAAGCGGAGGTATCAGCTTTTTGAACAGGTTAAGATACGGGTCGCACACCTTGCCCAGCACGTTGTAGATGTCGGCGAGGATGCCGCGGTTGACAGGCAGCCACGACATGAGCACGTACACGAAGATGACCATGCTGTACGCGTCGGCAAGCGACACAAGGAGGTACTTCAGGCTGAGCATGCGGAAAACTCCTTCATCAAGCGGGCGCCGGCCATCTACAGCACCCCTTGGCCGCGCAGCGCGGCCTTCTCGGCCTCCGAAAGGGCGGTGCCGCAGGTGATGGCGAACACTTTGTCGGCAACGCAGTCAACGGTCGCATCGAGCGCGCTTGAAACGCCGAAGGAGAAGTCGAGGACGCGCTTGGCCAAGCCTTCGGGCGTGGCATGCAGCGCCAGCACCACGGCGTCGCCGTTTTTGAGGGCCGGGGCCACGCGCTCCATGTCCCCGTAGGCAGACGGCCGCAGCAGCGTGATGGCGCGCGCGGGCGCCGTGCGCGGCGAGGACGCGGGCGCCGCGGCGCCCGAAAGGGCCGCAGGCGAGGCGGCGGCGCCCGAAGCCGCAGGCGAGGCCGCGCTCGCGGGATCGGGCGTCGTGGAAGTGAACAGCGCGTTCAGGCTCTCCGACCGCTCGCGACCCTGGGCCGCGGCCGCCCGGGCGTTCGGCGTGTTCGCGGGAGCCGGGGCGTCGGCGGCCACCATCGTCCGCTCCGCCCGGTAGGACGCCGACGACGGCGCGCTCACGCGGCGCGGCGGGAGCGGATCGCGGGTGAGGCTCTCGGGAACCTGCGTGCGGGCGCGCACGTCGTCGATGGAGACGAGCTTGGGGGGAGTGCCGCCCGCCGACCGCGCCGCAGAGCGGCCGGTGCGAACGGGTCTTGTGGTCACCGGGGCGTAGCGGTCGTAGCCCGAGCCGGCACCCTCGTCTGCGGCGACGTCGTCCTCACGATAACCGGGGCCGTATTCGCCGAACTCCTCCGCATCGCGCTCGTCGCCGAACTCGTCCTGAAAGCTGCGGTCGTCGTACCCTCTGTCGTAGTAGCCGTCGTCGTAGCCCTGCCCCGCGTCGGCGAAGCCGAGCTTCGACTTGATGCCGTCGAGCATCCCTGCGGCACCGGACCTTTTGATCTTTGGCAACTCCATACCGTTCACCTGCTCCGTTTCTTTCGACGGTCGCGCCGTCGCTGCGATATGCACGGTGCGCGCCGCGCCCTCACGCGCGCGTTGCGCCGAACTGCTCGTCGAACAAAGCCCGACCTATGCGCACTATGGTAGCGCCTGCGCCAACGGCCTCGCGCCAATCCTCGCTCATGCCCATAGAAAGTTCATCGAATGCGGCCGCCCTGTCGGCGCCCATGCGCCTGCGCAGGTCATCGCGCAGACCGGCAAGCCCCTCGAAGCATTCCCGCGCCGCGGCGAGGTCTCCCTGCGCGGCCATGGTCATAAGCCCGCGCACGCGCACGAACGACAACTCCGAGCAACGCGCCAGCACGTCAGCGACCTCGGCGGGTTCAAACCCGCTTTTGCTCTCCTCGCCCGACACGTTCACTTCCAGCAAAACGTCCTGCACCTTGCCAAGCTTGCGCGCGGCGGCGTCCACCTTGGGCAGATGGCGCTCCCGACACAGAGAGTGCACCAAGCAGGCGTGGGCGACTATGTCGGGGATCCTGCGGGACTGGACGTTGCCTATGAAATGCCAGCGCGCCTCCGGAAAGGCCCGCGCCTTCTCCATCAGCATGTCGGGCCGGTTCTCCCCGAAGTCGAGGGCGCCCGCCCGCACGGCCCGCCCCACCTCGGGCAGGCCCACCGTTTTGGACACGGCCACCACACGCACCTCGCGCGGGTCGCGCCCCGCCAGACGGCAGCATGCGGCCACTTCCGCGAGCACGCTTTCGTAGCGATCTGAAAACCCCATGGTCACCTTGCCTCCCTGAACGCGATGGCGCCTTGGCGGCCGCACGTGCCGCCGGAGGCGCGGTAGGAGAAGTACCGCTCGGACTCGTCCATCGTGCACACGCCCGCATCAACCAGGCGCGCCCGGTCGACGCCCGCCTCGGCCAGGCACGTCGTCAGGGCGGCGAGCAAGCTCACGTTGCCCTCCGCCGTCAGGCACGAGGCACCGTAGCGCCGAGCGAACGCTTCGCGCACGTCCGCCCCCGTCTCAAAGCAGCAGCCGCGGATATGCGGCCCCACGTACACGTTGTAGGTGGCGACGGCCCGCGGGCCTAACAGCTCTTCGTCGGCGTCCGCAAGCAGGCGCACCGCCTTGGCGGCGACGCCGTTCATCACGCCCCGCCATCCGGCGTGCGCCACGGCGAACCGGCCGGAGGGCGACACCGCCACCACGGGCACGCAATCCGCGAAGCACAGCAGCGCCGCCACGCCGGCGGCGCCCACGACGAGCGCGTCCGCGCCCTCGCGCGCCCGACGGCGCGCCTCATCCGCCTCCTGCGGGGAGCCGACGAGCACAACCTCGTCGCCATGCACCTGATTCGGCACGATCACCTGCGCACCCTGGGTCCCAAGGGCCGCAAGCAGGCGCGAGCGGTTCTCGGCCACGGCCGCCGCATCGTCGCCCACATGCGACCCCAGGTTGAGCGACGCGTACGGACCCGTGCTCGCTCCCCCTTCCCGCCCGGTGAACGCCACGCGCACGCCCGTGCGCTCGAACAGCGCGTCGTCGGTGAGCGCGGGAATGCCGAGCGCGCCGAAGGAGCGCTTCGTCAAACGCGGTGCGGGTAGGCTCTGCGGCGCGGCCATGGAACGGCCGCCTTCTAGCGCTGGCGTTTCAGGAAGTCGGGGATGTAGTCCTCGTCGGCGAAACGCCCCGACGCGGCCCCGTTGCCGCGGCTCGCGTACGACGCCGACGGCGCCGGCGAGGAGGCGAGGGAGGGCTGCTCGGAGGCGGTCGTGGAGGCGAACAGGTCCTTGCGCGAGAAGTCCATGGAGGACTGCTGGGCCGACCCCATCTTGAAGCCGGTGGCTATGACCGTGATGCGCACCTGATCCTGCATGGCCTCGTCGATGATCTGGCCGTAGATGATGTTGGCGTTCTCGTCGGCGCACGCCTCCACCGTGCGGGCCGCCTCGTCCACCTCGGTGAGCGTGAGGTCGGGACCGCCGGCGATGGAGAACAGCACGCGCGACGCGCCGGCGATGGACGCCTCCAGCAGGTTGGAGTTCGTGGCCTGCTGCGCGGCGTCGAGGGCGCGGTTCTCGCCGGAGGAGATGCCGATGCCCATCATGGCCGTGCCCGCGTCCTTCATGACCGTGCGGATGTCCGCGAAGTCGAGGTTGATGAGGCCCGGAACGGTGATGAGGTCGGTGACGCCCTGGATGCCCTGGCGCAGCGTGTCGTCGGCGATGCGGAAGGCGTCGAGCATGCTCGTCTTCTTGTCGACGATCTCCAGCAGGCGGTCGTTCGGGATGACGATGAGCGTGTCCACCTTCTGGGACAGAAGGTCGATGCCCTGCTCGGCTTGGTTGCGGCGCGTGCGGCCTTCGAACGAGAAGGGCTTGGTGACGATGCCCACCGTGAGCGCCCCTATCTCCTCGCGCGCGATCTCGGCGATGATGGGCGCGGCGCCCGTGCCCGTGCCGCCGCCCTCGCCCGCCGTGACGAACACCATGTCCGCCTCGGCCAGCGCCTCGCGGATCTCCGCGCGGCTCTCCTCGGCCGCCTGGCAGCCCACCTCGGGATTCGCGCCGGCGCCCAGGCCGCGCGTCAGCTCCTCGCCAATGTGGATCGTCTTGTCGGCGTCCGACATGAGCAGTGCCTGCCGATCGGTGTTGACGGCGATGAACTCAACACCCCTCACGCCCGCCTCGACCATGCGGTTCACGGCGTTCGTGCCGCCGCCGCCAACGCCGACGACCTTGATGACCGCCAAGTGCTCACCCATATTGTTAGGCATTGTCTCCTCCACACCTGCTGCGATTTCGAATGCTGCGATTCCGTCCCGTGGGGACCCTTCACGTGCGGTTATTGTACACGATGATCAACCTTTTGCAAATTACGCTGCGGTAATGAAAACCGCACGTCCACATTCGGCGGAAGGAGGCGAAGGGCGACCGGTCCAACCGCGCCCCTCAAAGGGCGCGCCAGGTGGGGCGGTCGACCGTGCGCACGTTGATGTAGGAGACGCCGTCGGGATGCTCCTCCATGATGGCCAGGCACACGCGCTCCTTCTCGCGGATGTCGTCCGCGGTGCCGAACACGATGTCGGGCCCGTCTTTGATAGTGAGCGTGGTGGACTCCGTCTCCGTGGCCTTGACCGCGGTCACCCGGCCCGCCAGCTCGGTGGTCATGCCGGACACGATGTCCAGGGCGTTGTTCACGTTGGCGTCCGTGCAGTACGCGCCTATCTCGGGCTTCGTGCCGTAGGGCACATCGGTGATGCGCAGCACGGACGCCGCGTCCTCGTACACCTTCGGGCTGGTGCGGCGGCCGGCCTCGGAATCCTGGTCGGGGATGGGCATGAGCCACATGCCGTCGGAGGCGATGGCCCACACGTTGGTGGTCCCGGCGTTTTCCGCGGGCACCTCCACCACAGCCTCGATGGTCCGCTCCGTGACGGCCAGCTCCAGCGTGTCGGGAAACACCCGGTTGACCGACACGTCCTGCACCCAGGCGTTCTTCAGCAGGTTGTCCCTGATGCCGGCCGCATCCACGCGCAGAAGCGTGGTGCCGGCGGGAACGCCCGCCATGTTCTGCATGTCCTCCGCCGTGAGGTGCTCGACCCCTTTGACCGACACGCTCTCGATGGTGAACAGGCTGGAGAAGTACACGGCGACGCCGCCGACGGCGAGCGCGAGCAGCACCAGCGCGGCGGCGCCGACGCGGACCAGGCGGCGCCGGTAGGTGCGCTGCGCGCGCTGGGCGCGCTCGATGCGGTCGAGGTCCCCCACGCGAACCGAGGAAAGCGGCGAGCGGGAGGCCGCGCCAGGCGCCCGCCCTCCCGGGACGGCGCGGTAGCCGGACGCGCGCGACGGAACGCGCGCGTCCGAGGCGCGGCCCGCCCCTGCGCGCGCGAAGCCCGTCCGAGGACGCGAGCCGGCGCGGACAGGCGTTGCGCGGGAAGGCGATGGGGCCCTACGAGAACCCGAGGAAGCGGACTTCCGGTTGTAATTCGATGCCATACGCCTCGTACACCTCACGCCTTGCCAGCTCGATCAGTTCCATCACGTCGCGCGCGGCGGCCCCGCCCGTGTTCACGATGAAGTTCGCGTGCACCTCCGAGATCTGCGCGCCGCCCGCGCGGCGGCCTTTGAGGCCCACGGCTTCGATGAGCGCGCCCGCGGACGCGCCCTCGGGGTTTTTGAACACGCTCCCGCACGAGGGGACCGAAAGCGGCTGCGTCTGCTTGCGCCGCGTGTGCGACGCCTCCATCTTACCGCGCAAGTAGAACGGATCGGCCGGCTCTACGGAAAGTTCGCATTCCACGATGACCTCGTCCTCGGCAAAGGAGCTTTCCCGGTATCCCCAGGACAGCTCGCCGCCCGCGCGGCGCGTAAGGCCCGTCGCGGGCGAAAGCGTGGTCACGGAGGCCACGCGCGAGCCTATCCACTCCTCACGCGTGCCGGCGTTCATGCGCAGGGCGCCCCCCACCGTGCCCGGCGTGCCCACGGCGAACTCAAGCCCCGAAAGCGAACGGCGAAACGCCTCCTGCACCACCGAGGACAGCGGCACGCCCGCCCCCACGCAAAACCGCCTCCCCTCCTCGTCGAAGCGGCAGGTGCGGAAATCGCGCCCCAGCGCGACCACCACGCCGGGATAGCCCTCGTCGGCCACCAAAAGGTTGCTGCCGCGCCCGACGGCCACCCAGGGCACGCCCGACCCTTCGCACACCTCCACCAGCTGCTTGAGCGCCCCCACCGACGCAACCTGCACGTAGAAGCGCGCCGGCCCGCCGATGCGGTACATGGTGTGCCGGGACATGGGCTCGGCCGGGTAGACGTCGCCGTCGAACGCCTCGTCCACAAGCAGCGCCTCGAGCGCCGAGGTGTGACGCGCCGTCATGGCGTCACGCCCTGTCGGCGGGCGCGGACGGCGAGGCGGCGCGCGGCCCTTGGGAGAGGGCGTCGACAAGCTGCGGCCCGATGGCGGTCACATCCCCCGCTCCCATGGTGATGAGCAGATCGCCCTCCCCCAGCTTGGAGGCCAGGTAGGGAACGACCTCCACGCGGCGCGGGACGTAGGCGGCCTCGGGATGCCCCGGATGGCCGAGCACCACGTTGAGGAAGGTCTTGCCGCTCACCCCCGGGACGGGCGCCTCGCCGGCCGGGTACACGTCCATGAACGTGACGGCGTCGGCCGCGTCGAAGGCGGCGGCGAACTCGTCTTTGAGCACCTCGGTGAACAGCGGCGCCCGCGAGTAGCGATGCGGCTGGAACAGCACGTGCACGCGCCTGTAGCCCAGACGCGCGGCGGCCTCGATGGTGGCCGCTATCTCGGTGGGGTGGTGCGCGTAGTCGTCCACCACGGTCACGCCCGCCGCCTCGCCCACCAAGTCGAAGCGGCGCCTCACGCCGGCGAATCCGGCCAGCGAGCGGGCCGCCTCGCGCACGTCGTGCCCGAGCGCCCACAGAAGCGTGAGCACGCCGGAGGCGTTGAGCGCGTTGTGGCGGCCGGGGTTTTGCCTAAGGCTCGCCCGCACCTGCTCGCCGTCGGGCAGGCGCAGCACGAAATCGCTGCCCACGCCGCAGGGCGAAAACTCCACGACGCGCGCGTCGCACTCCTCGGAGAACCCGTACGTGACCAGGCGCCGCCCGGTCGCGCGAGCGAGGGAGGCCAAGGCGGCGTCGTCGCCGCACGCCACCGCCACGCCCTCGTCGGGCACCGATGCGATGAACGACGAGAACTTCTCGTAGATCTCGTCGAGGTCGCGGTAGTGGTCGAGGTGGTCGGCCTCGATGTTGGTGACGAGCACGGCCTTGGGCGAGAGGAAGCGGAAGGACTTGTCGCTCTCGTCCGCCTCCACCACGTAGGCTCCCCCCGTGCCGGAGTGGGCGTTCGTGCCGTAGGCGCGCACGATGCCGCCGATCAGGAACGTGGGGTCTTCCCCCATGCCGTCCAGCACGCTGGCGAGCATGGACGAGGTGGTGGTCTTGCCGTGCGTGCCCGCCACGGCCAGCGTGTCGAGGCCGACCCCCAGGCGGGCGAGCATCTGGGCCCTATGCCAAATGGGAAGCCCCCGCTGCCTGGCGGCCGCAAGCTCGGGGTTGTTGTCCAGGATGGCGGTGGACACCACCACGACGACGTCGCCTTCGGGCACGTTGGCCGCGTCGTGGCCGATGCGCACCTCGATGCCGGCCTCGCGCAGCTGCTTGGTGTAGCGGCTCTCCTTGAGGTCGGATCCGCTCACGCGCATGCCTTGGTCGAACGCGACGCGGGCGATGCCGCTCATGCCGACCCCTCCCACGCCGATGAAATGCACCCGGTCGATGCGCCCTGTCTCCATCTTCCCGCCCTTCGGTTTCCTCTCGTTTCAGCGACTGCCCATTGTACCCTATCGGGATTCCGCCGCGCCGCTTCTTGACGCGGCCTCCATCACGACGTCGGCCAGGCGCTCGGCCGCGCCGGCGCTTCCCTGCGCCCGCGCGGC
>DXCU01000036.1 GCA_019115845.1 Candidatus Rubneribacter avistercoris | reverse complement strand
AGCGCGGGGGGCGAGCGGGGTGCGGGCGGCAGGCGGGCGGGGCGCCCCGAGATTGTTTCACGTGAAACATTCGGTTTGCGAGGGCGCGGGTTCGGTTCGAGAGGGCGCCGCCCGATATGAGAAACGCGAACGCTCGACGTGTTCCCGGTGCGCCGCCCCCACCGCTGCGCCCCGTCGCGGCGCCGGGGCATCAACCAGCGCGGCGTTCCCTCGCGGCCACCTCACCGCAACACCCCAAAAATGTTTCACGTGAAACATTCGGTTCGAGAGGGCGCGATTCGGTTCGCAAGGAGCCGCAACAGTTTGCGAGGTGCCAGTTCGACTCGGGATGGAAACACGGCGGTCGCGAGGCGCCGCAGCGGTTCGCGAGACTCCGTTCGCTGGGACGCCGCTCCGAGTCGCGAATCCGCCGCTCCGGCCCGCGAAAACCCCTACACCGAATAGAAAAGAGCCGCCACCTCTCCGTCGCTCAAAGAACGACCCTTTCGAACCACGCGGTCTTCTCCGGAGAACACCCTCATCGACACGTCGTCGACATTCCCCGCAAGCACGATGCCCAACCTGCGCGCCGCTTCGACAGCCTGCCGCGTGGGCGCACCGCACGACCCCACAAGATCCGCCCCCAAACGGGCAGCCGCTTCAACCATTGAACGGCAGATGGGGCCTGTCGTGAGAACGGCGCCGCCGCTGATGCTGCGGTTTTTTAGCAAGCAGGCACCGCAGAGCTTGTCGAAGGCGGGCAGAGGACAGGCGTCCTCGTATCGAAGCACCACCTCGCCCTGGAACGCGACTCCGCACTGGCACAGGCCCTTCGCATGGGAGCGCGAAGCGTCTATGCGCTTCAACCTCCTTATGCCACAAGAAACCTCCTCCTGAGAAAACGCCCTCTTCTCAACCACGATCGCCTCAGGGGACACCCGCGCGGAAGCCGGATGGGCGATGCCGCCGCCCGCCCCAAGGAGAGGGCGACACCGCCGCGCGAGGCGGCGGGCGCCATGTTCGCTCAAAAGGCCAACGCTGATGCAGCAAGGACGAGGTCCCACGTCAAACGCAACGACGTCTTCAACGCGTTGGATGGTCCGCTCCCTGTACAGGTAGCCGTACACCATCTCCGCAAGCGAATCGCCCAAGCACGGGAGCACAGCCCGAAGCCTTCCGTCCACCGTCAGCTCCACCTCGTGCTCTTCCACGCAGGCCGCCGGCCGAACCTCTTGGAAAAATCCCCTGTTCACCAAAATCTGCAAGATCGCGTTTCCACCTCCCCGTGGCAAGCGGATGCAGCGCTGAGGATCGAAGGAAATTCGAAAAAGGCGTCCATCACCTGCTTACCGACACATCCCATGCCGAAGCATGCAGCGGCTCCAAATCAATCGTCACGAACGAGAACGCCGGCCCCAGCGCCCTGAGGATTTCAGAGCGCCGCGCAACGCAACGTTCGAAGTCGGCAGGAGCCACCTGAATGCGAACCGCATCCCCGAAGATCCTTGCCCGGCATTCCCCAATCCCCTCGCGATGCAGCAACGATTCGGCTCGCTCCACCGTGCCAAGAAGGGCTTCCGTGAGGGGAGTGCCTTGGGGAATGCGCGTGGCGAAGCATGTTTGCGAAGGCTTGTCCCACGTGGGAAGCGAGGCGTCGCGCGACAGCTGCCTCACCATCGACTTGGTAAGCCCCGCCTCCCTTAAGGGCGAGAGGATGCCGGCTTCCCTGACAGCCCTCATCCCCGGGCGATCCCCTTCGTCGTCGGACGCGTTCGTGCCCTCCACAACGCACGAGATGCCCTCGCGCGCAGCCTCCTCGGCAATGCGCGAGAGCATGAGCTGCTTGCATCGGTAGCATCGATCCGGCCCGTTGCAAACGACAGCGGGGGTTTCAAGCATGTTCACCGAAACGACGGTCAGGGGCACCCCTATGAGGTGGGCCAGCCGACGCGCTGCGGCAAGCTCTTCGACGGATTGGAATTCCGATTTCACGTAGTAGGCTCGCGCACGGCGGGCGTGCCTCTTCGCCGCCCATGCGAGGTACGCGGAATCAACCCCTCCGGAGAAGGCGACCGCCACAACGGGTTCGCGAGAGAAGAAATCACGTAAAGGCACGAAAGTCCTCGTTTCCTCGGTTCGCCGCCCGTCTCCACACGGCGGGCGGCGAACCGATCAAGCGGCTCTATCGTCAATCAACAGGCGGCTGCCACTCGCCAATCTTCTCGCCGGTTTCCGTGTCGTAAGAATCCAGCATGTCGTCGTAGAAGCGCGCGACTTTGTCCATGATGTCGACGATGGGCAGATGCTGCGGGCACGTCCGCTCGCACAGACGGCAGCCGATGCAGTCCTTCGCCCTGCCGTGCTCCGACATGAGGCTGATGTAGTTCACCACCTCCGTGGGCAGATACTCGTTGTTCAAATACTTGATGTTCTCCTTGCCCGAGTTGTACAGGTAGATGTAGTTCGGAATGGGAATGTCCTTCGGGCAGTCGTCAAGGCAATAGCGGCAGAACGTGCACGGGTACCCTTTCTGGTTCTTCTCGTAGATCTTGACGACCTCCTCCATGACCGCGTGCTCTTCTGCGGACAGAGGTTTGAAGTCCTTCATGGTGGCCACGTTTTCCACGAGGTGCTCCATGCAGTTCATGCCCGTTTGCACCCACTGAACGCCCTCGAGCGAGGCGGCGTAGCGGAGGTTCCACGCCACGGGAGACAGACCGGGCGCCTGCTTGTTCATAAGGTCGAGCGCCTCCTGGGGAGGATGCGCGAGCATGCCCCCCTTGTTCGGCTCCATGACCGAGACGGGAAGCCCGTACTTGCGCGCGATCTCGTACTGACGTCGCGCCTGGAAGTTCGGGTCCTCCCAGTCGACGTTGTTGATTTGAAGCTGGATGAAGTCGAGCCGGTCGGCGTACTTGCTCAACACCTCCTCAAGAAGATCGGGCGTCCCGTGGAAGGACATGCCCACTTCCACGATTTTGCCCTCCTTCTTCTTCTCGCGGACAAAATCGAAGTAGTCGAACTTGACCGCCGCGTTGTATTGGGGCTGGCTGATGTTGTGGATGAGGAAGTGGTCGAAATAGTCGATTCCAAGCTTGCTCATGGAATCGTCGAAAAGACGGGGAAGGTCGTCTTTAGTGTGGAGCAGATCGGGCGTCACCTTCGAGGCGATCACGAACGAGTCGCGCGGATACCGCTCCACGACGGTCTTGCGCAGCGCGATCTCCGACTCCCCCTCGTGGTACACGTACGCCGTGTCGAAGGTGTTGAAGCCGCTTTTCATGAAGTAGTCAACCATTTCGGTCAACGTATCGTAGTCAATGGACTTCAAGTCGTTCTCGTCGAGAACGGGCAGCCTCATGAAACCGAACCCAAGCTCTTTTTCCATCGAAAAATCCTCTCTGTTGCCGAACTTTCCCTCTTGCGCGCACCGCGCTAGCTGGCTCCGTCCGCCGAAGCCCCATCCCCCTTTCCGAACGAAGGGCCTACACGCCTCAGCACAATCGCGATCACAACCGCGCTCGCCAAAAGCAGGGTGCCTCCGCAGTAGAACGAAAACCGAAGATCTCCCTCCATGCCGGCGAACCCTGACAAAAACGTGTACACGAACGGCGAGACGAACGACAAAGCGCTGCTCGCCGCGTTGGTAAGCCCCACCGCGAACGTCAGCTGACCGGGGCACACGATGCTGTAGATCATGGGGGCCATGGTGACGATGGTCGTGTATCCGAACCCGACCAGCATGGACCCCGCTATCAACAGCGGGATGGAAGCGCCAAAGCCTATGCAGAACATCCCCGCCATCGCAATGGCGAACGACAACGTCATCGTGTGCAGCCCCAGCTTTTTGTAGAAGACGCCGAACGTTGGGCCGACGAGCAATCCGGCAAGCGAGAACGTGGCCGTCACCGTACCCGCCGTCGCCGCATCCCCCATGCCGGTGTTGACGACGATGGACGACACGTAGATGAGCGTCGGGTAAATGAAGAAGAACGAAAGCGCCGCGAACACGATGACGAACCACCCAAGAGCGGGGATCCTTCCCCTCTCCTTCCCCTCAAGGCTTTCTTGGGCGGAATCCTCCTGGGACAATTGACGCGCCGCCTTGCGTTGGAGATTGGGGATGAACAGGGCAAGAACAAGCACGGGCAGGACAAGGAGGTGGTAAAGGAACACGTTCCACACATCCCCGTTCGCAAGGATGCCGCCCACCTGAGTGTGAATCATGCCCGAAAGGCCCGAGAGCGTGCCTCCCCACCCAAGCAGCTTCGCCCGCGTGCTCTCGCCGAACTTCGCGCCCGCATACGTGGGGGCCATGGGAAGGAACAGGCCGAACGCTAGACCCACCACCACACGGCACACCATGATCAGAGCGAAGTTGTCCCGCACGAAAAACGGCGTCAAGCCCCCGATAAAGTACAGGGCGAACGCGACGAACAATGTCTGCTTGAATCCTATGCGGCCGATGATGGCCTGGCAGAAGATGTTCGTCGGAATGGAAGCGACCATGACCAAACTTGTGAGCATCGACACCTGGTCAACGCTGTACTGCGGAAACGCCTCGGATAAACCGGGCAGCGCGGCAAGAAGACCGTTCGAAACGCTTTGGAGAAAGAACAGCGAAGCCGCGCCCACAATGAGAAGGATGCCGTTGCCTCGCCGCGTCACATCCTCTTGAGAGCCCCCCATGATACCGATCATCCTCCTTTCGAATGACCATGCATTGGTTTTTAGACAGCAAGGATGCCCAAGCGAATGCCGCTTGCATTGGAACCACCTGCGTCTACATGCCGAATCGGAGAAGCTTCCCGTGCCTTCGATGATAGGAGCCTTCCCCGAAGGGCGCCATCACCTAAATGCGAATCAGTGGGGAAAGAGCCCTTTTCCCGCATTCGTCACCCTGAAGGCGCGGCGCGCGGGGCTCAATCGGGGCCGCGCGCAGGACTCAATCGGGGCGCTTCGTCCTCAAAACGCTTCTTAGGGCCTTGCGCCCGCGCGGTTTCCGTACGCCGCGCGCACCTCGTCCATGGCCGTTCGGATGGGAATGCGATGGTGCGCGGCAAGGGCGGCCACGTCGTCGTACTCGGGCTTCCAATGAACCGCATCGCGACCAGACGAGCGCTTCACCCTCACGTTGCCCCACGCCGTTCCAACTGTTTCCCAGCTGTTTTCAAGAGACACCTTGCCGCAAAGATGAATCCTCAACCCGTTGGTCGTCGTCTCCCTCAGCACGCATGCGGCCACTTCCCGTTCGTCCTTCTCGGGGCAAAGGACGGTCAGCACGTAACCCGGCCGGCCCTTCTTCATCGTTCCCGCCACAAGGTACGCGTCAAGCGCCCCCTGCCCGAGAATTTGCGAGCACGCGTACGAAAGCTCTTCTGGCGTCATATCGTCTATGTTGCAAACGAGTTCGACGATGCGCGGTTCCCTCTCGCGATCCTCCGTCCCTAAAAAGACGCGCACGCAATTCGGACGATCGAATTGCTTGGCTCCCGCCCCCACGCCCATCTTCTCCACGCGCAGGGGTGGAAGCGGTCCAAATTCGTTTGCGAAACGAACGAGCAGCGCCGCCCCCGTCGGCGTGCAAAGCTCGCCTTGCACGCCTCCTCCGTACAGAGGGGCTCCTTCAAGCAAATGAACCGTCGCAGGTGCGGGAACGGGCATGATGCCATGTTCGCACTCGGTGAAGCCCGCACCCACGTGCACAGGGGAGACCACCACGCGAGAAGGGGCTATCCTGTGCAGCGCAAGACACGCGACAGCCACGTCCGCCACCGCGTCCAAAGCCCCCACCTCATGATAGTGCACATCGCCGACGGGGCATCCATGGGCCTTCGCCTCCGCATGGGCGATAGCGTCGTAGACGCGTCTTGCCTGCTCTTTGACAGGCGAGGGGACGGCGAGCGCGTCTATGATCTTCCCCACGCTTCCGGGAGTGGCGTGATGATGGCTTTGCCGGTGGTCGGAGTCGTTCTCATGGCCATGAAGGTGCCCTCCCTCCTCCGTCCCGTGAACGAGGACTCGCGCACGGGTTCCCACCATCCCGCAGGTCGTGGCAGGTTCGAACGTCACCTCCACCCCCGGTATCCCCAAAGCGGCAAGCTCCCGCTTGAACGACTCCTTGTCGTCTATCAGCTCGTACAACGCACCGCAGAGCATATCGCCGGCAGCCCCCATGAGGCACTCGATGTAGATCGTCTTTCCGCTCTCACTCATCGATGCCCTCCATCTGGTTGATCATGTTGGCCAGATATCCCGCGCCGAAGCCGTTGTCTATGTTGACGACGCTGCTCCCCGACGCACATGAGTTGAGCATGGAGAGCAAAGCGGAAAGCCCTCCGAAGTTCGCTCCGTAGCCCACGCTCGTGGGCACGGCGATGACCGGACAATCCACCAAGCCTCCCATGACAGAGGCAAGCGCACCCTCCATTCCCGCCACCGCCACCACGCAGCGCGCGTCCATGAACGCATCAAGGTTCGAAAGAAGCCGGTGAAGCCCCGCCACGCCAACGTCGAACATGCGAACGACGCGGCTTCCAAGCACTTCGGCCGTGCACGCCGCCTCCTCCGCGACAGATGCGTCGCTTGTTCCGGCAGTCGCAACGACAACCTTCCCCCTCAAAGGACGCTCGCAGGGAAACGCTATGGCAAGCTGCGGAATCTCGCGGTACTCAAGCGGGATGGCGGGGTCTATCGCGGCCGCTTTCTCTGGCGACAAGCGGGTGATCAGTATATTGCGGCCGCCTTTTCTTCCCATGGCTCCCACAATCTGGGAAATCTGATTAGGATTCTTTCCCGCCCCGTATATCACTTCCGCCGCACCTTGCCGAACGCTTCGATGGTGGTCTATCTTTGCGCAGCCGACATCCTCGTAAGGAGCCATCTTCAACTCAAGAAGAGCCTCTTCGGGTGTTTTGCACCCTTCGGCAACGCAGCGGAGCACATGCAGAACATCTTGCTTGGTGTCCATAGAAACCCCCGTTCCAAAGCGAGGAAGCCGTCGCGCCGACTTGTCTGCAAGGCTAGGCGCGAGAAAAGCGCGGAGCTTTCCCACGGCAACCGTACGGCCGAAATCGTCGAGCGGCCATTCATGAAGTGGAAAACGGGCGCAAATACTCCTTTTTCAGCGGTTCGGGCTATTTGGTCACTTTCAGCCTTTTAGGAACCATGGCGCTTGGTTCCATGAGACACCCAGAACGCGACCAGGGCCCTGTTGAGATCCACAAGTTCCCTGCATTCCTCCTCGGGGATGCTTCCGTACTGCCACCTGTCGTAGAAGCTCTGCGCCAGATCGCAAAGGTTCTTTGCGGCGATGGCGAGCAGGTAATCCTCCAGGAAGCGGCCCTCCTCTTTCAAATGGTTCTTCAGGATGGTTTTCGCTCCTTCGAACTCCGCGCGGTATCTGACGGAATCGGGTTCGTTGTAATCGGTCGACTTCAGCGTGAGGTTGGCTCCCAAGGGCTGAGGGTACGCTTCGAACCACAGGCACTTGATCCGCTGCATGTACTCTATGAAGCGCATGTCCATCTTGTTGAGGACGGGATTGCCCTCCTCCAGGTCGGTGAAAAAATCCCCCGAGTTGAGGTAGTCGCAGAGAAACTCCCCCTGAAGCTTGTTCACCGTATGAGCAGCAAGATCATATTTATCTTTGAAGTGGTAGTAGAACGCCTTCTTGCTCAGCCCGCATTCTTCGCAGATGTCGTTGACGCGAATGTCATCAAGCTTCTTCTGCCGGGCTAAGCGGCAAAGCGCCTCTGAGAATGCCTTCTTTGTCAGATCTTGCTTCATGCGACCGTCCCCCATGCGTCAGGCACCGCTTTGAGGTGTAGTTTAAAACTTGAAAAATCCTACGGAAAGGGAAATTCTCCGGCAATCTCCCGAACATTGGAATACCTCGGTGCCCGGACGTTGCCTGCACGCCGGCATTCCGCTGGAGTGCCTGATACGGCGCCTCGCCGACGCGCCGTTGCGCGGGGCGGCAGCCTTGGGAGCGGCAGCTTGCTGTGGCGCAGCCTAGCGCAGCATGTTGACGTGGGATGGCGAGCGCGGCGACCTTGCGCGAGGCGCGGGCGCGGCGGCTCGGCGGCTCGGCGGCTCGGCGGCTTGGCGGCGCGGCGGCTCGGCGGTTTGGCGGCGCGGCGGTTTGGCGGTTTGGTGGCGCGGCGGTTTGGTGGCGCGGCGGCTCGGCGACGCGACGGCTCGGCGGCTCGGCGGCGCGGCGACCCCGAGCCACGTGGGATCCTCTACGATGCCCCTCTAAGGCAGCGAAGCGCGCGACAGCTTGCTGCGCATGCCCTCCGCGAGTGCCTCGCTGCACCATTTCGCCGCCCTTCATCGCGGTCCAATTGCGGCATTCCGCTGCGGTGCGTCGCTGCGGCATTCCGCTGCAAGACTCCGTTACCGCTCCTGCACCGCAGCCTTGGCAACGCCGCAACGACCCGAATGTTTCACGCGAAACATTCGGGTCGTGAAATTACCGCTCCGTCATGCGAAACGCAAACGCCTGACGAAGCACCCAGCGCACCCCCTGTGCGACCTCGCTGCAATACCCCCGGCGCGTCCACCGCCGTGCCCCGGCGCGACGTGTCGCGACGCGTCCACCTCAGCGCCCCTACCTCAACATCCCAGCGCAACTCCTCGCCTCAACACCCCAGTTCAGCGTCTCCGCCTTAGCCCCAGCGCAGCGCCTTGCCGCGACACCTCCGCCGCCGGGTCCGCGTCAGCGCTTTCACTGCCGGGTCCTCCACCCGCCCTGCGCGAAGCCTCCGCCGGGCCTCAAAAAATGTTTCACGTGAAACATTCGGTTCGCAAATTCATCGGCATGCGAGTCCATCGGCATGAGTGCCCGCCAGCATACGAACCCATCGTTCCAAGTTGTAAGATGCGCATGTTTGGAAATGCCCAACACGCTCTCTTGAAAAAAGTCCCCTGACAGATTTTCGCGCAGCGCCTGGCTTCATGAAGCGCACTAACGAACGATCATCTTCAACATGATCGCATCCTCGCAGCTCGTAATAGTCCTTTGCGAGCATGAGCAAAACCTACACAAGAGATTTCTCCGAATCGGGTTTCATCGGTCAGAAATTAAATTATAAGCGTTCGAGTTGGTGAGTCATTTCGGCTGATTTTTGGTCAGAATTGACAGGGTAAACAAAAAGGTCAGAGCAAAAACATGCTCTGACCTGGTGTTTTAATGGTGGAGCGTAGGGGGATCGAACCCCTGACCTCAGGCTTGCAAAGCCCGCGCTCTCCCAGCTGAGCTAACGCCCCGTTCGCATCGTTCCGCGCTGCCACGCGTCGCGAATGTTTCACGTGAAACATTCGACACAACCAAGCGGACGCGCAGAATCCTCTCCGAACATTAATAAACGCTCCACCGGCAAACTCGGCTCACGGTGGAGCGTTTATCGCAACATGGTGGGCCCGAATGGATTTGAACCAGCGACCTCACGCTTATCAGGCGTGCGCTCTAACCAACTGAGCTACGGGCCCTTAAAAAGTGCTCAACTACTTTATCTCAAACCGAAGCATGGGGTCAAGGATTTTTTTCGATTCATTTTTCCAATTTCGACCCAAAACGCCCAAGGCGCCCAAGGCGACCCTTGGAGCACCCCTTAAGACCCCGACGCGCTTCCCTGAAACTCTTAAGGCACCCCTCCCCCCATAGCATGCGTTGGACGCGCCGCGGAAACGTCCTTGCGCAGTCCCTCACCGGTGGCAAGCCCGCACCCGCAAAGCGCTCCCCCAACAGAAAAGCAGCCGTCTCATCTTTATACCGCCGGCTTTCGCCCGCAGCTCCTTTTAGTCGGGCAAGTCGCCGACAGCGCCATGATCTTACATCGAATCGGCCCCCTTTACGGCCCCTTGCAAAAGGCGATATGGTACGCTTGTCGTGCGTGATTGGTCGCTTGGAATTCACGGGGTCTTGCTGCGAAGGACTCCAGCAAAACGGCGCGGCTAAACGACGCGGCACGCAACAAAGACGCCGCCGGAAGAACGAGGAAACGCGAAAGCAGGCAGAGGTGAACGTCAACCAAATCAGATACTTCGTTTCCGTTGCGCAAGAGGGAAGCCTCTCGCAAGCGGCGCGATTGCATGGCGTCACCGCCCAGGCCATATCGAAATCCATCAACGAACTCGAACGAGATGTGAAAGAGCCTTTGTTCTTCCGCGAGCACAGCGGCATGCGCCTCACCACCTTCGGCCAAGGATTCTTCGAACGCGCCAAAGACGCGCTGACCGCTTTCGACAACCTGCAAGCCATGGTCTCCGAGGGCAACCTGGCAAGCGCCCAGATTCAATTCGAAGAGCCCGACAAGCTGAGGGTCCTTGTCTGCGCCCCTTCGTTCAGTATGAAAGACAGCGCCATGCGCCAGGCCACTTCGTTTGCGGAGGCGTTTCTTGGAACGCCCACCGAGCTTTCGCTTGGTTCGGGGCAGGAGGGGATGAAGGGCCTCGACAAAGGGGCCTACGACGCCATCATCACCATCGGAACGCTGTCGGACCCCGATTTCGAATGCCTGACCGTAGGGCACGTCCATGCTTGCGCGTGCCTGTCGAAAAGCCACCCCCTGGCAAAAAGGGAAAGCGTGACCATGGATGACCTGGCATCATTCCCAGTCATCTTCTCGCCAACGTTCGACCAGTTCAACGATTCCATCCTTCTCACCTACAAAAAGGCCGGCCTTGCCTCTCCGTTCGCCGAGCACAGCGGCGTCGGGGCCGCCGGGGCCTTCTACTTCAAAAACGCCTACGCCCTCATGGCCAGCATTCCCGCCCTGGGCGAGATGCTCCCCTTCAGCACAACCGTCCCTTTGGCCGAGAAGGACCGGATCCCCATCCCCTTGTGCCTGATCCTGCCGAAAGGGCGCTCATCGCAGGCCGCGCGCAAGCTCGAACGTCTTTTGAAGTCGCGCCCGGCCTCGCAGCGGTATAATCGGGCAAGCCGCACGAAACCGGCTCCGCCTTTGGCCCATTTGTCGTAGGAAGGAGATGCGATGGTACCAGTCAACATCCAAACCCTGATCGTCTCCACTGCGCCCGCTCCGTCCATCATCGTGCTGAACCCGGTGGAGAAAACCCCTCAAACGGGAAAATCTCGCATCGTGCCTATATGGGTGGGAGTGAACGAGGCCACACAGATGGGCATCGCCCTTGAAAAGGCGCGGTTCTCGCGCCCTATGACCCACGACTTGTTCCTCGACGCGCTCACCAACCTCGATGCGCGGGTCGACCATGTGGTCATCAACGATGTGAAGGGGGCCACGTTCTTCGCCCGCCTGACGCTTCGCCAGCATGACCGACTGGTGGACCTTGACGCGCGCCCAAGCGATGCTTTGGCACTTGCCATCAGGCAGAAAGCGCCTATCTATATTGAAGAGGACGTGTTGGAGCGCGCCTCTTTCCCTTACATGTTCAGGTCCTCCCACAACCATTCCGTCTCTGAGCAGGAGATTCAGGAATTCCACCGCTTCCTGGAAGGGATAGCCCCCGAAGATTTCGAAAGCTGATCGGGCGAAGGCGCCAAGCGGTCACCACAACGCCGCGATTGCGGCGGCGGCCGAATCGGCCACAGCTTCCGGAAGCGCCCCCTCGTCGGCTGAAGCGAGCGCCGCCAGCGCCCCGACGCCCGACGCGGCGGGTTCGCGCGGCTTGCGCGGCTCGGGCGAGGGAGACGGGGAGGGAGAAGGCAGCGGCGCAGAGGGAGCGGATGACGGGGGAGTTGCGGACGGTGCGGGCGGCGAGGGCGGTGCGGGCGCTGGGATCGACGAGTGCGCTGCGGACGGCGCGGATGACGAGTGCGGTGCGGGCGGCGAGGGCGGCGCAAACGCCAAGGTCGATGGGGGCGTCGCGGACAGAGCGGTTGGCGCATGCGACACGGGAGGCGTGGACATCGCAGACGACCTGTCGCTATCAAGAAGGTCGCACGCCGCCCCCTTCGCATGCGACGAAGACTCGCTCACCCGTTTCCCATCTGCGCTTTCGCGCAGGCTGAAATCCTTTTCGGCGACAGTTCTCCATCGTCCGCGAGCAAACGCCGCCACCAGGAAGGCAGCGCGCAACCACTCGTCAACGCACATGGCCGCCCACATGCCCACGATGCCCCAACCAAGCCCTATGCCCAGCGCGTACCCGCCTCCTACGGCAAACACCCACGAGAACGCGACGTTCGCCGCCACCGGCGTCTTCACGTCCCCCACCGCCACAAGGGCCCGCACCATCACTATGTTGACGGCGCGTCCTGCGCTCAAGAACATCTCGATGAACAGCACCCGAGCCCCTAGATCGCGCACAAGAGGGTCGTCGGTGAGAAAGCCGAGCACCGTATCCGCATTGAGCCACAAGGCCGCCGACACGCACGTGGTCAGAACGACCGCTGCAAGATCGACCATCCACACCCGTCTTTTCACCAGGTCGAAGCGCCCAGATCCGAATAAATACCCCAAAACGATCTGCATTGCCTGCGAAAGCGCCAGCGAGTACAGATACGCAACGCCCGCCACCATGGAGCAGTACACCTTCACCGCGACCACCGTGGTTCCCAACACATTGATGAACGACAGGATGACCACTTGGACAAGATCGTAATTCAATTGCTCGCCGGAGGACGGCACGCCAACGCGAAGCATGTCCCTCAGTGTTCCCCAAGGGAACGGCTTCACAAGAGAAATGCTCAAATGAATACAAGTATGCCTGTTCACCAGGTAAAACGCAACAAGCAATCCAATCATGCGCGCCGCCACGTTCGCAACGGCGACACCTTCCACCCCCGAAAGCGGCACCGGGATCGCGCCGAAAACCAGCGAGGCGCCCACCAAAACGTTCACACCGTTCATTGCAAGGCTCGCCAACATCACGTCTTTGACCCGCGCCTGACTGCGTAGCAGCGCCGTGAACGTGAAGAACAACGATTGAACGACCGTGCTCGCCCCCACGATCAAAAGGAACGACGACGCCATATCCCTGATTGACGGATCGACGTTCAGCAAAGCCAGCATCTGAGGCCATAACACGAACAACAATGCTGTGATCAGGATAGATAATGCACCGTTCACCACCAGGGCAACCGCCCCCACCTCTGAGACCCTCGTTTCCGGCAAAGCCCGTCCAACGGCGCGCGTCGCAAGAACAGTGGTCGCCGTGCTCATAGCGGAAAGAACAACAGTCACGATATTGAGTATCTGAAGCGCGTTTCCCACCGCTGCCGCCGGCTCACTTCCTTGGGAAACGAGCATGAGTTGATTGACGTTTCCCATCATGATCTGCATAAACAGTTCCACGAACAAGGGGAATGACAGCAGGAGCACATCGCGCGCCTCCGTCCTGTCGGCCAAGGGCCTCTCGGCGCGAGCAACGCGCGAGCGGCGCGCACCGGCCTGCGTGCGCAGAACCCTAGCTTTCGCATCCGCAGCGCGGAAGCGAATCCCTTGTGTCCAAGCCGCAACCGACAAGGCAACCTCCTTTCGCATTCTTCGCTTTTGAGGCGTGCAGTATACGGCAGGGCAACAATCGCCCCCTGAGAGCCTTAAGAGTCCACGGTTTCTGCATTCCCGTTTCGTTAATTTATAATTATTGTAATCATGAAATGTTTCACGTGAAACATTCAGAGGGTTGAAACGCTCCTCGGCAAGGCGGCGTGCCTACGAGGCACCCTTTTCAAGAAGCCTTTCGTTTCCAAGTGAACCTCCAAAGAGAACCGCCGTTCACGAAACGCTCCGCCCTTTGGCAGGCTGCTTCCCATCACCCATTTGAGAACGCCATCACAACGCCTTCACTTGCGGAACAGGCTCATCGCGAACAACATAAGTGGAAAAGCCATCCAATCCTGAATAAGCCGTATCGATCAGGGCGCGTGAAAAACGCTTTGGAAACTGCAGGTCTGCTCGCAGGCGGAACAGCTGCAACAAGCGAAACAACCTCTAAACGGGTCCGCTGACGTCCGTTCGCGAACCATCCTGTTCGCAAGACGCCACCCTCGCGAGGCCGCAGGGAAATCCGCGCCAAGAACAGCGCAAATCTCCTAGGAGTTGCGGCGCCGGCAGGTTGCGGCGGGCGGCGGGTCGTGCGGTCACCGGCTTGTGGCGTGTTGTGATGGTCGGCGGGTTACGACAGCCGACGGGTTGCACGGGCGGCGGGTCGTGATGGGTGGCGGGTTATGACAGCCGACGGGTCGTGGCGGGCGGCGGGTCGTGGCGGGTGGCGGGTTGCGGCGGGCGGCGCGCTGATGCGGGCGCTTCGGACTTTTCTCAAGTTGAAGAGCAATTCAACAGAAGAAAGCATTGCGCATCCCAACGCCGAAATGTTTCACGTGAAACATTTCAACGCGAAATTATTTTCCACCACGTTTTATCCCTCAAACAAGGGGTGCGAGAAACCGAAACCTTCGACAAGGACCCGCCTACACCAACGCTCCGCTCACCACGTCACCCCTACACCAACGCTCCACCCGCCACGTCATTTGACACTAACGTGCCACCCGCAATGTCACCCAACATCAGCCAAAGACATCCGTCCAACGAACGACCACCATAGGCTGTTGATCAGCGGCACCAACCAACAACGCCAACCAGCGACGCTCAACCAGCAACGTTCGAACAGAAACATCCAACCAGCCGTCGCTCGCTCACTGACTTCGGTTCAGCCGCTATCGCCACCACACACCCATAAAACGCTCCAATCTCCCCTCATCAGACACTCTGAATGTTTCACGTGAAACATTCAGAACGCAAAAAACCGCCTGCCGTGCGTGGCAGGCGGTTTCGCAAACCTATCCGTTTGAGCGAAAAGCGCCCAAGGGGCCTCCGCCTTACGAACGGTCCTACTACTCGCCAGAGGACTCCTTGCCGGCGGCCTCGACCGCAGAGCCGTCCTCGTCCATGTCGTCAATCTGGGACTCGTCCACGTCGGATGCCTCGTCATTCTTGCCCAGTTTCTTCTTCTTGCCGCGGCTCGAGATGGCCACCGCAGTCACACGATCCTTCTCGGCCACCTTCATCACGCACACGCCCTGGGTGGAACGTCCCAGTTCGGAAATGCCGGACACCGGAGTGCGCACGACCACGCCCTCCTCGGACATGATCATGATCTCGTCTTCCACGCCGACTATCTTCATAGCCGCAAGCAGGCCCTTCTTCTCGGTCATCGTGATGGTGAACACGCCCTGGCCGCCACGATGATGCTCAGGGTACTCGGACACCGGAGTGCGCTTGCCGAAGCCCTTCTCCGTGATGACGAAAAGATCAGTATCAGGCTGAGCTATTTCCATACCCAGCACCTTGGCGATAGGGGGCACGTTCATGCCGCGCACACCAGCCGTGGCGCGACCCATGGCGCGCACCTCGCCCTCGTCCCACATGATGGCCTTGCCGGCCGAAGATACCATAAGCACCTTCTCACCAGGGGCAACGCGCCGCACGCTTATCAACTCGTCACCATCTTTCAAGTTGATGGCAATCAACCCGTCGCGGCGAGTGCGGTCGTACTGGTCCATCGAGGTTTTCTTCACCATGCCATGGGCGGTGGCGAACATGAGGTACTCGTCGCCGGGGAAGTCTTTGGTGGCGATGACGGCGCTGATAGTCTCGCCCTTCTCAAGCGGCAGCAGGTTCACGATGGCCGTGCCGCGCGCATGGCGCGACGCCTCGGGAAGCTCGTACACTTTCAGGCGGTAGACCTTGCCCTTCGTTGAGAAGAACAGCATAAAGGAATGCGTCGAGGCAACGAACAGATGCTCGACGTAGTCGTTGTCTTTCAGGTTCACGCCCTGCATGCCCTTGCCGCCGCGCTTCTGCTGGCGGTACGTGGCCACCGGCAGGCGCTTCACGTAGCCGGACTTCGTGACCGTGACCACCATGTTTTCCTCAGCGATAAGATCCTCCACGTCAAGGTCCTTCGCCGCCTCGGACAAAAGGGTCTTGCGGGGCGAGCCGAACTTCTTCTTGACCTCCTGCAGCTCCTCCTTGATGATGGCGCGCACGAGGGCCGGGTCGCCAAGCACGCGCTTGTAGTAGGCGATGCGCTCAAGCAGCTCGGACAGCTCGTTCTGGATCTTCTCGCGCTCCAAGCCGGTCAGGCGGCGCAGGCGCATCTCCAGAATGGCGTCGGTTTGGCGCTTCGTCAGCCCGAACCGCTCGGTCAGGCGCTCGCCGGCCTCTTGGTCGGTCTGCGAGGAGCGGATGATACTGATGACCTCGTCGATGTTGTCCAGCGCGACGATCAATCCCTCCAAGATATGCGCGCGCTCTTCGGCTTTCGCCAGCTCGTAGCGCGTGCGGCGGACGATGACGTCCTCCTGGTGGGCGATGTAGTAGTGCAGCATCTCCTTGAGCGACAGCACGCGCGGCACGCCGTCCACCAGCGCCAGCATGATCACGCCGAAGCCCACCTGCAGCTGCGTGTGCTTGTACAGCTTGTTGAGCACCACCTGCGGGATGGCGTCTTTCTTCAGCTCGATGATGATGTCAACCGGAGAGTTGCGGTCGGCGCCGTCGTGGATGTTGCTGATCTCGGGCAGCTTCTTTTCACGCACAAGCTCGCCCAGCTTCTCCAGCAGGCGCTGGCGGTTCACCTGGTAGGGGATCTCAGTCACCACGATGGAACTCTTGCCGTTCTTGCCCTCCTGCACCTCGCAGCGGGCACGCACGGTGAGCGAGCCGCGACCCGTCTCGTAGGCGTCCAGGATGCCCTTGCGGCCCATGATGATGCCACCGGTGGGAAAGTCCGGGCCGGGCATGGCCTTCATCAGGTCCTCAGTGGACACCTCGGGGTCATCCAGCATAAGGCACGTGGCGTCGATAGCCTCGCCCAGGTTGTGCGGCGGAATGTTGGTCGCCATGCCCACGGCAATGCCCGACGAGCCGTTGACCAGCAGGTTCGGGAAGCGGGCGGGCAGCACGGTGGGCTCTTCCAAGCTTTCGTCGTAGTTGGGTTGGAAGTCCACCGTTTCTTTGTCCAGATCGCGCAGTATCTCCATGGCCGCTTTGTCCAAGCGCGCCTCGGTGTAGCGCATGGCGGCCGCCGAGTCGCCGTCGATGGAGCCGAAGTTGCCATGGCCGTCAACCAGCGGCACGCGCATGGAGAACGGCTGGGCCAGGCGCACCATGGTGTCGTACACGGCCAAATCGCCGTGCGGATGGTACTTGCCGATGACGTCGCCAACGGTACGCGCCGACTTCATGTGCGGACGGTTGGGCGTGTAGCCGGACTCGTTCATGGCGTACAGGATGCGACGGTGTACCGGCTTCAGGCCGTCGCGCACGTCGGGCAGAGCGCGCGAGACGATGACGCTCATCGAGTACTCAAGGAACGAGGTCTGCATCTCTTTGCCCAGGTAAGCCGAGCGGACAATGGTGCCTTCGCCCCCGTTGGCGCCCTCCACGATGGCGCCGTGCGGACTGCCCATGGACGAGGTGTCTATGAGCGACCGGGCGCGGTCCTCCTCAGATGCCCCATGCACGGGACGGGAAGCGTCCCGTGCGGCGGATGCGCCTTCGGCGGAGGAGTCGGAAGCGTCGCCTCCTTCGCTGGCGGCCGCTTCTCCTTCCGATTCGCGGTCGGCGCGCTCGGCGTCGTAATCCTCTTCGGCGCGTGAGAGCAGCTTGCCGAATGCATCATCGCGAGCCGTCCCCTCGGAAGAGGACCCGGACGGCTCGAAATCTTCAGTGTTGTCAGCCATGTGTCTCCTCGGTTCTAAAATGTTTCACGTGAAACATTTTCTCTGCGAAACTTCGGACGCCGCACGGACCGCCGAATACCCGCGCTCGCGCGTCAGGCGGCCTCCCGCGAGCCGCCTGACGCCCCTGCTTGCGCAGGCAGCGTCCGCGACCCGGGCGGCGAAACGCTAGATGTCCAGGAAGCGGACATCTCGCGCGTGCTTCTGGATGAACTCCTTGCGCGGCTCCACCAAGTCTCCCATAAGCTCGCTCACCACGCGCTCCGCCTCGGCGGCGTCGTCGATGTTCACCTGCAGCAGCGTGCGGGTGGCCGGCTCCATGGTGGTCTCCCACAGCTGCTCGGGGTCCATCTCGCCCAGGCCTTTGTAGCGCTGCACGTCGAACTTGCCAGGCTCGTCGTATTCGGCCAGCACCGACGACAGCGACGACTCGTCGTAGATGTAACGCTCGATCTTGGGGTTGCGCGAGTTCTTCTTCTTGAGGCCGAAGATGGGCGGCTGCGCGATGTAGACGTAGCCGCGGTTGATAAGCTCGGGCATGTAGCGGTAGAAGAACGTGAGCAGAAGGCAGCGGATGTGCGCGCCGTCCACGTCGGCATCGGTCATGATGATGATGCGATGGTAGCGCGCCTGGTCGGCGTCGAAATCCTCGCCGATGTTCGTGCCGATGGCCGTGATGAGCGAGCTAATGGTGTCGCTGGACAGCGAACGGTGCAAGCCCGCGCGCTCAACGTTGAGGATCTTGCCGCGCAAGGGCAGGATGGCCTGCGTTTTGCGGTCGCGCGCCTGTTTGGCCGATCCACCTGCGGAATCGCCCTCTACAATGAAGATCTCGGACTCGGCCGGAGTCTTCGACGAGCAGTCGGCCAGCTTGCCCGGCAGCGCGAACGAGTCCAGCACGCCTTTGCGACGCGTCATCTCGCGCGCCTTGCGGGCGGCCTCGCGCGCCTTGAGAGCCTGCGTCGCCTTGCCGATGATGCGCTTGGCAGGCGCGGGGTTCTCCTCCAGGTATTCGGCCAGCCCCTGCGTCACGGCGTTCTGCACGAGCGGGCGAATCTCGGTGTTGCCCAGCTTCGTCTTCGTCTGGCCTTCGAACTGCGGGTCGTGCAGCTTCACCGAGATGATGGCCGCGCAGCCCTCGCGCGTGTCGTCGCCGGAGAGGTTGGAGTCCTTCTCCTTGAGGATGCCCTTGTTGCGCGCGTACTCGTTGATGGTGCGCGTGACGGCCTGCTTGAAGCCGTCGAGGTGCGTGCCGCCCTCGTGCGTGTTGATGTTGTTGGCGAACGCCATGACGGAGTTCGTGGAGTAGGACGTGGACCACTGCATGGCCACCTCCACCGTGCCGTCGACGTTCTCCGCCTCGAAGTAGATGGGCTTGTTGAGCGTTTCCTTGCCCTCGTTGAGGTACTTCACGAAGTCCACGATGCCGCCGGCGTACTGGAACACGTCGGTGCGCGGGTTGCCATCAGCGTCGGTAACGCGTTCGTCGTGCAGGATGATCTTGAGCCCCTTGTTGAGGAACGCCATCTCGCGGAAGCGGTTGGCCAGCGTGTCGTAGTCGTACACCGTGGTCTCGGTGAACACCTCGGGGTCGGGCCAGAACGTGGTCGTGGTGCCCGTGTGCTTGGCGGTGCCCACCTCGTGCAGCTTCTCGCAGGTCTTGCCGTGGTCGAAGGCGATGGCGTACTCCTTGCCGTCGCGGCGCACGTTCACCTCCACGCGGGTGGACAGCGCGTTCACCACCGACACGCCCACACCGTGCAGGCCGCCGGACACCTTGTACCCTTCGCCGCCGAACTTGCCGCCGGCGTGCAGGATGGTGAGGACCACCTCCACCGTGGGTATCTTCTCCTTCGGGTGCTTGTCCACCGGGATGCCGCGCCCGTTGTCTGCGACGGTGATGGAGTTGTCCTGATGGATCCACACCTCTATCTGGGTGCAGTACCCCGCCAAAGCCTCGTCCACGGAGTTGTCCACCACCTCGTACACCAGGTGGTGAAGCCCGCGCGGACCCGTCGAGCCAATGTACATGCCCGGACGCTTGCGGACCGCCTCCAAGCCTTCGAGGACTTGGATGTCGGAACCGTCGTAATGGTCAGGTTTGTTTGCCACTGACATGCTCCTTTTGTAGTGCGATATGTGGATGAACGGCGCTTGAACGCTAATCTTAAAAATTGTAGCACAGATGCGCAAGGTACGGATGAAAAACATCTTGTTTGAAGCCCCTGTGATGGCCTGTGGAGCGAGAGCGTGCGTCCCGAGGTCGTTTTTGTTGCCGTGAGGCCATTTTGCGAGGAAAGAGGCACAGCGCCAGGCGGCGAACCACGTTGGAACGCCGCTGGCGAAGGGGTGTCCGGAAGGAGGGGCGAATGGGGGGGTGGAGGGTCCTCGATGAGAACACGCGCGGCCGAGGGGGGTGGGGCACGCAAGCGAGGGGCGAGCAAAAGCGCACGAGAAATGACGGGGGGCGAAGATGGCGAAAGGGAAAGAATCGGTCTTGAAGAAACGGGGTTTCGCACGATTGCCCGACAACGCGTTGACCTCCGCGCCCGAAACAAGGCACCGCATACGGCGGAGTTGCCGAAGGAGAACGCCCCGAATGTTTCACGTGAAACAATTGCTGGAGAACGTCCCGAATGTTTCACGTGAAACATTCGGGACGTTATTTGCCGGAGGCTTTTGTTACAGCCCCCCGGTTTTCGAGTCTCCCCATACGGCACCGGATCCGCTCTTCGGCGACGAACCCGGCAAACGGCAACGGACACCGCGTCCTTCCCCGTTCCGCGCGTGTCGGCATCCGAAGAAACGGGGATTTCGCTCGAGCGCGCCTCTCCGCCAGATCGCATCCCGCGGCCGCGCGCGGATACCCTCCGGCGGGCCTTTGTCGACAACCTTCGCATAATGAAGTCCTCGCGAGGCACCCCCCCGCACGCGCAAAATGCGACCTCGGATGACGACCCCGCATGCGAAGCGCTCGTGAGACACGCCCCTGCGCGCTCTCATACGGGGCGACCGCGAGGCACTCTCCCGAGCGGCATGCCGCGCGCAGCGACGCGTCGTGCTCCCTCACGTGACGCACCACTGCGCAGCGCCTCGCCCACGCCGGAATGTTTCACGTGAAACATTCCGGCATGAAACCACACGAAGGAGTCCAAAGCCCGCGCGCTCAACCAAAAACAAAGACCCGCTTCCCTCTCTCCCCACCGAGTGTTTCACGTGAAACACTCGAACGCTTGGAGGTGGAGCGCTTCGTCTCGCGCATGGTCGAAACAACGGGGAATGTTTCACGTGAAACATTCCCGCCGCGCGCCTATGCCCGGATCCCCGCGTCCGTGGGCGCCTACACCGGCCTTTCCAGCCGCACGACGCGCGCGCGGTCAAGCAAGTCGGCGTCGAAATAGTCCAGGTTCGTCGTAGTGACGAACGCCTGCATATCGTCTGTCACAAACGCAACCAGCGCCCGCCTCCGCGAGGCGTCAAGCTCGCTCATGACGTCGTCAAGCAGCAGCACCGGGTTCTGTCCCAGCATCTCGCGCATGATAGTCGCCTCGGCCAGTTTGAACGCGAGCACCACGCAACGCTGCTGCCCTTGGCTGCCGAACACCGCGGCGTTGCGGCCGTCGATGAAAAACTCCATCTTATCGGCATGAGGTCCGACCACCGACCTCCTGCGCGCGCGCTCCTCGGCGCCGCGCGCCTCCAAAGCGCGCGCCAACGCCTCCCGTGCCTCGTCACGAGCGAACGAGAACGTCCGGACCTTCCCCGGATCATGCTCCTCCCATGAAGGAACATAGCAGGCGTCCAACCTCTCCCGCCCATCGGAGATGTCTTCGTAGAACGCGCGCATAGAGCGTGAGAGCTTTTCGAACAACGCCGCGCGGTAGCACGTGAGCTGGGCGCCGCAAGTGATGAGCATCTCGTTCACGCTCTCCACCAAGGTGCGGTCGGCCTCGTCTTTGAGAAGCTTGTTCTTATGGCGCAGCACCTTTTCGTAATCGCGCCTGATGAGATGATGGTTGGCCGAAAGTTGGGATCCCAAGGCGTCCACGGCGGCGCGCCGGACGGACATCGATCCCTTGGCAAGCTCAAGGTCGTCGGGCGTGAACGTGACCGACGGGACGATGCCGCGCATGTCAACCGCCCTCTTCGGCTTCCCGTTCAGCAGGTGGCGTTTCTTCCCGTCCGAAAGACGCAGCTCCAGGGAAAGCTCGCGATTGCCATCCCCCGCATCGGCCCGCAAAAACCCGCAGGCGGCGCCGGAGCGGACAAGCTGCTCGACGGTCGGGTTGCGAAACGACGTGCGCGCCGTCAGAAGCTGGATGCCCTCCACGACGTTCGTCTTCCCAACGGCGTTGGGTCCTACAAGCACGGTCAGCGGGCCTACATTCTCCAGATCGAACGACTTGTAGCTGCGGAAATCGCGCAGCGCTATATGGCTGATAGACAGACCCACGCCAAAGGCCGCCCTGCTCTACGAGATGCGCACGGGCATGACCAGGTACAGGAAGTTCTCACCCTCGTCAGCCTTGAAGATGCCGGGTTTGAGCGAGGACTGTACCTCAAGAAACACCCGCTCCGTCTCGATCGACGCCAGACCCTCCAAAACATAGGAGTAGTTGAACGCTATCTCCAGGTTCTCCCCCTCCCCTTCGCAAGGAAGCGTCTCCTGAGCGGTGCCCACGTCCTGTGCCGCCGCCGAAAGCTGGACCGTCTGCGACGAGACGTCGATGCCGAACTTGACCGGGGAGCTCGCCTGCCCCAGCAGCGAGGCCCTCTTCACGCCTCCCACCAGATGGCCCACGTCCATGCTCACGCGCGTTGCATATGAGTCGGGCAGCAGCTGGCGGTAGTTGGGGAAGTTGCCCTCGATACGCCGATTGATGAACACCGTGTCGTGGTAGGTGACCACAATCTGGTTCTCCGCCAGCGCGATCCTCAGCGGATCGTCGGTGCGGGGAAGCGAGGCGATCTCCTGCAGGAACGAACCCGCTATGACCGCCTGGAAATCCTCGACGACCGAATCGGGGAGGTCGGCTTCGGTGATGGCCAGCCGGTACGAGTCGGTTGCGACCATTTTGAGTAAGGTCCCCTCCAAGGTGATGAGCACGCCGGTGAGGATGGCGCGGCTCTCGTCCTTCGACACCACGCGCGCGACGCGTTTGACCATGGAGGCGAACTGGGAAAACGGAATGGACACCTCCTGCTGCACGTCCACATGCGGGAATCCGGGGAAATCCTCGGCGTCGAGTGCCTTGATGGAGAACGAGGACGTGTCGCACGTGATGACGGCGGAATCCCCTTCGGAGGCGACATGCACCGCAGCGTCGGGCAGGTTCTTCACTATCTCGGAGAACAGCTTGCCCGGCAACACGCCGCGCCCCTCTTCCTCAACGAGCGCAGGGACTTCGTACTGAATGGAAAGTTCCAGGTCGGTAGCCTGGAGCGTGAGAGAGTCGGCGCGGGCGTCAAGGTAGATGCCCGACAAGATGGGAAGCGTCGACCTTGTGGCAATGCCCTTCAAGACGACAGCCAGTGCGTTTTGCAATTCCGTTTGGTTGATGCTGAACTTCACAACCGCTGCCTTTCTCTCGCCGTCTGCGCGTGCGGTTCCAGTATCGCACAACCCAGGGGCCGTGTGACGCGAGGCGCGGCAAAACCGCGTCCTTCCTTCGCTTCTTCGCTTCGGATCGAAATGGATTGTTTTTCGTTGCCGAATGTTTCACGTGAAACATTCGGAGTTGGGATCCGGGGTCGGGGAAGACGCGTTTGGGTTGGCGGAGTTGGGAATTGGCGGAGCTGAGGAGCAGCGGCGCATCGATTTTGACGAATCTGATGGGTTCGATGGGTTGGAAAAGGTCTTCTTTAATATGCATAAGGGTTTAATAGTTGTAATAATAAGGACGGTGGAAATGTTGACAACTCTTGTTTCCCCACGTCAATTGGGGAATTCTCTCTTCTTCGGCGTGTGCAGAGCGAGTTCCCGCCCTCAACACCAATTATCGCAAAAATTATCTTTCCAGGGAATCGGAAGGTTTTGCGCGTTCTTTCAGTTGGTTCTCCCCATGCTTTTCCGCAACACGGACGAGCGCGTTCGGGGCCGCCTCTCTCTCCGCGTTTCTTGCGGGGCCTTCTTGCAAGGCCGCTTCTCTTCGCCTGTCGACGAAGAGGGGGGTTGGCAAGCCCGGTTGGCCGAAGCGAACCCGCCGTGCCGCTTTCGGCTGCCGAGTCCGAGCGGCACGTGCGTTCGCGCGGGAAACGCCCATCGTGTGTGTGAGGGCTGCTTGGCAAAGCGGCGAATCCGCACAGCGCCCGAAATGTTTCACGTGAAACATTTCGACGATCGCAGGATGCAACCGGCGCCGCCGCAAGCCGAAAGTCGCACAGCCGCCACAAGCCGCAGGCCCCGCCGCCGCAAGCCGCAGGCCCCGCCGGCGCCACAAGCCGCAGCCCCCTTCGCCGTCCGGGACCCCTCGCGAGCAACGCACCCCACCCCGGCAGGGCGTCAGATTTCGCGGATGATCTGGCGGAGCGTCTCCAGCTCCTCGCGCAGCTCGCGGTTCTCCTTCATCTTCTCCTCCACGTTGGTGACCGAGTACATGACGGTGGAGTGGTCTCGGTTGAATTTCTTCCCAATGTCGTTGAAGGGCAGGTCGAGCATCTGCCGGCACAGGTAGATGGCGATCTGGCGCGCATAGATGATGTTGCGCGTGCGCTTCTTTCCCACGAGATCAGCAAGGCTCACCTTGTAAAACGCCCCGACTTCCTTCTGGATGTCCGCAATGGTCAGGCGCTTGGATGGGCCGCCGGAGAAGTGGTTCTCCAGAAGCGACCTTACGTCGCTAAGGTTTAGGTTCGGCTGGTTGAAGAACGTCATCTGGTAGATGACCTTGGTGACGGCGCTTTTCAGCTCGCGGATGTTGGAGCTTGAGCTTTCCGCGATGTACATCTGGATGTCGGCGGGGATGTCGAAGTCGTCCGGGCCTTCGGCTTCGCGGTACTCGTCCACGAAGCTCTTCACGATGCCGAGCTTCGTCTCTATTTCCGGCGGCTGGATGTCGAAGGTGCCGCCGGAGTTGAAGCGGCTCTTGTAGCGCTCGTCGATGTCGATGTTCTTCGGCGCGCGGTCGGCCGACAGCACCACCTGGCGCCCTTGGCTCGTCAGCTTGTTGAATATCTGGAACACGATGTCGAGCGTCTGCTTCTTGCCCTGAAGGTATTGGACATCGTCGATGAGCAGGACATCCGCCTCCTCGTAGCGCGTCTTGAAGTTCTTGTAGCTCGATTTCTCCTTGTCGTGCGCGGCGCTGGCCTCCATGTAGTCGGAGAGGAGTTCGGCGGAGTCCACGTAGATGACGGACAGGTGGGGCATCGTCTCGGTCACGTAGTTTTGTATGGCGCGCATGAGGTGCGTTTTGCCCAACCCCGACTTTCCGTAAATGAACAGGGGGTTCAGATGGGCTTTGCCCGGCATCTCGGCCACCGCCACAGCCATCGAGTACGCCATGCGGTTGGAATCCCCGATGACGAAGTTCTCGAACGTGAGCGTTGACGTGGGGTTTTCGGCGCACGGGCTGCTTTCGTCGGTCGCTGCGGAGTCGTTGGGCTCACGGCGGGCGTCGGCGGTGCGCGGGGCTTCGGCCGAGCCGGATTGCGCAGGCGCGACGCCACCGGCTTCGATCGGGCGGATCGCATCGGGCCGCGTCGCTGCCGCGGCGCCCGCGCGCGCGGCGGCGCCGGTTGCGGGAGAGCCAGAGACGGCGGCGCCCGCAGGGGCGAAGGCGGCGACAGCTGCGGGCGCAGCCGACGCGGCGGTGGGCGCCGGCGCAGCGACGGCGGTGACGGCCGCAGGCGCCGCCCCAGCCGCTGCGGGCGCAGCAGCGGCGGAGGGGCCGCCCGTGTTCGACGCCGTGTCGTCAACCTCGATGATCACGGTGAACGGAACCCGATGCAAATCCTCGAACGCTTGTTTGATAAGCGAGGAATAATGTCGCTCTATCCAGGTTCTAATGAAGTCGTTGTCGGCCGTCAGCATGGCGAACCCTTCGCTCATGGCCTGAAGGCGCAGACGGGAGAAGAACGCGTCTATTTGCGAAGGGTCTGTGCTGTTGTAGCTTTTAACCTGGTTGCACACGTCTTGCCAGGCTTGCTCGAGTGTTTGGCTGTCCATACGCTGCTTTCTTGGCGGGGAACCTCCGTCGGTCGCCGCCCCGCGTGCTTCCGAGGGCCGTCCGGCGTGGGTTCGATTGTATACAAAACCGAATGGTCAGGCAAAGACGTTCACAGGGAACGCGCCACTTGGTATCCCAGATTCGTCAAAACGCGCTTTTGCCCGTGCGTTTTCTCGATGAGGCCGGCTTTCTCGAGCTTGGAGAGCGCCGCGTGCGTGCTCGACGCAGGCGCGCCGGTCAGATGGGCGAGGTCGGTCACCCCCAAAGCCCCTTCGGAGAGGAACAGGGCAAGGAAGTCCCGCTCCCGCTGGGTCAAAGGGGAGGCGAGAGCGGCCGTCGGGTACTGACGGTATGGGTCGTGAGGCGCCGCGGCCACGGGCACGCCTGGCGCGGCGGGGTAGCCGTACCCGGCTCCTGCGGCGGGCATGGCGGGGTAGCCCGACGGCGCGTAGGGGTATGCGGGAGGAGCCTGGTAGGCGGCCGCAGCTGCGGCGGCAGGCGCAACTGCGGCGGCGGGGTAGCCAGCCGCTTGGTAGCTCGGATGCGCGAGGGGGGGCTCCTGGGCTTGGGGCCATGGACCCTCCAGGGGTCCTTGGCCTTGCATGCCGATCCGCTCCATTTCGCCGGGGACCCCTCCGGCCGGTTCCCCAGCTCCGCCCGGAACGTCGGAAGGATGGCGCTCAAGGCTGATGGTCACCACGGATCCGGTCCCAAGGTTGTCCTCTATAGCGATGGTCCCGTGCGAAAAGTCCAGGTACTCCTTCACAATGGGAAGGCCCGACCCCACGCCTCGTATGTAGCGTTTCATCGGCTCGACCGCCGAGGTGAATCCGGGGAGCTGGGCCTTCTCCTTCTGTCGTATCCCCGGCCCCTGGTCGGCGAACCGGATGGTGTTGCCCCCGTCGAGTATCGACACCGTCACTTCGGCGAAGCGCGCGTGGATGAAGTTTTCGGACACCTCCCGGATAACCGTGTAGGGGATGGTGCCGCCGGACGCCTTCGCCTGCTCGTAGACGCTCGAGGCAAGGTTTTCGATGTAGTCCGCGGTGGGCGCCGGGGCGATCTCGGTCACGCGCGGCGCGCTGAGGAGGTCGTCGTAGAGCGCTATTCGCGCCGTCGAGCTCACATGGGCGTAATCGTAGGGGCTTTCACCGTTCTCGGCGGGCGAGGGTGCGGGGTGACCTGCTTGTTCAATCTGGTTGTCCAATGGTGTTCCGTTTTTCAGATCGATTTTTCAGATTCATTCAAAGACTTTCATGAGCATTGTAGCGTTTTTTCACTTGAGAATCTATTCACCTGCGATGTTATAGAGGGGTAATTGGGGAAATCGGACGTTTGCAGAAAAATTCCCCGCTGTTTCACACGGTGTTTTCAAGGTTTTCCACTTTTCATTCAGAAATTGTGGAAAACAACAAGAAACAGGCTGAAAGCGGAAGGGGGAAACGGTGAAAAACCTCCCTCCATTGTTAATACCGTCTTGCCGAAAGGCGGCTTTTCGGAGAATCGGGCGTTCTTGGCTCGCGCCATCGTATGGACGTTCGTTTTGTCGAAGCTTCGGTCGGCCGAACGGGGGAATCCGCTCCCCCTTCGCTTCTTGAAAAGAAAAACACCAGTTCATGCGCATGTTTTTGTTTTCCTCTTTCACTAATGCCTGATGAGCGGCTTGTCAAATTTTTGCAAAATGCATCTTGACAAAACTGTCCTCATGGGGATTTCCACAACGCCTCTCGAATGAAAAAGAAGTTTTCAACATTTTCCACAATGAGCCGATGGAAAAAGACTCCCCGTCGCTTGAATTTCCCTTGTTTTCAGCATCCTCCGCCTTGATTTTCAATGGAGACCCCGATGTTTTTCAGTGTCGGCCGAGGCGAAAGGGAACGCCCGTTTCTCTGGGGCCTATCCAGTCTTCCTGCGATCCAACCCACCGCCCGCTCCACGAGCCCCGCTGCCCGCCTTTCTTCGCACCCCCCTCTGCGTCTCTGCGCTGCCGTGAGGCCCCTGCGAACCTGCTCTGATCACCGTGCGAGTCCACCGCGCCTCTCTGCGCTCCTTCCCTGCGCCCGCCTCCCCTGCGCGCTTGCTCGCCCCC
>DXCU01000035.1 GCA_019115845.1 Candidatus Rubneribacter avistercoris | reverse complement strand
AGAAGGTCCATGTCCTCGATGTCGCGGCTGCCGATGTGGTGCTCGGCCGTGCCCACGCACAGGAACAGAAGCGACTTCGCGATGGCGTGGAACAGCACGAGGAACGCCGCCGCCCAGACGGCCTCGGGGGTACCCACGCCCGCGCAGGCCGTGATGAGGCCGAGGTTGGCGATGGTGGAGTACGCGAGCACGCGCTTGGCGTTGCTTTGGCTGATGGCCATGAACGAGCAGAACAGGAACGTGAATCCGCCCACGAGGATGACCATGACGGCCGGGACGACGCTCACCATCAGAACAGGCGCCAGCTTGATGAGCAGGAACACGCCGGCCTTGACCATGGTGGACGAGTGAAGGAGCGCGCTTGTGGGCGTGGGCGCCACCATGGCGCCGAGCAGCCACGTGTGGAAGGGCATCTGAGCGGCTTTGGTAAGGCCCGCAAACGCGAGAGCGGTCACCGGCAGCGCCACCAGAGCGGGGTTTTCCACGCCGATGCGCAAAAACTCCAGGAAGGAAAGCGTTTGGAATTGCACCGCCATGATGAAGAGCGCCGCCAGAAACGCGATGCCGCCGGCGAGGTTCATGACGATCTGGCGGAAGGCGTTGCGCATGGCCTCCTCGGTGCGGGTGAACCCGATGAGGAGGAACGAGCACACCGTGGTGACCTCCCAGCCCGTGAACAGCCACACCATGTTGTTGGAGAACACGATGAGAAACATCGCGGAGAGGAACACGAACATGAGGGCAAAAAACGTCGGGCGGCGGTCCTTGGCGCCCTCCGGCTCGTGCTCCTGGAAGTCCTCCATGTAGCCCAAGGCGTACACGCAGATGCCGCCGCCCACCACGCCGATGATGAACGCCATGAGCAGCGAGAGCGAGTCGAGGTAGAGCGCCTCGCCCACGGCCACGCCGTGGGCGAACCCGAGCTCGAACACGAGGGAGCCGACGAGCTGGACGGCCGCCAGCACGCACGCCCAAACGTTCTTGTAGCGGATGCCGAACACCAGGACGGTTGCGGCGACGAGCACGCTCACCGCAAGGCAGACGTAGTCGACCACCGGCGAGTGGAACTCGAAGGACACCCACGGAGCGCCCAGGCAGGAAACGACCAGCCATACAGACGCCAGTCCGATGACCAGGGCGGAGGCTCCGACAATCGCGTTTCTCGCCCGATTGTTGCGCACGACCAGAAGGACGCCGGCAACAACCAGCGGGAAAAGGATTAGAAACCCGAGCATAGCCACGAATCTTCCCCCTTCTCCTTAACCGACAGGTAAACGATGAAAGCGGCCGAACGCCGCTTTCATCGCACTTTACCAAAGAACGGGCCGACGACGCTTACCCCGGTCGCGTCAGGGGCGTTTGCTCGGTGAAAGGGTTTTCGGACGGCATCGTCGCCCGCAAGCGGTGCGCTCGGACAGGCGAGCGGCCGCGTCGTCAGCGAACGCCCTGCCCCTTTGCGAGTCAACCGCGCTCCAGCTTGCGCAAGCGTCCGCGCTCGATCAGCAGAAACACCGACACGAGCAGCGTGGAGGCAAGGTCGGAAAGCGACGGAGCGAACCACACGCATTCGAGTGGCGTGAGCGGAAGCAGGCCGGGAAGGATTCGAGGACAGTACAGAAGCAACGGTATGAGGAACAGTATCTGGCGCGTGAGGGTGAGCAAGGTTGCCTTAAGCGCCTGCCCGGTGGCGTCGAAGTAGTTCGATCCGATGCTTTGGACCGAAAGCACGGGGATGAACATGAGGTAGAGCACGAGCGCCCAGGCGGTTTCGGCCATGTACTCGTCGGGTAGGCCGAATAGATGCGCGTAGAGGTCGGGCACGAGGATGACGGAAAGCCACAGCGGCACGGTGATCGCCGCAGCCAGGCCGATGGCCTGCAGCAGGACGCGCTTCATGCGGTCGAGTTTGCGCGCTCCGTAGTTGTAGCCGATGATGGGCTGCGCTCCCATAGCGATGCCCATCATCGGCATGAAGGTGAACATGCCCACCGCCACCACCACGCGCATAACGGCGAGCGCGCCGTCCACGCCCAGAGGATCGGTGGTGCCGTAGAGCACGAGCAGGTTGTTCTCGATGGCCGAGGACACTGCGTAGCCCAGCTCCATGACCGACGGTGCCACGCCGAGCGCGCAGATGCGCAGAGCCAACCGAGGGCGCAGTCGAAGCGCCGCGCGGCGAAGCGGCATGGGAGAGCCTTTCTTGAGGAAGAACTGCATGACGAACACGGCGGAGATCGCCCACGAACACACCGTGGCCAGGCCGGCACCGCGCATGCCGCCGTCCAAAACGACGATGAACAGGTAGCCGAGCGCCACGTTGGCTCCCGTGCCGACGAGCATGGAGCCGAGCGCGCGGTTGGGATGCCCCGCGGTGCGGATGAAGTTGTTCATGCCGAACGCGACGAACTGCAGCGGACAGCCCGCCACGATGGGAACCATGAAGTCCTTCGCCAAGGGCAGCACCGCGTCGTCGGCGCCCGAGAAGCGCAGAATGGGTTCGAGGGCGAACAAGGAGCCGGCCCACACCGCAACAGACACGAACGCGAGCAGCGTCAGGCTGTTGCCCAAAACCTCCTCGGCCACATCATGGCGCCTCTCCCCCAACCTGATGGCCGCCAACGCGTTGCCTCCCACGCCCACCAGCATGGCCACGGCCGTCATGGCCGTCATGGAGGGGTTGGACACCGTGGTGGCCGCCAAGCCGTCCGGGCCGACGGCATGGCCCACATACACCGCGTCGATGACGTTGTAGAGCATCTGCACCACAACGCCGACGACCGCGGGGATGGAGAACTCCAGCAGCAGCCTGAACGTGCCCGCCGTCCCCATGCGGCTGATGCTCTGCTCCTCCGGAGAGGTCCCTGCAACAGCCTGTTCCCGATCCCGCACGCGCGCCCTCCCCTGTTTTCCGGCATTGTTCCCGTTGCAGTATACGCGAGCTGCCACGGCCAGACAACGGAGGGTCGCGGCCTGCGCGTCACGCGGTCCCCCGATCCGCTTGGCGCTTCAAGGGGGTCTTTCGCCCAACCGATCTGCGGGACGTTTCAGAAAGGGGCGGGGACGTGCCGTGCCGATGCCGTTCGCAGCGTTGCGATCAGGCGCGCTTGCCGCCGGTCAGCAGGTTGATGACGGCGATCAGGATGATGGATCCTACGAGGGCGACGAGGAACGACCACAGATTGAATCCGGTGAAGCCCTCCGCGCCGAAGAAGCTCATGACGAACCCGCCGACGAGCGCGCCGACGATGCCCGTCACGATGTTCTTGATAAGGCTGCCGTCCGTCTTCATGATCATGTTCGCAATCCAGCCGGCCAAACCGCCTATGATGATCCATACGATGATGCTCATGGGGAACTCCTATCCACGGATGCCGATGACGATGCCGAAAAGGATAGGCGAGCGCGCGGAGCGCGGCCTTTGGGCTTGCGAACCGTATGCGTATCGTAGGCGCCTTGTTTCGCGGCGGACCACGGGAATTGAAGGCGGTCGGTTGGGACAGATCCCACGGGGCTGCGCCTCTGCGAAAAAACGAAACAGGCCGCAAGCGTGAAGCCTGCGGCCTGCGATCCCCTGGTCGGGTTGACAGGATTTGAACCTGCGACCCCTTGACCCCCAGTCAAGTGCGCTACCAAACTGCGCCACAACCCGTTTCCGCTTCCCGGAAGGCGAACCTTCCGAAGCAGCGCCGACTATGATAGCGGTATGCGCAGCTGTTTGCAAGAAGAATTTTGCGCGCTCGACCGAAGGCGGGCGCGGGATCCTGCGAGAACCACGAGAGCCGCACCATCCGCCGCGCGGCGAAGCCTCATCGGACGAACTCGAGCGCCTTGTCGAGGATGGCGTCGGCGAGGCGCTCCTTCGACATGCGGGGGAGTTCCTCCACGCCCTCGTCGTCCACGAACCACACCTGGTTGTCGTCGGTGCCGAAGGCCTTGCCCTCGCCCACCTGGTTGGCCACCACAAGATCGGCGTGCTTGGTCGAGAGCTTCTTCTCGGCGTTGGCCACCACGTCGTCCGTCTCGGCGGCGAACCCCACCACCACCTGGCGCTTCTTGGAGGATGCCAGCGTCGCGAGGATGTCCGGGTTCTCCACCAGCTCGATGGCGCCCAGCGCGGCATCCGCCTCGCCCTTTTTGAGCTTGCGCGGCGCGGCCTGCTTTGGGCGCACGTCGGCGACGGCGGCGGCGAACACGGCGATGTCGGCGGCTCCGAACGCCTCCTGCGCCGCCTCGAACATCTCGAGCGCCGTGCGCACCCGCACCGTGCGGACCGCTTCGGGAGGCGCGATGGACACCGGCCCCGACACGAGCGTCACATCGGCGCCGCGCAGGGCGGCCGCGCGCGCTATGGCGTAGCCGGTCTTGCCGGAGGAATGGTTGGATATGTAGCGGACCGGGTCGATGGGCTCTACGGTGGGGCCGGCGGTCACCATGACGCGCTTGCCGGCCAAATCGCGCGAAAGCCCCAGCTCGTCAAGGACGGCGCTCACGATGTCCTCTACGTCGGCCAAACGGCCCTTCCCCACGTCGCCGCAGGCAAGGTAGCCGTCTCCCGTCTCTATGATGCGCGCGCCGCGGATGTGCAGCTTGCCGATGTTGTAGCGCGTGGCCCCGTTCTCGTACATGTTCACGTTCATGGCCGGCGCGATGACGAGCGGCGCCGTGGTGGCCAGCGCCGTGGTGGTGAGCAAGTCGTCGGCCAGGCCGTTGGCAAGTTTCGCGATAACGTTGGCGGTGCACGGCGCGATGAGGAACAAATCGGCCTCCTGCGCCAAGGAGATGTGGTGGATGGGGTCTGACGGGTTGTCGAACAATCCCACGCCCACCGGCTCGTGCGTGAGCGAGCGGAAGGTGAGCGGGCCCACGAACTCGGTCGCGTGCTCGGTCATGACCACCTTCACGCGCACGCCGGCTTTCTGCAGCAGGCGCACGATCTCGCAGGACTTGTACGCGGCGATGCAGCCCGTCACACCAAGCAGCACCGTCTTCTGATGCGAGGCTGCCTCGCAGCGGCTCTCGTCTTCGGACATGGGTCATACCTCCTCTAGATGGGGGCGCAGCACGTCGGCGAGCACCCTGAGATGAGCGCGGCTGCGATCCAGGCAGGGCACGTAGACGAACTCCCCCTCGTCGGGTTCGCGCCCTGTCTTGCGGACATGGTCGAAGTAGAACGGCTTCAGCTCGTGCTCCACGTCGTAGAGCGTCTCGAGGCAGTCGACCGCGAAGTTGGGGCACACCAAAAACACGCGTCCGGCCCCCGCCTCGGCCCACCGCGCGAGCGTTTCACGCGAGAAGGGCTTGAGCCACTCGCGCCCTTTGTCGAAGCGGCACTGGTAGCCGATGGTCCACCGGTTGCGGTCGATGCCCAGATCGCTGGCCACCTGCAGGCTGGAAGCGCCCGTCTGCAGCTCGTAGGTGTCGCCCGCTTCGATGTCGGCCAGGGGGATGGAGTGAAACGAGAACAGGAGCCGGTCGTCGGAGGAGGGGTCGAACCCCGCCTGCTCGATGGAGGCGGCGATGGCGCGGATGTAGGCGGGGTTGTCGTGGTAATTGTCGATGAGCGAGCGGGGGACGTTCCAGCTCAGGCGCGCGAGGGCGTCCTCCACGCCGTCGGACACCGATCCGGTGGTGGAGTGGGCGCTTTGCGGGTACAACGGCAGCACCACAAGGCGTGAGCAGCCCGCCTCCCTCATCTCGCGCAGGCACGAGGCGATGGAGGGGTCGCTGTAGTTCATGGCGCAGCGGACGACGGCGTTTCGCCCTTCGGCGCGCAGGGCCTCCTCAAGGCCCGCCTGTATCTCCCGATGGGCCGCGGCGAAAGGCGACCCCTCGTCGGTCCATATCTTGGCGTACTTCTCCGCCGAGGCGCGGCCGCGGCGCGGGAGGATGAACAGGTGGAGGATGATGCGCCAGCAGAAGCGGTTCATGGGCACGATGCGCTTGTCCATGAGGAACCGGGACAGGTAGGCGCGCACCGCACGAGGCCGGGGTTCGGCCGGGGTTCCGGTGTTGACAAGGAGCACTCCGCAACGTTCGCCCACCACCACGTTGCTCACCGCCTTCCTGCAGTCGGGCAAGGCGCGGCGGATCCGCCGCGCCCTCGTATGATCGGGCTACAGTGTAGCCCATTGCCTTGCCGGCTTGCCGAGGAGCCGGCGAAAGAACCGAAAAACCGGACGCAGCCGTCTTTTGGGCGGTGTCCGGCGCTAGCTGCGGTCGCAGCGCGCGCCCAAGACCTCGTCGCCGGCGGCTGTTCGGCCTTCGCTTCGGGGCGCAAGCTCATCGAGAACCTCTTGGAGGTCTGGCGGCAGCGCGTCGAAAAAGCACAGCTCCTCCCCCGTCGCCGGATGGGTGAAGGAGAGACGGAAGGAGTGGAGGAACTGGCGGCAAAGCCCTAGGTCGGCCGCCGGATCCTTGGGGGCGTGCGCCGTGTAGGCGGGATCGCCCGCAAGCGGATGCTTCGCGTACTCCATGTGCACGCGGATCTGGTGCGTGCGGCCGGTGAACAGCTTGCAGTCCACAAGCGTGTAGCCGTTGTCGCGCGGACCGCAGGCAAAGCGCTCGAGCACCCGGAACGTGGTCACCGCCTCGCGGGCCGAGGGAACGTCGCGCACGGCCATGCGGGTGCGATCGGAGGCGGCGCGGGCGATGGGCGCGTCTATCATGCCGGTGTCGTGCGCAATCGAGCCGTGCACGAGCGCGAGGTAGCGACGGTCCACCGCGCGGTCGCGGATGTCGGCCATGAGGGCGTAGCCGGTGGCGTCGTCCTTGGCGGCCAGCATGAGGCCCGTCGTGTCGCGGTCAAGGCGGTGCACGATGCCCAGGCGGTCGTCTTCGCCCTGCACGTTGCACAGGTGCTCGGCCCCGCAGTGGTGGATGAGCGCGTTCACCAGCGTTCCGTCGGCGTGGTCGACAGACGGGTGGCACACAAGCCCCGCCTGCTTCGAGAGCACGATGAGGTGCTCGTCCTCGAAGCGGATGTCCAAGTCTATGGGCTGGCCGACCACGGGGCCAAAGACGGGCGTCTCGGGCGCTTGGTAGACGATCATGGCCCCGGCGGTCACGACGTGGCGCTTCGCCACCACGGCCCCGTTGACGTAGACGGCTCCCTCCTCAACCGCGCGAGCCGCGGCGCTTCGGCTCGGGTAGAGGCCCCGCTCTGCCAAAAGCGCGTCGAGGCGCTTGCCCGCGTCGGCGGGATCCACGGTGTGGGAGAGCAGGCGCGTCATCGGCCCTCGCCCTCGTCGTCGCCGGACTTGCCATCCGCGCCCTCCTCGGCGCCGAGGAGGGCCGCCTCGCGCCGCTCCCGCAGAACAAGCCCGAGCACGACCAGAACGAACCCGCACGTCACGCCGATATCGGCCACGTTGAACACCGGGAAGTCAATGAACACGGGCTCGATGAAGTCCACCACGTAGCCCAGCGTGAAACGGTCGAGCGCGTTGCCGAGGCCTCCCCCCACCACCAAGGCGGTGCCCACCGCCTCGAGCGCGGTCAGGCGGCCTGCGAGCGCGAGGAGGTACGCTGTCACGGCGGCGCACACCGCAAGCGACATCACGCCGAGGAAAAACGTCGAGTCGCCGAACATGCCCCAGGCCATGCCGGTGTTGTGCACCAGATGGAAGCGCACAAGCCCGAAAAAGGGACCCGCGATCACCTCGCCCTGCTCCCAGCCGCCCGCAACCCAGCCCTTCGTGGCCACGTCGAGGGCAAACCACGCTGCCGTGGCAAGGGCGAACAGGATCATGGTGCGCTTGCGGTGCGCCCGCGTCTGCGAGGACGCGGGCGCGCTCGTCTGCTCGTCCAAAGCGCTACTCCCCTTCGGCGAACCCGATGGCGTCAAGCGCGTCGCCGCAGCGCGCGCACACGTGCGGATGGGCCGGGTTGCCGCCAAGCTCGCGGTAGTTCCAGCAGCGCGGGCACTTCTCGCCGTCGGCGGGACGGACGGCTGCGGAAAGCTCGTCTCCCTGGGCGAAGTCCACGCCAGAGACGATGAACAGCTCGCCGAGCGCCTCGGGGCCGAACGCCTTGAGGGCCGCCAGCTCCTCTGCCGGCGCCGTCAGGGTGACGGCGGCCTCTTGGCTCTTGTTGACCAGCTTGGCGGCGCGCGCGTCCTCGAGCGCCTTGGTCACCGCCTCGCGCGCGGCGAGCGCCGGCGCGAACGCGTTGATCTCGCCCTGCACGTCGGCGGGCAGGGCGGGCGCGAAGTCCGCGCGGGCGGGCCAGCCGGCCAGCTGCACACTTGTCAGAGCGTCTCCGCGCGCGGCGCGCATACCTTTAGGATAGTGCTCCCACACCTCGTCGGTCGTGAAGGACAGCACCGGCGCCAGCACGCGCACGAGCGATTCCAGGATGTTCATGAGCACCGTCTGCGCGGCGCGGCGGCGCGGGCTGTTTGGCGCCTCGGAGTACAGGCGGTCCTTCGCCACGTCCATGTAGATGGCCGACAGGTCGTTCACGAAGTCGTAGCACGCGCGGTACGCCGCGTTGAAGCGGCACGCGTCGTAGGCGGCCTCCACCTCGGTCACCAGCAGGTAGGTCTTGGCCATCATGTAGCGGTCGATGGGCTCGAGCGCCTCCCAGTCGCCCACGACGAGCGCGTCCGAGAAGTCGTCCAGGCTGCCCAGCAAAAAGCGGAACGTGTTGCGGAAGCGGCGGTAGGCGTCGGAGACCTGCTTCAAGATGTTGTCGGAGATGCTCACGTCCTGGGAGTAGTCGACGCTGGCCACCCACAGGCGCAAAACGTCGGCGCCGTACTTCTCCATGACCTCGGCCGGATCGACGCCGTTGCCAAGCGACTTGGACATCTTGCGCCCCTGCTCGTCCACCGTGAAGCCGCAGTGCATGACCGATTTGTACGGCGGCACCCCGTAGGCGCCCATGCTGGTGAGAAGCGACGACTGGAACCAACCGCGGTGCTGGTCGGAGCCTTCCAGGTACAGGTCGGCCGGGAAGCGCAGTCCCTCGCCCTCGCGGTGCCTCAACACGGAGGTGTGCGACACGCCGCTTTCCCACCACACGTCGAGGATGTCCTTCTCGGGCATGAGCTCGAAGGAGCCGCACGCCTCGCACTTCGTGCCGCGCGGCAGGTACTCGGAGGGCTCGCGCGTGAACCACGCGTCGGCGCCTTCGCGGTTGAAAAGGTCGATCACCGCGTCAAAGGTGGCCTCGGTGGCCACCGTGCTTCCGCACTTGGCGCACTTGAACACGGGGATGGGCACGCCCCAGGAACGCTGGCGCGAGATGCACCAGTCGGGGCGGTCGGCCACCATGCTCCCGATGCGGTTCTCGGCCCACTTCGGCACGAATTCCACCTGGTTGTAGATGGCGTCGAGCGACCGCTCGCGCAGGCTGTTTTTGTCCATGGCAACAAACCACTGGTCGGTGGCGCGGAAGATGACCGGCTCGTGGCAGCGCCAGCAGTGCGGGTAGCTGTGCAGGATCCTCTTCTCGGCCACCAGCGTGCCGCGCTCGCGCAGCCATTCGATGATGGCCGGGTTTGCCTCATCAACGTCAAGCCCCGCGAAGGAACCCGCCTCGTCGGTGAGCACGCCGTTGTCGTCCACCGGCATGAGCAGCGGCACGTCGAACTCCAGCGCCACCAGGTAGTCGTCCTGGCCGTGGCCGGGGGCCGTGTGCACCGCGCCCGTGCCCGAGTCGAGCGTGACGTGGTCGCCGTAGATGATGGTGCCCTTGAGGTCTTGCCTGATGGGGCACGTGTAGGCAAGGCCCGTGAGCTCGCGGCCCTTGAGGGCCACCGGCTCGCCGTCCTCGCCGCGCACGAGGTCGTAATCCTCCCATCCGGCGATCTCGGCCACCTGCTCCACCAGCTCGCGGGCGAAGATCATGTTCGCTCCGTCGGCCGCCACCATCACGTAGTCGGCGTCGGGCGCAAGCGACACGGCGGTGTTGGCCGGCAGCGTCCAGGGCGTGGTCGTCCAGATGAGCACGTGCGCGTCGCCGGTTGCCCCTGCGGCCTCGAACACGCCGGGCATCGCGTCAAGCTTGAAGCGCACGAAGATGGAGGGCGATTCTTCGTCGGAGTACTCGATCTCGGCCTCGGCGAGCGCGGTGTGGCAGCGCTTGCACCAGTGGATGGGCTTGCGGCCGCGGTACACCGAGCCGTCTAGGTACATCTTCTTGAACACCTCGACGTTGCCCGACTCGTAGTTCGGGGTGAACGTGAGGTAGGGATGCTCCCAATCGGCGTTCACGCCGAGGCGCTTGAAGCCCTCGCGCTGCACGTCCACGTACTTCTCGGCCCACTCGCGGCACAAACGGCGCAGCGTGGGCTGGTCGATGGCGGCCATCTTCTCGGGGCCGAGCGTCTTTTCCACCATGTGCTCGATGGGCTGGCCGTGGCAGTCCCAGCCGGGCACGTAGGGCGTGAAGAAGCCGCGCTGCGCATGGGACTTGTTGACGAAGTCCTTGAGGATCTTGTTGAAGGCATGCCCGATGTGGATGGGGCCGTTGGCGTACGGCGGCCCGTCGTGCAGGATGTGCGGCTTGCCGTCCTTGTTCTTTTCGAGCACGCGCTCGTAGATATGCTCTTCCTCCCACCTCGCCAGCCGCTTCGGCTCGTTCTCGGGCAGGTTCGCCCGCATCGCGAAGTCGGTCTTGGGAAGGTTCATCGTGTCCTTGTACGTGTTGCCCACTGAAACGTGCCTTTCCTCTTATCCGCTCGGTATCCGCTCGGGCGACCATCCGCTGGCCCCCGTATTCGTCAAACTTGTTCAGTATAAGGAAAAGCGACCTTCGATTCCACCGAGAAAGTCCGGCCCTACCCTATCTCCGTTGCTTCCACATGCGGAACGAGCGGCAAAAACCGCGCTACGAAATCGTCTTGGAAACTGCGGCAGGTGTCGAGCAGCCACCCGGGCTCGTCATCGTAGTTCGCAAGCCCGCGGTAATAATACGCTTTCGTATCGTCTCGCACGATGAAAGGAACGATGTCGTTTACAAGGCATTCGCGAAACATGATGATACGACCCACGCGCCCGTTGCCGTCTTGAAAGGGATGAATCCGTTCGAACCGCCAATGAAAGCCGACGATAGACGCAAACGTGCGCGGTTCTGCTTGGTAGGAGTCCAGCAATGCGTTCATGCGGGCGGGCACGTCCTGGGGGGCGGTCGTGAGCACGCCCCCCACCTCGTTTGGCAAAGTCTTGAACACGCCCGGCTCGTACGCCACATCGGAAAGGGCCTGATCAGTGCCTTCCTTCAAGACACGATGAAACTGCTTGACCAGGTTGATCGAAAGCGGTTCGTCGGCCGTGTCCAGCATGAGGTCGAACAGGCGGAAATGGTTCGCAGCCTCCCGAACATCGTCAAGGCGCACAAAACCCTCAACAGTACGCGTCTCGAAAATCTGTCGCGTCTGGTCCTCGGTCAGGCGCGACCCTTCGATATGGTTCGAGTTATAGGCAAGTTCAACTTGCGTTTTGTGGTAAATGCTGCCTTCAAGCCCGATGCGCTTCTGCCTGCGATATTCTTCCAGCACGTTGCCCATAAACCATGCACCTCGCTTCCCATCGGGCATCAAAGCCGATGGAGAGTCGGCAGCGCCCGGAATCGCTGGCCCACCATTATACTCGACGCATGCGCATCAACCCGTCATCGTATACGCACGTTGTGTGCTATATTGCGTTCGGCAAGAAAACACGGCTCTGCTTTCGGAGCGGAGTCGTAAGAAAGCGGAGGCTCCCATGGACTTCGAGATCGTCACCGATTCCAGCAGCAACCTCGTCGAGGAGATGATAGACGAGTTCGGGCTGCACATCCTGCCCCTCACCTTCATGGTGGACGGCGAGCAGTACCAAAGCTACCTCAAAGGCGAGCATACCGACCTCAAACAGTTCTACACCATGATGCGCGAAGGCAAGGTGATCACCACGTCGCTGCCGAACCTGGCCGATTCCGAGGCGCTCATGCGCGGGCTTTTGGAGCAGGGGCGCGATATTTTGTATCTGGGCTTCTCAAGCGGGCTTTCGGGCACGTTCGAAGCCACCGAGCTGCTGATGAAGCAGCTTGCGGGCGAGTTTCCCAATCGCAAGCTCTACGCTGTGGACACGCTGGCGGCCTCGGGCGGGCAGGGGCTGCTCGTGTGGCACGCCGTGCAGCGGGCGCGCACGGGCTCGTCCATCGACGAGGTGCGCGACTGGGTGGAGGCCAACAAGCTGCACCTGGCCCACTGGTTCACGGTGGACGACCTCATGTTCTTGTTCCGCGGCGGGCGCGTGTCGCGCACGAGCGCGTGGGCAGGCACGATGCTCAACATCAAGCCGGTCATGCACGTGGACGACGAGGGGCGCCTCATCCCCATGAGCAAAGTGCGCGGGCGCAAGAAGTCGCTCAACGCGCTGGTGGACCATATGGAGAAAACGGCGATCGCGCCCATTGGCGAGCAGATGGTCTTCATCACCCACGGCGACTGCCTGGAGGAGGCCGAGTACGTGGCCGAGCAGGTGAAGAGCCGCTTCGGCGTGAAAGAGGTCGTCATCAACTACGTGGACCCGGTCATCGGGGCCCACTCCGGCCCCGGCACCATGGCGCTGTTCTTCCTGGCGAACGAGCGCTAGGCGCCTGCTTGACTTCGTACTGACATCTTGGTTGGCTTTTTATCCCTTCCCGGTGGAGAGACGCCGACGGCAAAGTTGATACGCGGTGAGCCACCACCGTGCTGATCTTGGTATTTGTTGTATTTTGGCCACGACATTTGGTGTTCTCGCCCTTGTCCGAATGCCCTGAATCCCGCTCCCCGCCCGTCGTGACGACGGGCGGGGGCGTCACTTGCGGTCAATGAAACCAATCGGTCACGCCACGTATTCCGCCAAAGCGGGATACTCGTTAAGATGCTGTCTGACGTAGCATCGCTTAAAGGCCGCGAACGCACTTTCACGTCTCAACAATGCGCTCAAGCGCATTTTGGTCCATGCGGACCGTTCGTTTTCGCCGTAGGTTTGAAGCTCGGTAAACAAAACGTTCATCTCCTTCTGGAGCTCTCTCATACGATGGCTGCTCGCTTGCGTGCGCATTCCTGTTTTGCGCGTGTTGAACACCTCAAAAACCAGCTCTGCCGTTCGTTTTGCCTCATCATCCAGTTGAATAGGCCGAATGTCGAGCTCACTGCCCTTCATGCCAAAGTGGATGGCGGTTTCCGGATCACGCTTGCAACAGTCGATGATGCCCGCAGCATACCGCGATTTGTTTTTCACCTGATTGCAATGCGAGCACGACCAGAAAAGGTTGTCCCAGTCGAATTTCAAGTCATGGCGCTTGCCTTGTTCGTGGGGAAGCAGATGCTCGACATTAGGGTCTTGCAGCCCCTTCAGCTCGCAAATGTAACACTTATCGTTGAAATCGGATGCAAGACGCTCGATAACGTCTTTTCCGTTGCACGCCCCGTCGGCCTTGCGCGCCTCCTCAGCAAGCGATGCCGGAGCGGGCTGGCTCCTTTCCACTTTTACCATATGGCTACCCCATCCTCTGAGCCAATTCCAACTTGACCTGCTTGTATTCGGTTGCGAATTCAAGACCAAGGTAGTCGGGAGTCTCGTCGAGATAGAATTCGAGCCTCACGATTTCCTCAAGCTCGTCGTTCGTGAGCTCAGGCTTTTCCGCAAGCTCCTTGTAGCGAGAGAACTTCTCCGACAACTCCTCAGACAAAGTATCTACTTCGAAATAGCCTTCCACTATCCCCTCGTACGGAACATTGGTGAGGCCGCCTTCAACAAGCATTCTTCTTTCAAGGTCGTAGATGATCACATCGTCAATGCTGCTTATCACAAACGGAGAATGCGTCGACACCAGGAATTGCACATGAGGAAAGAGCTGCGTGAGCATCGGCAGTATTTTCCTTTGCAGCTGTAGGTGCAGATGTGTTTCTATCTCGTCGATGAGCACGATCCCGGGAAGGGTGAAATCGAACCGGTATCCCACCTGACGTTTCATTCGCATCATCAGATCGAGCACGATATCGAACACCGCAGCGTACCCGCTTGACATGCTGTTGAAGTCGAATGGCTCGCGATCATCCATGCGAATGAAGAACTCGAACGTGTCCTCATCGAAGACGATCTCCACGGAAGCGTCGTCGAAAACGTCGCGCAGAAGATCTTGGAGGTTGTCAAACCACTGGGTAATCTCTTGGGCTTTAGCAGTATTGCCATTTGAAATGGCAAGCGCTTGCGTCATTTTAAGATCGAGCAGGTACTTAACAAAATCTTTGCGCGGATAATCTTCCTCTATGCCGTAGCTTTCCTTGAGCTCCACTTTTTCGATCTGTTTGGGAATGATCGCCGAGAAGGTTCGGTCGCATTTGTAGAATGCGATGACAAAATGTCCTCGCGAAAATGCCGACTTAAAGCTAGAAGGAGCGCACGATAACTCTAGATCTAAACCGTGCGATAGGTTCTTTATCTCTTCATGCCAAAACTTTATACGCTCTCTAGTCTCCTCAGCTCCTTCCGAATCATTGTTCGCAAGTTGCTTTTTTAGCGAATTCTCGTCTATGGGAAGGCTTTTCTTTGCGGTGGAAAGTCTGTCGTGCTTTGTGATGGAATCAAGATGGCCTGCCACTGCCTCCATCAAACTTGTCTTGCCACTGCCGTTTTTCCCTGTAAGGATAAGATGTTTACGTTTGTCTATTGAGAGAGGGATGGTGACATCGCAAAGATGTCTTACTTTGTTAGCATGCAACTGAGTTATATACATCTCTGACATGTCGGTTCCTGTCTTTCGGAATTGCCTGATGGAAACCATGATGCGACTCATTATCCCAAATGATCTTCTGATGAGGCCCACAACGCCGAAAACAAACTCGAATCAGCATAGCCCACCCTAACGAGCAAGGCGTCACTTGTAGTCGGCGGGGTTCTTGGAGGCCGAGCCGGTGGTGTTGCCCTTGCCACGCAGCTCGCGGCCGAAGCGGACGGCTTCCTCGCCGAAACGGTCGCGCACCAGGTCGGTGGCCTCGATGAGGCCGCGGCGCTTGCGCTCGTCCTTGATGGCGGGCGGCACGTCGCCTTCGGCGGGCGCGGCTTCGGAGACGTCGAAGAGGCTCTGCTGCACCGCGCCTCCTTCGGCAAAGCCGCTCATCCCCACCCCTATCAGGCGAAGCGGCATGCCGGGTCGCCACACCTCGTCCACCATGCGCTCAAGCTGCGGCGTGAAGGCCAGCTCGTCGTCGGAAGGGACGGGCAGCTGACGCTGCACCGAGCGCACGCTGCGATCGTCGAACTTCACCCGCAGGCTCAGCGTGCGTCCTTTAAGCCCCTTGCGGCGCAGACGGCGCCCCACCTTTGCCGCCATCGTGGCGATGGCGGCCTCCACGTCGGCGCGCTCGGTGAGGTCGCGGGCGAACGTCGTCTCGTTGGAGACGGATTTGACCGCGTCGTCCTCCTCCACCGGGGCGTTGTCGCCTCCGTTCGCGCGCACGTGCATGACCAGGCCGTTCTTGCCGAACAAGCGCACGAGCATGCTCACGTCGGCGTCCGCGAGATCGCCGAGCGTGCGGATGCCATGCGAGCGCAGCCGCTCCTCGGCCGCCGCGCCGACGCCGCTTAACGCGCGCACGGGCAAAGGCGCGAGGAAATCCCGCTCGCCGCCCGGGTACACCACGGTGAGGCCGCGCGGCTTGTCCATGTCGGAGGCGATCTTGGCGACGGTCTTGGACGTTCCCACGCCGATGGAGCACGTTACGCCCAGCTCCTCCACGCGCCGCTGTATGCGTCGCGCCACCGCTGCGGGATGCTCGCGGTTCACGGCGGTGGGCGTGACGTCCAAAAACGCCTCGTCGATGCTCACCTGCTGCACGTGCGGCGTCTCGTCGTGCAGGATGGCCATGATCTGGTTGGACATCTGGCGGTAGCGGTCGAAGCGCCCGCGGGTCCAGATGGCGTGGGGACACAGGCGGCGCGCGGTGGACGAGGGCATGGCGCTGCGCACGCCGAAGGGCCGCGCCTCGTAGGAGGCCGTGGACACCACCCCGTGCTTGTCGGGGTCGCCTCCCACGATGACGGGCTTGCCGCGCCAGGCCGGATGGTCCAGTTGCTCGACGGAGGCGAAGAACGCGTCCAGGTCCACAAGCAGGATGGCCGGCCCCTCCCAAGAAGGGAGCGGCAGGGCGCTTTCGCGTGGGGTGCTTTCGCCGCGCATCCTCTCCCTCCTTTTTGCATACGAACGAACGTTCTTATATTGTAGAGTGGGAAAGCGATGTTGTCAATCGGCGCGCGATGCGCGAGGGGCGATGCGCGGCCGAGCGCGTCCGAATGAACGCGGCGGGGCGCACCGCCCCTCCCCTCGCGGCTATCCGGCAATGCCGGTCACTTCGTAATCCTGCGCTTCGACGGCGGCTTTCAGGACCTCGTCGGGCACCTCGCGGGCAAGCTTTGCCACGGCGGTGCCGGCGTCCAGGTCCACGACGGCCTCCTCCACGCCGTCCACCTCTTCGAGGGCCTGCTTCACGTGCGCGACGCAGCGCTGGCACATCATGCCCTCAACGTGCAGGGTCTTCTCCATGACGATCTCCTTTCGCTCGGGCGCTCCCGCGCCCCCTTGCATGTTGGCGCCGGCGGGCACCTTCGAGGTTTCGGCAGTCTCCCGGACGCTCGAGGCGCCCTCGGCTTCAATCCCGGCCGACGCGAAACGCGGGCGCCAGCCGCGCAGCCGCAGGGCGTTGGTCACCACGCACACCGAACTCGCGCTCATGGCGGCTGCGGCTATCATGGGGTTGAGGTTCACGCCCCAGGCCGAAAGCGCGCCGGCGGCCACAGGAATGCACACCGCGTTGTAGATGAGCGCCCAGAACAGGTTCTGCTTGATAGTGCGCATCGTGGCGCGCGAGAGCTGGATGGCGGCCGGCACGTCCAGAGGATCGCTTCGCATGAGCACGACGTCGGCGCTTTCTATGGCGATGTCGGTACCTGCACCGATGGCGATGCCCACGTCGGCACGGGCGAGGGCGGGCGCGTCGTTCACGCCGTCGCCCACCATGGCGACCGCGCCCCGCACGGCCAGGCGGCGGATCTCGCGCTCCTTGCCCACGGGCAGCACCCCGGCCACCACCTCGTCGGCGCCCACCTGGCGCTGGACGGCGGCGGCGGTGCGCTCGTTGTCGCCGGTGAGCATGACCGTGCGCACGCCCATGGCGGCAAGCTCGCGCAGGGCGGCGGCGCTCGTGGGCTTCACGGTGTCGGCCACGGCGATCAAGCCGAGCATCTTGCCGTCCTGGGCGAAGAACAGCGGCGTCTTGCCCTCGTCGGCAAGCCGAGCGGCTCCGTCGGCCAGCGCGCCGACGTCCACGCCGCGCTCCGCCATGAGGCGCGCGTTGCCGGCGAGCGCGAACGCCCCCTCGACCCGCGCCTCCAGGCCGCCGCCGGGCACCTGGGCGAACCCCTCCACTGCTTGCGCGCAGGCGCCTCTTCCCCGCGCGAACTCCGTCACTGCGCGGGCAAGTGGATGCTCGGAGCGTTCCTCCAGGGAAAGCGCCAGGTCAAGCAGGCGCGGCTCGCTGGCACCGGGAGCGGCCTTAACGTCGGTCACGCTCGGCTCGCCTTTGGTCACGGTGCCCGTTTTGTCGAACACGACGGTCCGCACCCCATGAGCCGTCTCCAAGGCCTCGGCCGACTTCACCAGGATGCCGCGCTGCGCCCCGCGACCGGTGCCTACCATCACGGCCGTGGGCGTGGCCAGACCGAGCGCGCAGGGGCACGATATGACGAGCACGCTCACCGCATGCGAGAGCGCCACCTCCAGCGTCGCGCCGAAGGCGAGCGTCCATACGGCAAACGTGACGAGCGCCACGGCGATGACCGCGGGCACGAACACGCCCGAGATGCGGTCGGCCAGCTTCTCCACGGGGGCTTTCGTGGAGGTGGCCTCGTCCACGAGGCGCACGATGCCGGCAAGCGTCGTGTCGTCGCCCACGCGGTCGGCCCGCATGGCGAACCAGCCTGTGCGGTTGACGGTGCCCCCCGTCACCTGATCGCCCGGGTGTTTGTCCACGGGCACGCTCTCGCCGGTCACCACCGATTCGTCCACCGTGCCCGCGCCCTCCATGAGCGTGCCGTCCACCGGCACGCCCTCGCCGGCGCGCACCACAAGGACGTCCCCTTCGCGCACCTCGTCGGCGCCGATGCGCTCCTCGCGGCCCTCGACCAGGCGGGTGGCCTCCTTCGGCGCGAGGTCCATGAGCTTGGCGATGGCGTCGGTGGTCTTGCCCTTCGCGCGTGCCTCGAAGTACTTGCCGAGCGTGATGAGCGTGAGGATCATGGCGGCCGACTCGAAGTAGAGGTCCATGGCGGCCGCATGCGCGCCGTGAACGTTGCCCGCGCCAAGCGCGTAGCCTATCTTGTAGAGCGCGTAGACGCCGTAGAGAGTGGAGGCCGCCGAGCCGATGGCAATGAGCGAGTCCATGTTCGGCGCGCCGTGCGCAAGCGTCTTGAAGCCCACGCGAAAGAACTTGAAATTCACGAAGATCACGGGCAGGAGCAGCAGAAACTGCGTGAGGGCGAAGGGCATGACGTTCGCCTCGCCCACAAGAAATCCCGGCAGCGGCCAGCCGAACATGTGGCCCATGGACAGGTAGAACAACGGCACGGTGAACACCGCGGACACGATGAGGCGCGTGCGCACGAGCCTGGCCTCGGCGGCGGCGTCGGTCACGGGGCGTGCCTGGGCCGCGCGCGGCGCTGCGGAGGCGTGCGCCTCGCCGCGCTCAGGGCGGGCGAAGGCGCCGTAGCCCGCCTTCTCCACGGCGCGCTCGACGGCCTCGACGGTTCCGGGCGCGCCGTCAAGCTCCACCTCCATGCGGTTTTTGAGCAGGTTCACGGCCACATCCTGCACGCCGTTCACGGTGCGCGCGGCCTTCTCCACGCGTGCCGAGCATGCGGCGCAGGTCATGCCCGTGATGTCGAACGTTCGCTTCACAACGATTCCTCATATAGTCTCTCTGCCGCTTCTCGCGCAGCGGCTGCGCTCTTTTCCCGCAGATGCGAACACGGGGTCAGGGGATGTGCTTGGAGCTTCCTGGGACAGAGGGTGCAGGGGGCTTCTTTCGGATGCCTTTCGGGCGCACAGCTTTGACGCGAATTCAGACGCACGGATGTTTCACGTGAAACATCCGCGGGCGGCATCTAGGGCAGCGCGTCAACGCGAGAACTTCCGCAGAAGCTGCATGACCTCGTCCACCACCTCGACGTTGCCGCGCTGGATCTGCTCGACCACGCACGTTTCCAAGTGGTCTTGCAGCATGAGCTCCGAAACGCGGTGCACGGCGCTTTCGGCGGCTGCGAGCTGCACGAGGACGTCCCCGCAGTAACGGTTGTCGTCGATCATGCTCTTCACGCCGTTGAGCTGGCCTATCACGCGGTTGAGGCGCTTTTGCAGGTCGTTTTGCAGCTCCTGCGAGCGCGGCGTCTCCTTGTGGTGGCAGCATTCCTTTCCGTCCATGCCGCCCTCCTTCCATTCGCTTCATATGCCCCCAGGGGGCATCTTGACATCGAGGGCAGTATATACCCTCCGGGGGCATTGTCAAGTCATGTTTGGGCAACGGCGCGGGCGGCGGGGCGCATGATGGAGGGGCGGGCGACGCGCAGCGATGTCCTCAGAGCATGCGCACGGTGTGAACATGACGCACGTGGACGTGGGCGCGTGCAGAACGCGACGCCTGCGAGCGCGGCGCGCCATGCTGCAAGCGACATGCGCGGCGGGCGACGGGGTACGCCATACTGCAGGCGGCATGCGTGGCGCGCGGCGGGGCGCGTGGTACAATGCTGCGCCTGGAAGCTGGCGTTGCGGGAAGGAGCGGGTTGTGTGCAGGCGTTTCGTCGCGGTTGATCGGGCCGAGGTCGCCCGCATCGCCGCAGAGGTCGCGCGCAGCTTGGAGGCGCGGGAAGACGCGGGTGGGAAGCTGGGGGCACTCGATGCGCTCGGAAGCTTTCGGGCGAGCCTGTCCAGGCCGGTTGCGGACGGCCCCGGGGAGCGCCGCGACGCCTTCCCTTCGTCGGTTGCGGCGCTCATCGTGCCCACGGGGCTTGGAACGCAGCTGGCCATCGCGGATATGATCTGGGGATACGAGGTACCCTGGAAGAAGGGTCCCGTGTTCAACACGCGCATCGAGACGGCGCTCGGCGCCTCTTCGAGCATGTGGCGCGCGTCGCTTAAGCGCCGACGATGCCTTGTGCCGGCCTGGGGGTTCTTCGAATCCCACGCGACCGAGACGGTGCCAAGCCCGCGCACGGGCAGTCCGATGCGCCGCCCCTACGCCTTCGCGCGCACCGACGGCGCGCCGCTGCTTTTGGCGGGAATACATGAGGCCGGGCGCTTCTCGCTCATGACCACCAGGCCCTCCGCCGTCGTCGCGCCGGTTCACGACCGCATGCCGCTTACGCTCGACGCGGATGGGGCCGCCTTGTGGCTTACCGGGGATTTCGCGGCGCTCCTCAGCCGCGCCGCACCGGCCCTCCGGGCTGCTCCGGAGGCGTGAGGGCCTCGCCGAGCGCACCGAGGGTCGCATCGCGCGGCTTCGCCCACGCATGCGGAGGCTGTCGACGCAAAACCCGCCGTGAAGGCCGCAAGGGGCCTGGCGAGAGCAGGGCATGGGCCGCGAAAAGCCGGGCGTGGATCAAGCGGCGGGCCGCAAAGGACAGGCGAAAGCCGGGCAGGCATGCAAAAGGCCGGGCGTGGATCGAGCGGGAGCCTCAAAGGGCTGGGCGCAGATCAGGGGCTGCAGGTCGGCGATGATCGGCGCGAATCAGCCGAATCGGTGCCAGCCGGCCCAACAGGCGTCAACCAGTCGAATCGGTGCCAACCAGCAACAGCGTCAACCAGCCCAACAGGCGTCAACCAGGCGAATCGACGGGCCCGAATGTTTCACGTGAAACATTCGTACGCTCCAAAAAAAAGGGCGGCAGCCGTTTCGCCGCCGTCGCGCGGCCTTACCCTCGATCCGGCCGCCTCTTGATGCGCAGAAGGCGCGCGAAGTCGTCGAAGGACGATTCGTCGATCGGCTCGAACATGACCCATTTCCCATCGCGGTACGTCCGCGCAGCGTCGTAAGCGGCGCGGACGGGCTCGGAGAACGCCTGGCGATCGGCCTCGAACCGTGCCCGCTCGTCCCTCCCTAAGATAACCATGAAGCCCACGCATGCCTCCCTGGCGTGCAGCGAGCAAAGCCTCCTGCCTCCCTTGCGGTACGCGCGCTCGTAAGTCCACGCCTTGCCGCCCGCGTTCCAGACAGGCTCCGCGTCGTAGCGCTCTTCGACAAGCGCGCGCAGTCCCGTCCACACGCCGAGCAAGGACTCTCCCAAAAGGGCGGCCATCTCGTTTTCGGTCGGCGGTCGGTCCATCATGAGGGTCTCCTTTTCCGCAGGTGCACGTCTGGCCACCCAGTATACACGATGCATCTTGTCAACGACTCGCCGGCGTTCGCACGGAAGTGTCGCGGCCTTTCGACGGAAAGGGCTTCGGCATCGGCTTTCGCTTCGCCCCGTCGCTGTTTTCCGTCGCAGGATGTTTCACGTGAAACATCTGTTCGTGGACAGCGGGCCGCAAAATTGGCCGCAGGAGTCGCGGAAAACCAAGTGCGAGCGTCTGACCAGCACCGATTCGCACGAATCGACACAGGTCGGCGCTAATCGGCAGGTCAGGATGTTTCACGTGAAACATTCGTACGCCTCGCAAGGGAGTTGGGCGGCGTTATCGTCCGCGCTCGGAGAGCGCCAGGCCGCCCACGGTGAGCAGCACGCCGACGATGACGGGCGGCGTGAGCGGCTCGCCAAGCACCAGGGCCGAGGCAAGCACGGTGAGCGCCGGAACCAGGTAAATGTAGAGGCTCGCGGTCACGGGACCCAGCTTCCCCACCGCAAGGTTCCACGTCACGAAGCACAGCGCGCTCGCGCCTAGGCCGAGGAAGGCGAGGTTGCCCCACACCTCGGGCAGCGCAAGCGAGGCCCAATCCGGCGAGAAGCCGAAAAACGGCAGCGCGAGGGCCATGAACAGAAGCCCCCAGGCGAAGGTGCGCCGCGTGACGAGGACGCCGTCCAGACCAAACGAAGCGATCTTGTCCGTGACGAGGGAATACGCTGCCCACGTGAGAGCTGCCGCAAGCGCGAGGAGCACGCCTGCGGCCTCGAAGCCCGCTTCCTCGGCAAGGCCGCGCGCGAAGGCCCCTCCCCCGAAGCTCACGAGCACGACGCCCGTCATGGCCACCGCAAAGCCCAGGAAGAAGGCCGCGCGCGGCCGCCTTTTCAGCAGCAGCGCCGACAGGATGCCCGTGAACAGGGGCGCGGCGGCCACCACCACGCCCACCATCGACGCCGAGGAGAAGGTGAGCGCGATGTTCTCCAGCAGGTAGTACAGCGCGACGCCCGTGGCGCCGGCCAAGGCGAACCAGCCTTCCTGCGAGCGGCGCGCAAGGCGCAGGCGGCGCGGACGCAGCGCCATGAGCGCGAGGAACCCCACGACGAAGCGCAGAAACAGTATCTCGATGGGGGAAAGATGCACAAGCAGCACTTTCGTGGACACGAACGTCACCGCCCACACGAGCACGGTGACGAGCGCGAGAACGTGGCCCTTCACGACCGGCGCCCCCTTTCAGCCCCCGCGCGGTAGCGTGCCGGGGTGAGGCCGAAGTGCGCCTTGAACACGCGGGTCAGGTGCGCCTGGTCGGAGAATCCGGACCGCGCGGCCGCCTGAGCCGGCGCAAGGCCGTCCGCCAGCAGGTGGCGGGCGCGGTTCGCGCGCAGCGTCTGCAGGTAGCGATGCGGCGTAAGGCCGGTGCGGGCCGAGAACGCGCGCACGAGGTGGCAGCGCGAAAGCCCTGCCACCTCGGCAAGCTCGGAAAGGGAAGCGCCTTCGACGCAGTTCCGTTCGAGCAGCGCCCGGGCGCGCTCGACTCCCGCAGAGGACGACGCAGCGGCATCGGAGGCGCGCCGCCCGACGGGCGCGCAATGCGCCGCGATGCGCGCGACGAGCACGGCCAGGGCCTCTTCCTGCGCGAGCGCGTCGGCATCCGGGCTGGTCGCGAGCGCGCACACGTCGGCCATCGCCCGGATGAGCGTCGCGTCGCGGACGACGAAGCTCTCCGGGCGCCCGGGTTCGCCGCTTCCGCCAAGCAGGCGCGCGAGCAGCGCATCGGGCACGGTCACGCTCCGATAGCAAAGCGCCGCGTCGTCCGCCGGACGGCATCCGTGCGCCTCGCCAGGGGCGAACAACACCGCCTGCCCCGGCCCGACGTCGAGGGTCCGGCCGCCGCATGACGTGCGCCGCCTGCCCCGCGCGAAGGCGCCCACCGTCCAAAAGTCGTGGAAGTGCCTGGGGAACGGCTGGGCAACGCCCTCGAGAGAGATCGCTTCGACGCCTGGAACGTTCCGGAGCGCGCAGACGCGTCGAACCTCGGCCCCCGCGCGGGGGCCGGCCGAAGCCGCATTCCGTTTCGCACGTGCTTCCATTTCCCGTCCTCTCGTCCGAAACGGGAACGATACCACGAAGCCGCGCCGCGCGCTTGAACGAAATTGCGGACGGCGGGCGCGGCGACACATCGTCGAACACAGCGGCGCGTTGTCGAACGCAGCGGCGCGTTGCCGAACGCGCTCGAATGTTTCACGTGAAACATTCGTTTGCGCATACAGATGTTTCACGTGAAACATCTTGAGGGGGTTGCGCCAGGCACCGCACCTCATGAGGCGTCAAGCCACCGAAAAGCCGCTGCGCAGACCGCATCGCCGTCGGAAGGCCGCAGCGGCAGAGAGTCCCTATGGCGTCGAAAAAGCCTCGATGTTAGAGCGCCATGCCACCGAAGAGTCGCAACAGCAAAGGCCCGCAGCGGAGCCAGAGGGGCTGCAGCAGCGGAAGATCGCTGCGACAAGGAGGCCGCAGCGGCAGAGTCCGTTGCGCCAAAGGGCCTCGACGTTGGAGCACCATGCCACCGAAGAGTCGCAACAGCGAAAGGACGCAACGGCATCAAGGAAGCCGCAACATCGGGGGATCGCAGCGGCGCCAGAGAGGCTGCGGTAGCGGAGGGCCGTCGCAGCCTGCATCGCCTAACTGCGGGATCAGCGGCGCGCGAGCAGCTCTCCTCGCGTGGAGATGACGGCCACCTCGACGGGCACGTCCTTGCCGCTGCGCTCGACGGCCGTGCGCACGGCGCGCTCGATCCCGCCGCAGCAGGGAACCTCCATGCGCGCGACCGTAACCGAAGCCACGTTGTTAGACGAAAGGATGTCGGTCAATTTGTCGGCGTAGTCCACGCCATCGAGCTTCGGGCAGCCGATGAGCGTCACCTTTCCGCGCATGAAATCGCGATGGAAGTCGGCGTAAGCGAAGGCGGTGCAATCGGCGGCCACAAGGATGTCGGCGCCCTCAAAGTATGGCGCCCGCGCGGGCACGAGCTTGATCTCCACCGGCCACTGGGCCAAGCGGGATGGCGAGCGCCCCTCGTCCGCGCTTTCGTCGTCGCCGCGCCCGCTCGCCCCTTCGCCGCCGTGTCCGAAGAAGCGCGAGAGCGATCCCGGGCAGCCACCCGCCGGCGCAGCAGGCGCCGGCACAGCCGAAGCCACGGTCGAAGCCGCTGCCGGCGCGGCCGCCTTCTGCGCCGCGCGAACGGCCTCTTCGTCATAGGCCGCCGCCTCCCGCTCGACGAACGAGATGGCCCCGGTCGGGCACGCGGGCAGGCAGTCGCCCAGTCCGTCGCAGAAATCGTCGCGCAAAAGGCGCGCCTTGCCTCCCACCAGACCGATAGCTCCCTCATGGCAGGCCGAAACACAGAGGCCGCAACCGTTGCAAGCGTCCTCGTCTATCTGAATGATCGTGCGTATCACAAAATCTCCCTTCTCCCTAAGTTCGCAGGTTCTCGAGTTAGCAGGTTCTTGGGTTTGCAGGTTCTTGGGTTTGCAGGTTCTCGAGTTCGCAGGTCCTCAGGTTCGCAAATTCTCAGGTTCGCAAGTTCTTGGGTTCGCAGCTTTGAGGATTCACGGGTTCTCCGATCCTCACCTGCCACCGAAGATATCACTCCAGGACGCCCTCATCCGTTGCATTTGCAACATTTGGGATGATTTTCCGCACGCTTCTAACGGGGACGAGGATGCGAGCGAACGGCCGGTCAATCCAGCGAGCGCTCGCTCATACGCGCTTTCTCAGATACTCAGCCTTGATTTCGCCTATCGTTTTTCCTCCGATGCCGAAATTTTCGTCCGGCAATTCCTTGATGGTAACCGAGAAAAACTCTTGCGGCACATTCATTATTTCAGAAGACACCTCTGTCAGGCGTTTGATCAACGCATCCTTTTGTTCAGTTGACAAAACTCCGCTCTCAATCGTTATGTACGGCATGTTCGATCTCCTTTCAATGCGTCGCCCTGTATCGAAAAGACCACGCAGCCAACCAGCTGCAGCAAGGGGCTTTTCGCTCCGCTCGCCTATCCAGGCTGCCAAAGATCGGCTGCAAGCGCGGCATGCGCCCCTTTCCCCGCCTCTTTCCACCGCATCGAAACCTTATGCGCCAATCCGAAACATACCTGGCAAAACCCTCCGTGACAGGCGTTTTCGCACTCCAGGCCATTCTAACCTATTGGGTCTAGCCCGTTTCGCGCGAAACAGCGCGACCGCAGCAGAACAGCGCCTGAAAAATTCCTTGCTCCCCCCTCTTGACAGATCGCGCTCCATTCCTATACTTATGAACAATTGCTCATATGTTAAGAGGTGAATATGACTGACGAGAAGCATGAAGCGCCGACGGCCATCGCGTCCGCGAGCACGCACGATCACAACTGCACGTGCGGAGATGCAAGCCACGTCGCTTTCGACCGCCCACCCGAGGGCCTTCCCGACGAGGAACTGCTCTACGAGCTGGCCGACCTGTTCAAGGTGTTCGGCGACACGACGCGCATCAAGATCCTCTACGCCCTCATGGGGCAGGAGCTGTGCGTCGCCGACCTCGCCGAGCTCATCGGCGCCACGCAAAGCGCCGTGTCGCACCAGCTGCGTACGCTCAAGCAGGCCCGCCTCGTCAAGTTCCAACGCGACGGAAAGAACGTCATCTACTCGCTGTCGGACGACCACGTGTACACCGTGCTCGCCCAGGGCATGACCCACATTTGCGAATAGCCCATCCGGCTGCCGCGGCCAAGGATCCTTGCACCCCGCGCCGCGCGCCCGCCCGTGATGGCACCGAACAACCCGAAAGGAACCGTCATGCGCAAGGCTTTCAAACTCCAAGACCTCGATTGCGCGAACTGCGCCGCGAAGATGGAGAACGGCATCAGGAACATCGACGGCGTGAAGAGCGCCACGGTCAGCTTCATGACGCAGAAGCTCGTGATCGAAGCCGACGACGACCGCTTCGACGCCATCGTCGAGGAGGCCGCCTGCATCTGCAAGAAGATCGAACCCGACTGCGTCATCTTGCGCTAGCCGTTTCGAACCCAGAGGGGATTGTTCGTCGCATGAACGGATGTTTCACGTGAAACATCCGCGCGCCGGCGCGCCCTCCCCTCCCCGATCCCAAGGTTGGAGACTATGAACAAGAAGCAGAAACGCACGAGGAACCGCATCCTTGTCGCCATCGCGCTGTTCGCCGTTGCCTACGCCATCGCCGAGCTTGCGCCGCTCGCCACGTGGCTCGGCAGCGTTACGGCCGCGCTGTGGGCGGAGTTCGCGCTCTTCCTCGTCCCCTACCTCATCGCCGGTTACGACGTGCTGCTGCGTGCGGCGAAGAACATACGCACCGGCCAGGTGTTCGACGAGAACTTCCTCATGACGGTGGCCACCATTGGCGCGTTTGCGCTGGTGCTGTTCCCCGACAGCGACCCACACATGGCCGAAGGCGCGGCCGTCATGCTGTTCTACCAGGTGGGCGAGCTGTTCCAAAGCTACGCTGTGGGCAAGAGCCGCAAATCCATCGCCGACATGATGGACATCGCGCCCGAGTTCGCCAACGTGGAGCGCAATGGCGAACTGGTGCAGGTGGACCCCTACGAGGTGGCCGTGGGCGACGAGATCCGGGTGTTGGCCGGCGAGCGCGTGCCGCTCGACGGCATCGTGATCGCCGGAACCTCGCAGCTTGACACGGCGGCCCTCACAGGCGAATCGGTGCCGCGCGAGGTGCGCGAGGGCGACGAGATCATCTCGGGCTGCGTGAACCTGACCGGCCTCATCACCGTGCGCGTGACGAAACCCTACGAGCAGTCCACCGTGTCGCGCATCCTCGAGCTTGTGGAGAACGCGGCCGAGAAGAAGGCCCGCACCGAGAACTTCATCACCCGCTTCGCCCGCTACTACACGCCGGCGGTCACCGGGATCGCGGTGCTGCTGGCCGTCGTGCCGCCGCTTCTGCTTGGGCAAAGCTGGTCGGACTGGGTGCAGCGCGGCCTTATCTTCCTCGTGGTGTCGTGCCCCTGCGCGCTTGTCATCAGCGTGCCGTTGTCGTTCTTCGGCGGCATCGGCGGCGCCTCGCGCCTTGGCATCCTTGTGAAGGGCAGCAACTACCTGGAGGCGCTCGCAGCCGCGGAGACCGTCGTGTTCGACAAGACGGGCACGCTCACCGACGGCTCGTTCAACGTGGTGGCCATCCACCCGCAGGCCGGCATCGACCCCGACCGGCTGCTGTCTATCGCGGCGCACGCGGAGGCGTACTCGAACCACCCCATCGCGCTTTCGGTGCGCACGGCCTACGCAGGGCCCATCGACCAGCAGCGCATCGACGACGTGCAGGAGCAGAGCGGCCATGGCGTGCGCGCGCGCATCGACGAGCATGTGGTGTACGTGGGCAACGACAAGCTCATGAGCGAGTGTGGCGTGGGCTGCTGCGAGTGCGAGCTCACCGGCACCATCCTCCACGTGTCGCTTGACGGCGCCTACCTCGGTCACATCGTCATCGCCGACGTCATCAAGCCCGACGCCGCCGAGGCCATCGCCGCGCTGCGGGCCGCGGGCGTGAAGAAGACCGTCATGCTCACGGGCGACCGCGCCGACGTGGCCGCCGCCGTGGCCAACGAGCTGGGCATCGACGAGTTCCGCGCGCAGCTCTTACCTCAAGACAAGGTCGCCGAAGTGGAGAAGCTGCTCGAGGATACCCACAAGAGGGGCGCCGGGAAGGGAAAGCTTGCCTTCGTGGGCGACGGCATCAACGACGCCCCGGTGCTCACGCGCGCCGACATCGGCATCGCCATGGGCGCGATGGGCTCGGACGCGGCCATCGAGGCGGCCGATGTGGTGCTCATGGACGACAAGCCGTCGAACATCGCGCGGGCCATGCGCATCGCCCGCAAGACCATGGGCATCGTGTGGCAGAACATCGTGTTCGCCCTCGGCGTGAAGCTCCTCGTGCTGGTGCTGGCCGCCGTGGGCATCGCGAACATGTGGCTCGCGGTGTTCGCCGACGTGGGCGTGGCCGTCATCGCCATCCTGAACGCCATGCGGGCGATGAGTGCGAGGGAGTGAGACGAGCCTTGCGATCAGCCCAACCCGGGTGCGCGGCGGGCGCCAAAGCTCATCCTCTCACGATCAGCGCGATCGCAAGGGCCGCCGTCACCGCTGCGGAAAGGATCACGCTCGCCGCGACGGCCGTGCGGACAGACCTCGTCGAAAACGCGCGCAAGCGCGCACGCGGAAACCTCACGCGTCCCAGGCGTCCTCCTCGGCGGCGCGCACGATCCTCCAGGCGGTGTAGCCGTCGAGCGACGAGAAGTCGATGGCGCGGAACACGTAATCGGGGATGCGGCCCTGCCGGTGGAGCCGCTCGATGTCGCGACGCTGCCGGGGCGTGGCCGGCTCCTTGCGCGCCCGGGCGCTGCGCTTGTTTTTCGAGCGCTCGATGAGGTGCGTGATGATCTGGCCCGCCTCGGCCTTCGTCAGCCCGTCCTCCATGCCGTCGCGCAGGTCGGCCAGCTCGTCGGGCGCGCACAGCTTCTCCACGAGGGCGAGCTGCTTCTCCGAGGCGGGACGGGCGCCCCAGCGGTCGGCGTTGCGGCGGTCCCACAGCTGCCGCTGGTCGGCGGCCTTGCGCTCGAGGAGGCCGCGCGCCTCGTCGAAGAGGCGCTGCAGGGGCATGCGCGCGCTCGAGGAGAGCACGAGCCCCGTCTTGCGGTCGGCTATCTCGAGCACCGATGTTCCCACCAGGTCCTCCGGTGGGATGCGCAGGACCACACGTTCGGTGGAGACGGTGAACGTGCCGTCGCCCAGCTGCACCCAGTTGACGCCGCGCGCATCCAGGCCCTCGCCCTCCCCGCTTGCGAACAGGTCGACCTGCCGCGCGCGCAGCGCCCAGGAAAGCGGCGTGTCGTCGAAGGAGCGGAAGCGCTCCTCCATCTTGCTGACCGGACCCTCCACCGCGCGCATCCGGTAGCGCTCGGGCAGCTTGCCCGGGTCAAGGCCCAGAAGCGTCGGCGCGGTGCACAGGTTCGCATCGTAGGAGACGCCCACGCAGTCCACAAGCCGCACGCGCTCCTTCCCCGGCGATCGGCGCAGGCCGCGGCCCACCATCTGCGTGTAGAGCGTGGGGTTTTTCGTCGGACGCGCGATGAGCACGCTCTCGATGCCGGGAATGTCGGTGCCCTCGGTGAGCACGAGGTTGTTGACCAGGCACGGGAACTCGCCACGGCCAAATGCCGCGATGAGCTCCTCCCGCTTCGAAACGGGCGTGTTGGCCTCCACCACGCGCGCGCCGTCGATGAGCGCCGCCAGCTCGTAGGCGTGGTCCACGCTTGCCGCGAACACAAGCGTCTGCCCGCAGGCGTACCTGCGGTACGCGGCGGCTATCTGCTCGTTCGTCTCGGGCGTGTTCACGGCCCTATCCAGGTCGTGCAGGCGGAAGTCCCGCTCGCCGGTGGCGCTGTTGCGGCTCGTCTTGATGGCGCGCGAATCGTAGTCCACCACCACCTGGCGGCAGTCGATGTCGGCCAGGTACCCCTGCCCGATGCCCCAGCGAATGTCGCGCGCGAACACGATGCGCTCGAACACGTCCGACAGGCGCACTTTGTCGCCGCGGTTCGGCGTGGCCGTGAACCCCAGGTGCAGGCGCGGTTTGAAGTAATCGTAGATCTTGCGGTAAGAGGGCGCTGCGGCATGGTGCGCCTCGTCGGTGACGATGAGGTCGAAGTCCCCCGGGCGGAACCGGTCGAGCCTCCGTACGAGCGAGGCCGCCGACGCCGCCACCACCTCCTCGCCCGCGCTTGTGCGCTCGGCCATCTCGATGCCCACGGGCACGTCGTAGTAGGACTGCGCCTGTTCGAGGATCTCGCGCCGGTGCGCCAAGACGAGCACGCGCCCGCGCCGCGCGAGCCGCGCGAACGTGACCGTCTTGCCCAGGCCGGTGGCCATCTGCACAAGGTACGCGCCGGACTCGAGCGCGTTGCACACGTCAACGCACTCCTGCTGGTAGTCGCGCAGCTTGAGCGTGGTGCGGTCCTGCGTGGGAGGCTCCTTTCGGGTCCGGGGCGCGCGTGCGGCCGGCGTGCGCGGCCGTTGCGGGCAGTATAGCAGATGGCGCGCGGTCCGCGCGAACGCCCCGCTCACGCCCGCATACGGCGGCCGCACGCCGCCTTTGTCCCCCAAGGGCCGCTTGCATGGATATAATAAGTGCCGGCCCGCCGCGGCACCCGCCGGTCGCGGCGGCGGGCCGGCATCGCAAGGCACATCGAGAAGAGGCAGGCACCATGGCGTACCAAGACGAAATCACCCACATGGACCGTGCCGAGCTGGAGGCGCTCCAGCTCGAACGCCTGAAAAAGGCGGTGGTCTACTGCTACGAGAAAATCCCCTTCTACAAGGAGAACTTCGACGCCGTCGGGTTCGACCCCTACGCGCTCTCGTCGTTCGAGGATCTTCGAAAAGCGTCGTTCACCACCAAAGACGACATGCGCGCCGCCTACCCCTACGGTCTTTTCGCCCTGCCGAAGGAGGAGGTGAAGGAGATCCACATGTCCAGCGGCACCACCGGCGTGGCCACCGTGAGCGGCTACACCGAGCACGACCTGCAGGTGTGGGGGGACTGCTTCGCCCGCGGCATCGGGTACGCCGGCGGCACGGAGGAGGACATCTGCCATGTGTGCTACGGTTACGGCCTGTTCACCGGCGGTTTGGGAGCGCACTACGGCGGCTTGGCGGCCGGCTGCATGACCATCCCCATGAGCTCGGGCAACACCAAGCGCCAGATCAAAGTGCTCAACACCATGGGATCGTCCATCATCTGCTGCACCCCCAGCTACGCCATGTACATCGCCGACACCGCCATCGCCGACGGGTTCGACCCCAAGAAGGACTTCAAGCTCAAAGCCGGCATCCACGGCGCCGAGGCGTGGTCGAACCAGTTCCGCGAGAACCTGGAGGAGAAGCTGGGCTATAAGGCGCTCGACGTGTACGGCCTCACGGAGATCATGGGCCCGGGCGTTGCCATGGAGTGCCTGGAGCAAAACGGCCTGCATGTGGCCGAGGACCACTTCTTCGCCGAGATCCTCGATCCGGAGACGCACGAGCCGGTGCCGGACGGCGAATGGGGCGAGCTGGTCATCACCACGCTCGACAAGGAGGCCACGCCGGTCATCAGGTACCGCACCAAGGACATCACGCGCATCATCCCCGGGGTGTGCGCCTGCGGTCGCACGCATCGACGCATCGACCGTTTGCACGGACGCACCGACGACATGATGATCATCCGCGGCGTGAACGTGTTCCCCAGCCAGATAGAGAACGTATGCGCCGCGTTCCCCGAGGTGGCGGACTGGTATCAAATTGAACTCACGCGTGAGAACTCGCTGGATGTGGCCACGCTCAAGATAGAGATCAACCCCGAGTTCCCCATGGACGAGATCCGCAAGATCGAGGATCTGCAAAAGCGCGTGAAGCAGGCGCTCAAAGACGAGCTGGCCACCACCATCCAGGTGAAGATCGTCGAGCCGTACACCATCCAGCGGTCGGAGGGCAAAGCCGTCCGCATCGTCGATTTGCGCAGCGAGGAGGAGAAGTAAATGATCGATCAGCTGACTGTCTTTTTGGGCAACACCGAAGGACGCCTGACGGCGCTTTGCCGGGCTTTAGGAGATGCGGGCATCCAGATGCACGCTTTGGCCCTGGCCGACACCACGGATTACGGCATCGTGCGCATCATCTGCGACAACCCCGCGAAGGCCATGGCGGCCCTTGGCGAGGAGGGCTTCGCCGCCAGCCTTGCGAAGGTGGCGGCCGTGGAGGTGCCCAACGTGCCCGGCGGCCTGGCGCAGGTGTTTGGCGCGCTTGACCAGGCGGGCTTGAGCATCGAGTACTGCTACTGCTTCGCCACCGCCGAGGGGCATGCCACCGTGGCCTGCAAGGTGGACGAGCGCGCCGTTGCGCTTTTGGAGGAGGCCGGCTTCAAAGTGCTCCACCCGAACGACTTGTACGCGGCGTAAAAGAGGCTCGTCAAACATGCCGAAGCCCCGAGCTTGCAGCGAGGCTCGGGGCTTCGGCGTTTACGGGGAAGAGCAGGGCGCGTTGCGCGTCCGTCGCTACGCCTCTTCGCGCTCCAGGCGAAGGGCAAGCTGAGCGAGGCGCTTGTCAAGCTCTTCGTCCACGCGCTCAATGACGAGATGGACGAACTCGGTTCCGTCGCGTCCGTCCACATCCTTCATGAATCGGGAGAGAGCGCCATAGTAGCGACTCGCGCTTTCCTGGTCGGCTTTGAATACAATGGGCGGGTAGCCTGCCATCATGAGCTGATAATTGAGCAGGACGCGCCCCGTGCGTCCATTGCCGTCACCAAACGGATGGACGTCCTCGAACACCAGGTGAAATAGCGCCGCGTTCGCAACCGGGGATTTCGCCAAGTCGTCAGCAACAAGCGCGCGCATAAGTTCCGGCACCCGCTTCGCGGGCGGCGGATAGATGGGCGACGTGGAGACGTAGCGCATATCCCAGCGGTATTCGCCCGGATCAGTCTCGTCAAGACTGGTCGAGCCAATGCGGTGCAGGTCTTTCACAAGAGCTTCCGTCAACGGCTCCTGCTCCTTCGCCGCTTTGCGGGCACGCTCGAAGGCGCGAGATGCGTCGATCACTTCAAGGTGATCTTTCATCGGCTTGCTTGGCGCAGTCAAATCCTGCTGGAGGATCAACCCTGTTTCCAACAACGAAAGAGTGTTTCCTTCAAGAGCTGTCGTAGCATGCACGAAGTCGATGCGAAACGCCTCGTAAAGGTTGCCGGACTCGCGTGCGGCGGCAAACCCGTGCGCCACAAGCTCGTCACGTTTAAGGGCAAGTCGTTCGAGGGGTGCATCAAGCGAAGGATCGTAGCAGGGCCGAATGTCGAAGCGTTGCAAATTGGCCTGATGGCGCTTCAAGAAGGCAAGCTGCTCGTCCGTTACGCCGTACATGCGCTCATAGCCGGTTGCGTATTCGAGTCCCTCAAGCGCGGTTTCGCTGTCCATGCATGCCGCTCCTTTCGACAACGCCATTGTAACAAAGCCTAAGGAGGGGCGGAGGTTTTACACCTTTCATAGAGAATTGAGGAATAGAAGGATGGCAGGGTGCCGATGCAGCCGTCATGCAAGATGATCGGCGATTTTTGCCCAAGTTCCCAAGTTATGAGTTGCAAGTTGTCGAGTTATGAGTTTTTTCGCGCTTGAAAATCTAATGAGTCTTGTACTTGTGTTTTTTTGACCTGGGG
>DXCU01000034.1 GCA_019115845.1 Candidatus Rubneribacter avistercoris | reverse complement strand
CCCCAGGTCAAAAAAACACAAGTACAAGACTCATTAGATTTTCAAGCGCGAAAAAACTCATAACTCGACAACTTGCAACTCATAACTTGGGAACTTGGGCAAAAATCGCCGATCATCTTGCATGACGGCTGTGTCAGTGTCCTGCCATCCTTCTATTCCTCAAGTTGGTGGGGACCTTTTTCTTCTAGTTTAAGTTTGTATTCTTAACAAAATGTTATCAAATGCTATATAATGCTATGAATTGATATCTTTTGTTAGGAGATTATTCATGGCTGTTCAACTTGCAACGCGAGTCGACGAGACCCAGGCGCGTATCTTCAAGGAGACCACGCGAAAGCTTGGAACCACCCCCGCCGATGCGATGAGGATGTTCATATGCTCATTCAACGCTCATCAAGGGTTTCCTTATGATGTCCGACTTTCATCGCCTGTAGTGGAGGCTTTCGAGAGTGAGGACGAGGCTGCCGAGTTCGCGGAGTACCTCGCGCAGGAGATGATGAACGATGCGCGGTGAAATTTGGACTCTGCGCGATAACCACTACGCAAGCAAGGCACGTCCCGTGGTAGAGACGCGGCAATTCAGAACCTCCTAAAACGGAAATTTCGTAACAATTCAAACGAAATTTCCGGAAATTCCGTTAAAATCGTAACGAAATTTCCAATTAAAGGAGGATCGCATGAAACGCAAAATAGAGGACGCTCTTGCAGCGTGGAAGGATTCTCCCTTTAGGAAGCCGTTGGTGCTTCAAGGCGCGCGTCAGGTTGGAAAGACGTACTCCGTCTTGAAGTTTGCGCGAGAGCATTTCGGCAATGCTGTTCACCTTGATTTTTCTGCGCAACCTGACGCGCGTCGTATGTTCGATGGCGACATCACGCCCGATGTGCTTCTTCCGCAGTTGGAGGCGTTTGCAAAAACTTCGATAGGCAAGGATACAACGCTGCTGTTCTTCGATGAGATTCAGGTATGCCCCCGCGCTCTGACCTCGTTGAAATACTTTCAAGAGCGGGCGCCTGAATACCATGTGGTGGCAGCGGGCAGTCTGCTTGGCGTGGCGCTCGGACGTGAGGAGTATTCGTTTCCCGTTGGCAAAGTTGACGCTCTTTCCCTCTATCCACTCGATTTCGAAGAGTTTCTTTGGGCTTTGGATGAGGAGGCGCTTGGTCGTTTGATTCGCGCTTCGTATGCGGCGGACGCACCTCTGGGACTTCATGATCGGGCGCTCGCTTTGTATAGGGATTACCTTATTGTTGGAGGCTTGCCCGAAGCGGTGCTCGCGTTTTCGCGCGATGAGGGATATGCGAGGGTGCGAACGGTGCAGGCCGCTATAGCGGATGCGTATCTTGCGGATATGACCAAGTATGCGAGTCCGCTTGATGGTGCGCGAATTCTTAATGTGTGGCGCAGCGTTCCTGAGCAACTTGCCAAAGAGAATCACAAGTTCCAGTATGCGACCATTGCTTCGTCGGCGCGCGCTCACCAGTACGAAGCATCGATACATTGGCTTGCGGCAGCTGGTCTTGTTTCGTTTTGCTATCGGGTGCGTGAAGGTGCAAGGCCCTTGCGCGCGCATGCTGAGCACGACTTTTTCAAGCTCTATCTGCTTGATGTGGGCTTGCTGGGCGCTTTACAGGGGCTTGATATGCAAGATCTTGCGCCAGCGGCGGATAAAGGCTCGCGTTTTCGGGGCGGAGTTGCTGAAAATTATGTGATGCAGCAGTTGGTTGCCGGTGGTGTGGAGCCCTTTTATTGGGGTACCGCAAGCAAGTCGGAAGTTGATTTCCTTGTGCAGACAGAGGAAGGGGTTGTTCCTCTTGAAGTTAAGTCCGGAGTTAACGTGGGTGCGCGAAGTCTTGAAGCGTATCGGAGGCGGTATGCGCCTGCTTGCGTTATACGGATTTCCGCCAAGAACTTTGGGTTTGAGAACGGGATAAAAAGCGTACCGCTCTATGCGGCGCATTGCATTGCGTAGTGCTTTCTGCGCGTTCCCCCGGTCTATCTCTCAGTCGTATCTTCCATTTTCTGCAACAGCTCACACTTTTTGGAACCAAAAAAATGTGAGCTGTTGCATTTTTTCGAACATACGCGGAATATGCGTGTTGTCAAAGTCGCTCCGAAGCTGCGGTTTCCTTTCAGGTGTAGCCGTTCTGTCAGATGCGCTATAGCCGATTCGTGGTAGGATGTCCTCATGAATCAGCTTATGCAGCATATCGATGCGCTCGTGGGCAACGACCAGGTGGCCGTCATCGCAACTGCGGCGATCATCCTCGTCGCCACCGCCGTGTGCGCCCGTCTGGTCAGCAAGTTTCTGCGCAAAGTGCTCAACTTGGGCGACGACATCCCCTCCAGCTCCATCTTCGTGAACATCGGGCGCGCGGGCGTGTGGATACTGGGCGTGTGCATCATGCTGGCTACGTGCTTCCACGTGGACGTGAGCGCGGCCATCACGGCGCTGGGCGTGGGCGGCATCGCCATATCGCTGGGGTTCCAGGACACCATCTCCAACCTGATCGGCGGGCTGCAGGTCAGCCTCATGCGCATCGTCACGCCGGGCGACAACATAGAGGTGGGTTCGTCCTCGGGCGTGGTGAAGGACGTCACCTGGCGTCACACCACCATCTGCAACAGCGCAGGCGAAGAGGTGATCATTCCCAACTCCATCATCGGCAAGACTGCGCTCACGCACCTGCCTCCTGCCAACCGGGTGTCGCTGCCCATCGTGGTGGCCACCGACGGGGATCGTTTGGACGAGGTGGCCCGCGCCATAGAGCGGACGGCCTCCGAAGCCGCAAGCGCGGTCGTGGAGCTGACGCAAAAGCCCGTTCTCTCGTTCTCGGCCATCGGTAACGCGGGCTTCGAGGGGACGCTCGTCTTCCAGGTGGCCGATAGCGGCCTGGGCGGAAAGGCCGGGGACGCCGCGCTGCGCGCCATCGCTCCGCTGACGCGTACGAACGCCGCAGATCGGATTGCCGACGAGGCTTTGGAGCGCGCGCGGCAGCGGGAAGGGGAGGAGGACGGCGCCGAGCCGGCCCGCACCCCCAATCGCGCTTCCAAGCCCAAGCCCAAGTCGTCGCGGCACGGCTTGCCGGCGGGCTTCCGCAGCCGGATGACGCGGGCGCTGCGCATGCGCGGCGGCGGAGGATCGCAGGGCGGTCATGCATGAGGAGCGCCTGACCGAAGGCCCGCTGCACGATGACGAGGGCGTCCTTGCCGATCGCGGCTGGGCCGTCTCGGCGCTGCGAGCCTACGACCGCTCCCGCGTGCGCGCGCCGTCGCGGCGCATCAAGGAATGGGAGCGCTACACGGTGGGCGACGACGAGTACGCGGTCTGCCTCACGCTGGCCGATCTGGGATACTGCGGGGTCGCCTCGGCCTTGGTCGTGGACCTTCTCCAGGGGGCCTCGCACGCCGCGAGCGCCGTCGTCCCGCTTCCGCTTGGGAGGTTCCGCCTTCCCGCCTCGCCCGTTGCGGGAACGGCGCGTTTCGAGGGCGGGCGCGCCTGCTTCCTCTTCGAGGTTGGGGATGGCCGCCGGCGCGTGGAGGCGCGCTTCGCGGGCTTCGATGGCGCCGACGACCTGGCGTTCGAGGCCGTGCTCGACTGCGAGCCGCGCGAATCCCTGGTGGTCGCCGATTCGTGGGAGCGGGATCCGCTCTCGTTTTGCTACAGCCAAAAGACCGTCGCCATGCGCGCGCAGGGCAGCTTCAAGAAGGGGCTGCTGGTGCACGGCTTTTCTCCCGAGCGCTCGTTCGGAGCGCTCGACTGGGGGCGCGGCGTGCTGGCGCGCGACATCGTCCGCTTCGGCGCGTGCGCGCAGGGATGGCAGGACGGCGCGGGCGGCGATGCGCCGGGAACTCACCGCTTCGGCCTCAGCCTGGGAAGCGGGCTTGGCGACGGAGAGGCCGCGTCCGAGAACATGGTGTTGGTGGACGACGAGGTGTGCAAGCTGGGTCGCGTGAGCTTCGACATCCCGCGCAAGACGGGCGCCTCCCGCGCCGCGCGCATGGAGGACCGCTGCCAGCTGATGCGGCCATGGCGCCTGTCCGACGACGAGGGCCGGTTGGACCTGACGTTCACGCCGGTCGTCGACCGGGCCGACCGCAGGGACCTCGGCGTGGTCCGCATCGACCTGCATCGGGTGTTCGGGCGGTTCGACGGCGCGGTGGCGCTGGACGACGGCTCCTCGTTTTCCGTTGCGAACGTGCGCGGGTTTTCGGAGGCGTCCCATACCGTGTGCTGAGCCTCCGCCGGCAGCCCGCCGAGTCCCGCCCGTCCATCCGTCGCCGCGCTTGCGGCCTGCGTTTTGCCGCCCGCGCGCCGCGCCGCCAAACTTTACAGGCTTTTGATCGGCATCCGACATCTCCTTGATGCGCGGCGTTCATCATGTCCCTTGCGCCGGTTCCGACAACCGGCGCCTTTGTGCGAAAGCAAGGCGCCCGTGCGGCGCATCGAAGGAAAGGGTGGACATGAAGAAGCGTTTGGCTATGGCGGCGGGGGCGATGGCGCTCGCGCTTGGGATGTTTGGGCTGTTCGGCTGCGCGTCGGGCAACTCGGGATCGGACGGTGGCTCGTCGTCTTCCGGCAGCATCTCGGTGTACTCGCGCGAGGACGGCTCCGGCACGCGCGGCGCGTTCGTGGAGCTGTTCGGCATCGAGGAGGAGGATTCAAGTGGCGAGAAGGTGGACATGACCACCGCTGCCGCCGCCATCACCAACTCAACCTCGGTCATGATGACCTCGGTGGCCGGCGACGAGAACGGCATCGGCTACATCTCGCTCGGCTCGCTCAATGACACGGTGAAGGCCCTTGACATCGACGGCGCCCAGCCCACGGCCGCCAACGTGAAAAGCGGCGAGTACGCTGTTGCCCGCCCGTTCAACATCGTGACGAAAGACGGTCTGTCCGATGCGGCGCAGGACTTCATCGACTTCATCATGAGTTCTGAGGGCCAGGCTATCGTCGAGGAGGAGAACTATATCTCCGTGGCCGAAAACGCCGAGGCCTACTCCGGTTCCGGCCAGTCCGGCAAGATCGTGATCGCCGGCTCCTCGTCGGTGACGCCGGTCATGGAGAAGCTGGCCGAGGCGTACCAGGCCCTCAACCCGGATGTGTCCATCGAGGTGAACCAGTCCGATTCCACCACCGGCGTGAACATGGCCACGGAGGGCACCTGCGACATCGGCATGGCCTCCCGCGAGCTGAAGGACTCCGAAACCTCCGCGGGCGTCGAGGCCACGGTCATCGCCCAGGACGGCATCGCGGTCATCGTGAACACGAACTCCTCCGTGGACGGCCTCACCTCCGATCAGGTCAAGGGCATCTTCACGGGCGAGATCGCCACGTGGGAGGACGCGCTCGCCTAGCGGCGCGCCGGATAGACAGGGCAAGGGTTTCGCATGTCTCATGTACACGTGAAGGAAGGCATCGCGAAGGCGCTGTTCGTGGCCGCCGCGGGGATCTCCATCCTCGCGGTCGCCCTCATCTGCGTCTTTCTGTTCGCGAACGGCGTGCCGGCCATCGCGCAGATCGGCCTTCCGGAATTCCTCTTCGGCACCACCTGGCGTCCCGCCAACGACGTCTACGGCATCTTCCCCATGATCATCGGCAGCATCTACGTGACCGCCGGGGCCATGGTGGTGGGCGTGCCGGCGGGGCTTCTGTGCGCCATCTTCCTCTCGCGCTTCGCCAGCGGCAAGGTGGCCGCGGTGCTCAAGCCGGGCGTGGAGCTTCTGGCGGGCATCCCGTCGGTGGTCTACGGCTTTTTCGGCCTGGTGGTGCTCGTGCCGTTCATCCGCAACAACATGCCGGGCAACGGCATGTCGCTTCTGGCCGCGGCGGTGCTTTTGGGCATCATGATCCTGCCCACCATCATCACCGTGGCGCAAAGCTCGCTGGACGCCGTGCCCAAGAAGTACTACGAGGGCGCGCTGGCGCTGGGCGCCGACCACGAGCGCTCGGTGTTTCGCGTGGTGGTGCCGGCCGCCGTATCGGGCATCATGGCCGCGGTGGTGCTGGGCGTGGGCCGCGCCATCGGCGAGACGATGGCCGTCATCATGGTGGCGGGCAACCAGACCATCATTCCCGAGAGCATCTTCAACGGCGTGCGCACCATGACCGCCAACATCGTGCTGGAGATGGGCTACGCGGCCGATCTGCATCGCGGCGCGCTGGTGGCCACGGGCGTGGTGCTGTTCGTGTTCATCCTGCTCATCACCATGCTGTTCAACGTCATCAAGAAGCGGGGTGAGCTGAAGTCATGAGTCCCAAGCTAACGATTGCCTACGAGGCGGGCTCCGCGTCCGCGGCGTCGGCGCCTACCGGCGGCATCGACCGGTTTGATGCGCTCTACCGCTCCGTGGAGGAGCGTCACCGCAAGAAGCGCCGCGTGATCTCGGCGCTGCTGCGCGCGCTCGTGTACCTGGGCGCTGCGGTCACGGCGGGCGTGCTGGCGTTTCTGGTGGGCTACATCCTGGTGAACGGCGTGCCCTACCTCACGCCCAGCCTGTTCGAGTGGGAGTACACCTCCGACAACGTGTCGCTCATGCCGGCGTTGGTGAACACGCTGCTCATGGCTGCGCTCTCGCTTCTGATGGCGGTGCCGGTGGGCGTGGGGTCGGCCATCTACCTGGTGGAGTACGCGCCTCGCGGCAGCCGGTTCGTGCAGGTGGTGCGCACCACCACCGAGACGCTGCAGGGCATCCCGTCCATCATCTACGGCCTGTTCGGCATGCTGTTCTTCGTGACCGCGCTGCACTGGAACCTCTCGCTTCTGGCGGGCGCGTGCACGCTGGCCATCATGGTGCTGCCCGTGATCATGCGCACCACCGAAGAGGCGCTTCTGGCCGTGCCCGACGCCTACCGCGAGGGCGGCTTCGGCCTGGGCGCGGGGCGGCTGCGCACGGTGTTTCGCTGCGTGCTGCCCACCGCCGTGCCGGGCATCTTGGGCGGCGTGATCCTCGCGCTCGGGCGCTGCGTGGGCGAGGTGGCGGCCCTCATCTTCACGGCGGGCTCCATCGCGCAGATCCCGAATGTGCTTGAAGGGGCGGGCGCGCTGTTCGATTCCACCCGCACGCTCGCCGTGCACATGTACGTGCTGGCCAGCGAGGGCCTGCATGTGAACGAGACGTACGCCACGGCGGTGGTGCTGCTGGTCATGGTGGTTCTTCTGAACCTGCTGGCCACCTTCGCCGCCAAGAAGATGAACAAGGGAGGCAAAGATGACTGAGGCAACGCTTGAGAGGCAGGGCGAGAGGGCGGCCCAAAACGTCCGGGGTGCCGCTGCGGGCTACGTGCCCCAGGTGAGGACGGCCGCGCGCCGCGCCGAGGAGCGCCCCGCCGCGGCGGCGCCCGCCAAAATGGCCGTGCGCGACCTGAACCTGCACTACAAGGATTTCCACGCGCTCAAAGGCATCAACCTGGAGTTTCCCAAGAACCAGGTGACGGCGCTCATCGGGCCGTCGGGCTGCGGCAAATCCACGCTGCTCAAAACCTTGAACCGCATGAACGACCTCGTGGAGGGCTGCCGCGTGGAAGGCGAGGTGTCGCTTGACGGCGAGGACGCCTACCGCTCCATCGACGTGAACAACCTGCGCCGCCGCGTGGGCATGGTGTTCCAGCAGCCCAATCCCTTCCCCATGAGCGTGTACGACAACGTGGCGTTCGGCCCGCGCACGCACGGCGTGAAAAACCGCGCCGACTTGGACGAGATCGTGGAGCAGAGCCTGCGCGACGCCGCCATCTGGGACGAGCTGAAAGACCGCCTGAAGAAAAACGCGCTTGGCTTATCCGGCGGCCAGCAGCAGCGCCTGTGCATCGCGCGCGCTTTGGCCGTGCGCCCCGAGGTGCTGCTCATGGACGAGTCCACAAGTGCGCTCGACCCCATCTCCACGGCGAAGATTGAAGAGCTGGTGGGCGAGCTCAAGCAGAAGTACACCGTCATCATGGTCACGCACAACATGCTGCAGGCGCTGCGCGTGTCCGACAAGACGGCGTTCTTTTTGCTGGGCGAGATGGTGGAGGCGGGAGACACCGACGACATCTTCACAAACCCCGACGATCCCCGCACCGCCGACTACGTGGCGGGCCGTTTCGGGTAAGATGGTTCCGTCGGCTACGCGGCCGATGAAACGCTTCGGCGCCGCAAGGCGCCTTCGTCGGCACAGGCGCTCGCAAAGGAACAACCTATGATCTACTACGTTGAGGACGACACCAACATCCGCGATCTGACGGTGTACGCCCTGCGCCAAGCCGGGTTCGAGGCGCAGGGCTTTCCCGCGGCCGGAGAGTTTTTCGCCGCGTGCCGCGAGCGCGCGCCCGAGCTTGTGCTGCTCGACATCATGCTGCCCGAGGTGGACGGTCTGGAGATCCTGCATATGCTGCGCGAGGATCCGTCCACCAAGCACTTGCCGGTCATGATGCTCACGGCCAAGGGCACCGAGTTCGACACGGTGAGCGGGCTTGACGCCGGCGCCGACGACTACCTGGCCAAGCCCTTCGGTATGATGGAGCTGGTCAGCCGCGTGAACGCGCTTCTGCGCCGCGCGTCGGCGCCGGCCGTGGTGCCCGATGACGATCTGGCGTGCGGGCCTGTGGAGCTGTGCGTGTCGGCCCATACGGTTGCGGTGGACGGGCGTCCGGTCGCGCTCACCTTGAAGGAGTTCGATCTGCTGCACGCCCTCATGAAGAACGAGGGCCATGTCCTTTCGCGCCGCCAGCTGCTCGAGGACGTGTGGGGCGTGACGTACGTGGGCGAGACGCGCACGGTGGACGTGCACATCCAGACGCTTCGGCAGAAGCTGTCTGCCGGCTGCGAGGGTGCCGACGCATGCATCCAGACGGTGCGCGGCGTCGGCTACTGCATCAAACGTCCCGCGTAGGGCGGGCCGCCGATGAGCCCCACGCACTTCAAGGTGAAAAGCCTCTCCGGCAAGATATTCACGAGCGTGCTCGCGTTCACGCTCGGCGTCATTGTGGTGCTAGCCGTGGCCATGACCAGCATCTACTACTTCTCTTACGAGCGCGACGCGGAGGCCGAGCTGGTCGGGAGCGCCCAGGATGCCGCGCGCTACCTCAACGCCACGCCGTCTTCGGACAACGAGTCCGCGCTCGCGGAGCAGTTCTCGGGGCTTACGCGCTACACGCTCATCGCCGAGGACGGCACGGTGCTGTTCGACAGCGCCGCCGACTCGTCCTCGATGGACAACCATGCCGACCGTCCCGAGGTGCAGGAAGCCGCGCGCACCGGCGAGGCCGTCATCATGCGCTATTCGGAGACGCTCGGCACCGACACGGTGTACGCGGCCGTGCGGCTCATCGACGGCTCCATCGTGCGCCTGTCGGAGACGCGCCATTCTCTGCTGTCGTTTTTGGGCGACATGCTGGTGCCGGTGCTCGTGGCGCTGGCCGTGGCCGCCCTGCTCGTGTTCGTGCTGTCGAAGGAGCTCACCAAGCGCATCATGAAGCCCATCGACGCGCTCGACTTCGCCAACCCTTTGGAGAACGAGATCTACGAGGAGATGGATCCGCTGCTCATCCGCATAGACGAGCAGCAGCGCCAGCTCAAGGCCCAAAACCGCGAACTGGCCGAAGCCGAGAGCATGCGGCGGGACTTCTCCAGCAACGTGAGCCACGAGATGAAGACGCCCCTGCAGGTGATCAGCGGCTACGCCGAGCTCATGAAAAACGACATGGTGCAGCCGGGCGACCGCCAGAAGTTCGCCGCGCTCATTTACGACGAGGCCCAGGCCATGCGTTCGCTCATCAACGACGTGCTCACGCTCTCGAAGCTGGACGAGTCTGCGTTCGGCAACGACGCCAGCGCGGTCATCGACCTGCGCTCCGTGGCGCAGCGCGTGGCGGAGCGGCTTGCCAGCTTCGCTGCCGACCAGGGTATCGACGTGCGCGTGGAGGGGGACCGCGCCTGCATCGCCGGCAGCCAGACGCTGGCGGAGGAGATGCTGTACAACCTCATAGAGAACGGCGTCCGCTACAACCACGAGGGCGGCAGCGTGACGATGACGGTGGGCCTGGAGCTTACGCGCACCGCCTACGCGCAGGTGGATCGCGGGATGACGCCGCAGCAGGCCAACATCTTGCGGCACGGGACGGGGGAGGAGCCCTTCACCGTGCAGAAGCAGGTGGTCGTGCGGGTGACGGACACCGGCCCGGGCATCCCGGAGGACATGCACGACAAGATATTCGAGCGCTTCTTCCGCGTGGACAAGAGCCGCTCGAAGGAGACGGGCGGCACGGGGTTGGGGCTTGCCATCGTGAAGCACGCGGTCATCTACCACAACGGCACCATCGACGTGGAAAGCGCCGAGGGCGCCGGCACCACGTTCGTCCTGCGCTTTCCTGCCGCCGAGGACGGGGGCGCGTAGGGACGCGGCCCGCGCGCGCCGTCAGGGCCGCGTGGCGCATAGCCGCACAACGCGCCGCGTGCGGGCGACGGGATGCGAAACGATGTGGTGGAGTGACAACCCAATTTCGGGCGCGAAAAAGCCCTGCCCCCGGCCAGAAGGATGAACCCACCTCAAAAGGTGGGTGCTCGCAGCCCGCTTCCTGGCTTTCGTATCAACGGATACGAATCTCCATTCCACGCGCTATCTTGAGCTCCCTCATGCAAAAACGTCGGTCCATCGCAAAAGTATGGTTCCGAAGGCAGGACCACTTCGAGTATATGGCCCGCACGTGCAAAATAAAGACTTGACAAAAAGATTGTTGGGCGGTATCCGCAAACACCCTATAGGCAAACAAGCGTTCGCATGGTACTATAGGGAGCATGGATACGCTGTTTACAGACATGGAGAACGAGCGGAAGTCGGAAGTGGCGCCGCTCGCCGTTCGGATGCGCCCCCGCACGCTGGAGGAGGTCGTCGGCCAGGAGGAGGCCGTGGGGCCGGGAAGCTGGCTGCGCGCCGCCATCGAGCAGGACAAGCTGAGCTCGGTCATCCTGTTCGGGCCGGCGGGCACGGGAAAGACCTCGCTCGCGCACGTCGTCGCCGAGACGACGCGGGCCGAGTTCGTGGAGGTGTCGGCCATCGGCGGCACGGTGTCGGATCTGCGCCGCGAGATAGACGCGGCCGAGAAGCGCCTGACCATGAGCGGGCTGCGCACCATCCTGTTCGTGGACGAGATCCACCGCTTCAACCGCAGCCAGCAGGATGCGCTTCTGCATGCGGTGGAGGACCGCGTGGTCGTGCTGGTGGGGGCCACCACCGAAAACCCGTTTTTCGAGGTGAACTCCGCGCTCATCAGCCGCTCGCGCGTGGTGGAGCTGCACGGGCTTACGGACGCCGACATCGGGCTGCTGGTGGATCGCGCGCTTGCCGATGCGCGCGGTCTGGACGGCCGCTACGCGCTTTCCGACAAGGCGCGCAGCGCCATAGTGCTTCTGGCTGGGGGCGACGGGCGCACGGCGCTCACCACGCTTGAGCTGGCCGCCGGCATGATGGAGCCGGGCACGCGCGAAAAGCCCGCGCTCGTGGACGAGGGCAGCGTGCGCGCCGCCACGCCGCATCGCAGCCTGCCTTACGACAAGAACAAGGACATGCACTACGATGTCATCTCGGCGTTCATCAAGTCCATGCGCGGCAGCGATCCCGATGCGGCCCTGTACTGGCTCGCCCGCATGATAGACGGGGGAGAGGACCCCAAGTTCATAGCCCGGCGCATGTTCATCGCCGCGTCGGAGGACATCGGCAACGCCGATCCACAGGCGCTTTTGGTGGCTGAGGCGGCGTTCAAGTCGGCCGAGGTCATAGGCTATCCCGAGTGCCGCATCAACCTGGCGCAGGCGGCTGTCTACCTGGCGCTCGCCCCCAAGAGCAACGCGGCGGAGGCCGGCATCGACGCGGCGTTGGCCGAGGTGCGCCACGGCCCCGCGCGCAAGGTGCCCGACCATTTGCGCGACCGCCACCGTCCCGGCTCGGAGAACTACGGGCAGTACAAGTACCCCCATAGTTATCCCGGCGGCTGGGTGGAGCAGCGCTACCTGCCCGAGGGCTTGGAGCGCGGCTGCTTCTACCGTCCAAGCGAGCGCGGCTGGGAGGCCTACCGCGCCGACGCCGCCGCCCGCGACCGCGCGCAGGCCGCGCCCCCGCCGCCCTCCTCGTCCCGCACGGGGGAAGGAGGCGGGGCCGGTGACGGCGACGCGGCTTCCTAGGCTCGCGCCGCCGTTCCTTCGGCTTTTCGAAAATCCCACGTCGCGCCGAAGGTAACCGATTCCCAACTCCTATGGAAGCAGGGTGGAAACATGGTCCGGCCAGCATAGAATCCAGGGATGATCGTGCTATAGTGGTGACTTCGAACAAGCAGGAGGCGCAATGGATATCAGCGAGGTTCTCAATATAGCGTTGCCGGTGGTGTACGTGGTCGTGGGCGCGGTTTTGGCTTGGCTTGTCGTGGAGCTGGTCATGACCGTGCGCAAGGCGCGCAAGACGGTGGATGACTTGCAGAAGCAGGTGGAGCCCACGCTGGCCAGCGTCGAGCGCATCACCGCGTCGCTCGAGCCGGTTGCGGCCAAGGCCGATCCCCTCATCGAGCGCGTCTCGCTCACGGTGGACGCCGCCAACCTGGAGCTGATGCGCGTCGACCAGATCCTGGAGGATGTCAACGACATCACGGGATCGGTGTCGTCGGCCGTCGAGGCGGTGGACTCGGTGACCAGCGCTCCCATGGAGCTGGTCAACTCCGTGACGAGCCGCGTCCGCAGCGCCTTCAAGCCGCGGCGCGCCAGCGACGAGTCCGTTGCCCTCGGGCAAGCCAAGGCCGACCAGGAGGCGCGCGCCGAAAAGCCCTCCTCGGACGATTCCCCGGCGGTTTCCGCAACGCGGGCGGTCAAGGAAGCCGCCGCCACGGCGGTGCGCGCCACGCAGGAGGCCGTGGCCGACCAGCGCGAGCAGCGGGCCGAGCAGCGCGTGCAGCGCGAGGAGCGCGCGGCCGCCAAGCGCACCGTGGCCGACAGGACGTCCGAAACCGCATCCGCCATAGCCGACGCGGTGGCCACCGCCGCAACGGCCGACGTTTCTTCGTCGCAGCAGTACTTCACCTACGGGACGGCCTCCCAGGGCGAGGCCCCTTCCGCACCGTCCGCGCAGGACCGCCCTTCTTCGGAAGGAGCATGATCCGGTGGATCTGCCCAAAGTCGAAGCGACGCCGGCCGACCGGGACGACAAGGTTGACAAAGCGAAGCGCTCTTTCCTCGCGGTGTGGACCGCGGTCGGCGCCATCCTCCTCACGGGGGTCGCGGTTTACCTCGTCAACATCCTGAGCGTGCCAGTGGGCATCGTTTTGTGGACGGTCGTCATCGTGTTCTGCTTGCGCGGCCCCGTCAACAAGCTGGAGAGGCTCGGCGTTCCCCGCGTGTGGGGGACGGTTGTCGCCTACGTGCTCATGTTCGCCGTGCTGGCGCTTGTGGCCCTGCTCATGTTCTCGCCGGTGTTCGGCGTGGGCGATCAGTTCGCCAACCTCGTTGAAAGCGTCCCCACCTACGTGAACGACATCATTGCCTGGGGCAACGGCTTGTACGAACGCTACGCCGACGTCCTGGCCAACGACAACGTGCGCACGTACCTCAACGACGCCCTGGCCGCGGTGGGCACGTGGGCGTCGGACTTCGCGAAAAGCGGCGCCACCGGCGTGGTGGCCATTGGGACGGGCGTGGTCAACAGCCTGGTGGCCGTTGGCTTCGCGCTGGTCGTGGCGTTTTGGATCCTCATGGAGCTGCCTGCGCTCGGACGCGAGGGCAAGCGCCTGGTGGGGCCGAAGCACGCCGAGACCGCCGAGATGCTGCATGTCACGTTCACGCGCGTCATGGGAGGCTACATCAAGGGCACGCTTTTGCAGTGCGCCATCATCGGCGTGGGTTGCGGCGTGGTGTTCGGCGTGCTGGGCATTCCCAACTACGCCGCGCTTGGCGGCATCACGGGGCTGCTCAACATCATTCCCATCGTGGGTCCGTGGCTGGGCGGCGCCCTGGCCGCCGTCGTCGGAGTGTTCGTGAGTCCCTGGATAGCCGTCGTGGCCCTGCTGGTCACCATCGCCATCCAGCAGATCGTCTACACCTTCGTGTCGCCGAAGATCATGGCAAGCTCCGTGGACGTGCATCCGGCGCTCACCATCATCGCGTTGATGGCCGGCTCGGCCATCGGGGGCGCGATGAGCGGCTTCATGGGATCGCTCGTGGGCATGCTGGCGTCCATTCCGGCCGTGGCCGTGGCCAAGTCGGTTTTCGTGTATTATTTCGAGAAGCGCACGGGCCGGCAGCTCGTGAGCGAAGACGGCGTGTTCTTCCAAGGAACCCCGTCCGGAGACGGCGCGGTGGATCCCATCGCCGATGTCACGTCGCCGCATCCGGATATATCCGCCGCCTTCGAGCGCGTCGAGCAGCGTCGGGCCGAGGCGGGGAAGAAGGCGCGCCATCGCAGGAAGCGCTGAGCGGAGCGCGCGGGAGGCGCTGTCGCCGAAGGGAACAACGGGCCGCGGGGCGGCCCCCGAGGAGATGGAAAGACAATCGACATGAAGTACCTGACCAGCGCGGAGATCCGCGAGAAGTACCTGAGCTTTTTCGAGGAGAAGGGCTGCAAGAGGTGGCCCTCGTCCTCGCTCATCCCCGACGATCCGTCGCTTCTGCTGACGAGCGCCGGCATGGTGCAGTTCAAGCCCTACTTCCTGCAGCAAAAGCACCTCGAAGCGCCCTACATCGGCACCACCACGGTGCAGAAGTGCGTGCGCACCAACGACATCGACATCATCGGCACCACGGGCCGCCACCAGAGCTTCTTCGAGATGCTGGGCAACTTCAGCTTCGGCGCGTACTTCAAGAAGGAGATGTGCGCCTGGGCCTTGGAGTTCTCCACCGAGGTGCTGGGCCTGCCGGCCGAGCGGCTGTACTTCACCGTGTACCTGGACGACGACGAGACCATCGAGATTTGGAAGAGCCTCGGCGTGCCCGACGACCACATCTCGCGTCTGGGCGAGGAGGACAACTTCTGGCGCGCCGGACCCACCGGCCCCTGCGGTCCCTGCTCGGAGATCTACTACGACCAGGGTCCCGAGTTCGGCTGCGGCAGCCCCGACTGCGCGCCGGGCTGCGACTGCGACCGCTTCCTCGAGTACTGGAACCTCGTGTTCACCCAGTACGACGGCCAGGAGGACGGCACGTTCGTGCCGCTGCCGAAGAAGAACATCGACACCGGCATGGGCCTTGAGCGCATCGCGGCCATCCTGCAGGGCGTGCAGTCCAACTACGAGACCGACGTGCTGCGCTCCCTCATCAGCGTGGGCGAGCGCCTGTGCGGCGCGACGTACGGAAAGGACCCGGCCGCCGACCTCTCCCTGCGCATCATGGCCGACCACAGCCGTGCCGTGGCCTTCATGATAGCTGATGGCATCCTGCCCTCCAACGAGGGGCGGGGCTACGTGCTGCGCCGGCTTTTGCGCCGCGCCGTCATGAAGGGCCATCTGCTGGGGCTGGACAAGCCGTTCCTCAACGAGTACGTGGACGAGATCGTGAACCTCATGGGCCACGTCTATCCCGAGATCGTGGAGAACCGCGAGCTTATGCGCCGCGTGATCCTGTCCGAGGAAGAGCGCTTCGGCGCCACGCTGCGCCAGGGCCGCGCGTTTCTGGACGAGGCGCTGGCCGCCCTTGACGGCGAGGTGCTGCCGGGCGAGCAAGCGTTCACGCTGCACGACACGTACGGCTTCCCCGTGGAGGTCACGCGAGAGCTGTGCGGGGAGCGCGGCATCGAGGTGGACATGGAGGGCTTCGCGCGCTGCATGGACGAGCAGCGCGAGCGCGCCCGCGCTGCCAACACGAAAGACGCCGAGGCCGCCTGGTCCACCTACGGCGGCGTGCATGCCGAGCTTTTGGAGGAGCTGGGTCCCACGGCGTTCGTGGGCTACGAGGCGCTGGAAACCGAGGCGCGTGTAACGGCCATCGTGAAGGACGGCGCGCGCGTGCAGGCGCTTTCCGCAGGTGAGACGGGCGAGGTCGTTTTGGACGCGACGCCGTTCTACGCCGAAATGGGCGGCGAGGTGGGCGACACCGGCACGCTGCGCAACGCTTGCGGCGTCGCCGAGGTGCGCGATGCCCAGGCGCCCGAGAAGGGCCTCGTGGCGCACAAGGTGACGATGACGGAGGGCTCGCTTTCCGTGGGCGATGCGGTGACGGCGACGGTGGACGCCGAGCGCCGCGCGCGCATCACGCGCAACCACACGGCCACACACATCCTGCATGCGGCGCTTCGCCAGGTGCTGGGCGACCACGTGAAGCAGGCGGGCAGCTACGTGGGACCCGACCGGCTGCGCTTCGACTTCACGCACTTCGAGGCTTTGACCCCCGAGCAGCTGGCCGAGGTGGAGCGCGTGGCGAACGAGCACATCATGAAGGCCGTCCCCACCGCCATCTACGAGACGTCGCTTGACGCCGCGCGCGAGGCGGGCGTGACGGCGCTGTTCGGCGAGAAGTACGGTGATGTGGTGCGCGTGGTGGAGGCGGGAGACTTCTCGCGCGAGCTGTGCGGCGGCTGCCATGTGGGCAACACGGCCGAGATCGGCTTCGCGAAGATCGTGAGCGAATCGAGCGTGGGCGCGAACCTGCGCCGCATCGAGGCGGTGACCAGCTACGGCGCGCTGGAGTACGTGAACAGCCGCGAGGCCGAGCTGAAGGCGGCGGCCGCAACGTTGAAGTGCCGCCCGCTGGAGGTGGCCGACCGTGCGGCGGCGAACCTGAAAGCATACAAAGACTTGCAGGCCAAGAGCAAGCGCAGCGCCCAGGCGGCTGCGGGCGACGGCATGGAGGCGCTGCTGGCGGGTGCCGTCACGGCGAAGGCAGGCTATCCCGTCGTCATCGGGCGCATGGGCGAGGCCGATGCGGGGCAGATGCGCAACGCGTGGGACGTCCTGCGCGCGCGCCTTGGCGCACCCGGCGCGGCGGTGCTCGCGGCCGAGAAGGACGGCAAGCCCATCCTGCTGGCCGCCGGCACGCCGGAGGCGGTGGAGGCGGGCTTCGACGCGGGAGCCGTCATCAAGGCCATCGCGTCGTGCGTGAAGGGCGGTGGCGGCGGCAAGCCGGCCATGGCGCAGGCCGGCGGCAAGGATGCTTCCGGCATCGATGCCGCGCTCGAGGCTGCGCGCGAATTGCTTGCGTAGCACGATGCTCAGATAGGCGATGCGGCCGCCTCCCTCGCGCGAGGGAGGCGGCCGCTTTTTGCGCTACGATGGGCGCGGTGCTTCGCCGGAATCCTGCCGGACGGCGTCTCGGTGAGGAGGTGCGCGCAAACATTGTCCTTGTGTCGTGGAAGTTTTGTACGTATACTATACTAAAAATCATACGTACAGGAGGCGCTATGAATCAGAAACTTACGCTTAGCGTTGATTCCGTGGCGGTTGACCGGGGGAAAGGGTTTGCGGCGCGCAACGGAACGTCGCTGTCAGGGTTAGTGGAGAGCTTTCTTCTCTTTCTGGGAGACGAGGGGGAAATTGCCGCAGAAGTGCCCGTTTCGGCGAAGTTGCAGTCCTTGATTGGCATAGGAAGCGGCCCGTTTGACGAGAGCGATTACCGCGCTCACCTTGAGGCGCGCCATGGATAACAGGCCCGTGCGAATACTGGTGGATACGAACGTCGCCCTTGATCTTTTACTCAACCGCGAGCCTTTTGCCATCGATGCACTGCAGCTATTTGCCCTAGCCGAGGCAGAGAAGGTGGAGTTGCTGCTGTCCACCGATGCCATCAGCACTATATTCTATGTGGTTCGGAAGAACTGCGACTCTAGCGTGGCGCGCGAGGCTTTGGCGAAACTTTTGGACTATGTCGCGCTGGTTGCTCTTGACGAACGGGCGGTTATCAGGGGTCTTGCTACGGATTTCGCGGATGTGGAGGATGCGCTCGTAGCCGCCGTCGCTGAAAAGACAGGTGCGGCTGCCATCGTTACAAGAAACCTCTCCGACTTCAAGTCCTCTCCCGTACGCGCCGTTAGCCCTCGTGAGTTTCTTGCCGCATGGACAGCGCGCGAGCAAATTGCGTCTCAAAAAACATCGAAGGAGAGCGAATAGGCACGCTTTCGCCTGGCGGCGGTTCGTCACGAAACGGAAAGGGAAGACCCATGCGCATCATGGCGCTCGACATAGGACAGGCACGGATCGGCATTGCGGTGAGCGACCCCGGAGAGCGGGTGGCCTCGCCGGTGTGCGTGTTGCCGGCGGCCGAGGTGCTCGGCAACGCGAAGCCGTTCCGGCGCGTGCTGGAGGATTGGGAGCCGGAGCTTTTGCTGTGCGGCCTGCCGCGCTCGCTCTCCGGCGAGGAGGGCCCCCAGGCGGCGCGCGTGCGGGAGGCGGCGAAGCGCATCGCGCGGGCTTGCGACCTGCCTTTGGAGTTTGCCGACGAGCGTTTGAGCTCCCAGGAGGCCAAACGGAGTTTGCGTGAAAAGGGGCTGAGCGAACGGGACATGCGCGGGAAAATAGATATGATAGCCGCAAGTTTGTTCTTGCAGGCGTGGCTCGACGCCCGTCGCACAGGGGAAAGGTGAAGGACATCCATGCCCTCGCGTAGGCGATTCACGTACTCTCAACGCCCGAACCATGCCGCCCGGTCGGCTCACGCCCGCGGCGAGCGCCTGTTCAAGACGTACGACACCAGCTACATCCGCCCGAAGCGCAGCAAAGCCCCCGCCATCGTGGCCGCCGTCTTGGCGGTTGTGATGCTGGCCGGCATCGCCTGGGGGCTGGTCACGCTGTTCAACGGCTGCTCGGGTTCGCAGGTGGAGCTGTTGGCCGAGGGGCAGGAGGCCACCGTCGCCGTGGCGGACGGCTCCGGCGCTTCGGCTATTGCGAACCAGCTGGTGGAGGCCCGCCTGGTTTCCAGTGCGAGCGAGTTCACGAACCGGGTGAACGAGCTGAACGCCTCCTCCCAGCTCAAGCCCGGCACCTACACCTTCGAGGGCGGCTCGTCGCTCGACTCCATCATAGCCGCCCTGCAGGCCGGGCCGGCCATGGGCAACGCGCTCACGGTCCCCGAGGGTTTCAGGCTCTCGGAGATAGCCGACGCCGTGGCTGCGGCCACGGGGGGCCGCGTCTCGGCCGAGGAGTTCGCGGCGGCCGCGTCCGACGCGAGCGTCTACGCCGCCGACTACGCCTTCCTGGCGGACGCGGGGACGAACAGCCTGGAGGGCTTTTTGTTCCCCAAAACCTACGAAGTGGCCGACGACGCCACCGCCGATTCGCTGGTTCGCATGATGCTCTCGCAGTTCGCTGCCGAGACGGCCGGACTGGACTGGTCGTATCCCCAGTCGAAGGGGCTTTCCGTCTACGACGCGGTGAAGCTGGCCTCCATCGTGGAGAAGGAGTCCAGCGGCGACGACGGCATCCGCGCGCAGGTGGCTTCGGTGTTCTACAACCGCCTGGGCAACATGGGCGATCCGAATTACGGCTTTCTGCAAAGCGACGCCACCACGGCCTACGAGGTGGGCCGCGATCCCACCGCCGAGGACGTGGCGACCGACGCCCCCTACAACACCTACACGAACCAAGGGCTGCCGCCCACGCCCATCTGCTCGCCCGGGTTGGCGTGCCTGCAGGCCGTGTGCGCCCCTGCGGAGACGAACTACTACTTCTTCTACTTCGCTCCCGACGAGGCCGGCGTCATGCAGTACTTCTTCAGCGAAACCTACGAAGAGCACATGGAGACGTTCTCGTAGGCCCCGGCCTGCCCGAACCCGCGTGATGCGCCATGGCGTTTCTTGAACCGGACAGATACTTCTCGCGCCTGTCCAAGGTGGACATCCGCCGCGACCTGGTGGAGGCGGGCTTTCGCTGCGTCCTTCTGGACGTGGACAACACCATCCTCACCCGCGACACGCACGAGGTGCCGCGCGACGTGGGGGTGTGGTTGGCGCAGGCGCGCGATGCGGGCGTGTCGTTTTGCCTGGTGTCCAACAACTGGCATGTGGGCGTGCGGGAGCTGGCGCAGCGCTTGGAGCTGCCCATCGTCGCAAAGGCCGTGAAGCCGCTGCCCCCGGCGTTCCTGGCGGCGCTCTCCAAGCTGGGGGCGAAGCGGGCGGAGGCCGTGGTCATCGGCGACCAGCTGGTCACCGACGTCATGGGCGCCCATTTCCTGGGCATGACGGCCTACCTTCTGGCCCCGCTTGTGGAGCAGGACCTGCCGCACACGCTGCTGCTGCGCAACTTCGAGCGCGCTGTCATGGGCGACCGCGCGCCCGAGGGAGGGCAGGCGCCGGCCCCTACGGCAACGCAGCCGCCCGCCGCGCCGGCCGCGCCGAAGATGGAATCAACGCCGAAGGAGGGATAGCCTGTGACCGACTCCGCCCAGCCCCAGCGCCTGTACCTGCTGGGGCATCCCATCGCGCATTCGAAGTCGCCCGTCATGTACAACGCCGTGTACGGGCGGGCGGGCCTGCCGTGGACCTACGGTTTGGCCGACTGCGCGACCGAGGACGAGGCGCAGGCGTTTTTGGACGCGCGCGACTTCCTGTCCGTCAACGTCACCACGCCCTACAAGCCGCATGCCTACCGGGCGGCAACGGCCAGGGCGGCGTCGGCCAAGCTCGCGCAGGGGGCCAACGTGCTCGTGCGCAAAGGCGACGCCCTCATCGCGTACAACACGGACGGCCAGGGGTGCGTGGCGTACCTGGAGCGGATGGGCGTGAGCTTCGCGGGAAAGCGCGTGACCGTGTGCGGAACCGGGCCCACGGCCCTGTCCATCGTGCACGCATGCGCGACGGCCGGCGCCGACGTGGTCTTGCTGCTCGGCCGCGACAAGGAGCGCGCGCGGCGCGTGCTCGAGGACTTCGTCAGCCGTTTCGGGCTTCTGGCCACCGCCACCGTCGACCTGCCCGCCGCGCGGCCGCATCATCGCAGCTTCCGTGCGGCCTACGAGCGCACGACGTTCAAGTTCGGCAGCTACGCGACGTCGACCAAGGCGCTGTCGTCGTCGGACCTCGTGATCAACGCCACGCCGCTCGGCATGCGCGCGAACGACCCGGCGCCTTTCGACGGCGGGCTGCTCCGGCCGGCCCAAACGGTGTTCGACGCCGTGTACGGGCACGGGGAGACGGCTTTGGTCCGCAGCGCGAAGGAGGCGGGGTGCACGGTCTACGACGGCGGCGGCATGCTGGTCGCGCAGGCCGTGGCCACGGTGGGCATCGTGTGCGACGTGACCGGTTGGGACGTGGGCCTTGGGGAGGACGAGCTGTTCGACCTCATGGCCGATGCGGCGGGGTTCGACATCTCGGCGCTCTGAGGGCTTTGGGCGGCCACCTGCGGGCTTTCGCCGTCCGGACGGCCGGTGGCACGGCCGGCCCCGCCAAAGCCTTGGCGCTTTCCGTCCTTTCGCCGGCCCCGGCGACCGGGTGCGGTACAATGGTTCGCGAACGTGATGGGACCACGCGGAAAGCGAATCGGTATGAGATACCTCACAGCGGGTGAAAGCCACGGGCCGTGCCTGACGGCCATCGTGGAGGGCGTGCCGGCCGGGCTCAAGATATCCGAGCGGCAGATCAACGCCGATCTGGCGCGGCGCCAGTCCGGCTACGGCCGCGGCGGGCGCCAGACCATCGAGACGGACACCGTGCAGGTGACCTCCGGCGTGCGCTTCGGCCGCACGCTGGGCACGCCGGTGTGCCTTGCCGTGCGCAACCGCGATTGGGAGAACTGGACGGACCGCATGGCCGCGTTCGGAGACGCCCCGAGTGACCTTGCGCGGGAAGTGACGCCGCGGCCCGGTCACGCCGATTTGGTGGGAACGCTCAAAACGGACACCGACGACTGCCGCAACATCTTGGAGCGCGCGAGCGCCCGCGAGACGGCGGCGCGCGTGGCGGCCGCCGGCATCGCGCGGGAGTTTCTGGCCGACCTCGGCGTGGAGGTGTTCTCCTACGTGCGCTCCATAGGCGGCGTGCAGCTGGAGGAGGACGACCCGTTCATGTCCGCCGCCGGCTACAAGCCCCTCGACATCGAGACGAGCGAGGTGCGCTGTCCCGACGCGCGAACCACGGAGGCCATGAAGGAGGAGATCAAGCGCGCGAAGCTTGCGGGGGAGAGCTTGGGCGGCACGTTTCGTGTGGTGGCCACGGGGCTGCTTCCCGGCGTGGGAGGCTACGCGACGGCGACCGACCGGCTGACCTCGCGGCTGGGCCGGGCGCTGTTCTCCATCCCCGCCATCAAGGGCGTGGAGTTCGGGCTGGGGTTCGAGGCGTCCCGGCTCCCGGGGTCTCAGGTGCATGATCCCATCGTGCTTGACGACGAAGCCGGCTTCGTGCGCGCGTCGAACAACGCCGGAGGGTTGGAGGGCGGCATGACCACGGGCATGCCGCTTGTCGTGACGGCGGCCATGAAGCCCATCCCCACGCTCATGACCCCGCTTCCGACGGTCAACCTGGACACCTTGGAGGTGGAGCAGGCCTCGCGGGAGCGCAGCGACGTCTGCGCCGTTCCCGCCTGCGCCGTGGTGGCCGAAAGCGAGGTGTCGTTCGTGCTGGCCGACGCCTACCTGCAGAAGTTCGGCTGCGACAACATGGCCGACATCAAGGCGGCGGTCAAAGCGTATCGGCAGCGCTTGAGGACGATGGCGCGATGACGGGCCGGGCAGGCGCCCGGGGCGGCGCATCCGGCCTGCCGCGCGTATCCGGCGAGCTTTCGCGGCCGGTGTTCTTCGTGGGGTTCATGGGGGCCGGCAAGACGTCGGTCGCGCGGCGGCTCGCCCGCACCTGCGGTGTGGCGTCGGTGGACATGGACACGTACCTTGAGCGGCGCGAGGGCAAGCGCGTGAGGGAGATATTCGCCGAGTCGGGCGAGGAGGGCTTCCGCGACGTGGAGTCCGACGTGCTGCGCGAGCTGGCGGGCAAGGAGCCGCTGCTCGTCTCGTGCGGCGGCGGCGTGGTGAAGCGCCCCGAGAACCGCGCCGTTTTGCGCGAGGCGGGGTTCGTCGTGCACTTGAACGTGACGGCCGACGAGGCGAAGTCGCGCATCAGCGACACCTCCACGCGCCCGCTGTTCCAGGACCTGGACACCGCGCGCCGCACGGCCGAGGAGCGCGGCCCCTTGTACGACGAGGTGGCCGACGCCGTTGTGGACACCGCCGGCAAGGGCGTGGCGGCCATCGCCCGCGAAGTCCAGCGCATTTTGGAGAAGGAGGGCATCTTGTGCCTGCAACGAAGGTAGTCGTCAACATCCCGGGGGAAACGTCCTACGACGTCCGCATCGGCGCGGGCGTGCTCGACCGGCTGGGCGCCCATCTGCGCGCGGTCCCCGCGCTTGCCGGCGCGGAGCGCGCGCTGGTGATCACGGACTCAAACGTGGCGCCGCTGTATTTGGCGGCGGCGAAGGAAGCGCTTGCCCAAGGCGGGTTCCGCGTGAGCGACATCGTGGTGCCGGCGGGCGAGGAGGCGAAGTCCGTGGAGGTGGCGGGCGAGGTGTGGGAGGCCATGGCGCAGCTGTCGCTTGGGCGCGACTGCGTGGTGGCGGCCCTTGGCGGCGGGGTGGTGGGCGACCTTGCCGGGTTCGCGGCGTCCACCTACATGCGCGGGGTGCAGGCGGTGCAGGTGCCCACCACGCTGCTGTCCATGGTGGACTCGTCGGTGGGCGGCAAGACGGGCGTGAACCTGCCTGCGGGCAAGAACCTGGTGGGAACGTTCAAGCAGCCCTCCTACGTGTGCGCCGACACCTCGACGCTTTCCACGCTGGACGCGCGCGAGTGGGCCTGCGGCTGCGCCGAGGTGGCGAAGTCGGCCGTCATCGACTCCGACGACTTCTTCTTCTGGCTGACGGACGCCGCCGACGACCTGGCCGCGCGCGACAGCGCGACCGTGGAGGAGGCCATCGCGCGCTCGGTGGTGTTCAAGGCCGACGTGGTGGCCGCCGACAAGGCGGAGAGCAGAGGCGTGCGCGAGTGCTTGAACTACGGCCACACGCTGGGCCATGCGGTGGAGGCGGAAAGCGGCTACGGCACGTTCTCGCACGGGGCGGCCGTGGCCGAGGGCATGCGCTTCGCCGCGCGGCTGGCCGCGTCGCTGCTTGGCACGTCGCTCGACTTCGTGCAGACCCAAGACGAGCTGCTGGACCGGCTGGGCTTGCCGGCGCTGCCCTGGTCGGCTAAGCCGGAGGCCATGCTTGCGGCCATGAAGCGCGACAAGAAGGCCCGTCGCGGGCAGGTGCGTTTCGTGCTGCCGCGCGACGTGGGCTCGTGGGAGCTTGCGGACGTGGCCGACGAGGACATACTGGAGCATCTGGAGGAGTGGGCCCGCAGCAAGGAGGGCGGCGATGGGCGCTAAAAGGATACTGGTTCTGAACGGCCCGAACCTTGACATGCTGGGCGTGCGCGAGCCCGGCGTGTACGGCAGCGGCACCTTGGAGGACCTGGAGCGGATGGTGAAGGCCCACGGGAAGGAGCGCGGCGCGAAGGTCGCGTGCCTCCAGTCCAACAGCGAGGGCAAGCTCATCCGCGCCATCCACGAGGCGCGCGGCGCCTACGACGGCATCGTGTACAACCCCGGCGCGCACACCCACTACTCCTACGCGCTGCGCGACGCCGTGGGCGGCATCGAGGTTCCGTGCGTGGAGGTCCATATCTCCAACGTGGACGCCCGCGAGCCGTTCCGGCGCGTCTCGGTCATCGCGCCCGCGTGCGTGGCGCAGGTGAAAGGCCGCGGGTTTGCCGGGTACTGCGACGCCATCGACCTTCTGCTGGACGGCGCGGAGGAGCGCCTGGGCGAAGGTTACGAGCGGCGCTATGCGGCAGGTCAGGTGATCGTCGGCGGAAGGGGCCTGGTTGGGGAGGGCGCGTCCGCCGCCAAGGGCGACGCGGCTTCCGACGGCGATGGGGATGCGGCTTCCGCCCGCCGTCTTGAAACGCCGCACGATGCGAGCGCGCCCGATGCCGCCTCGGCCGCCCCGCGCCTTGCGCGTTTGCGTGACGCGTGCGCAACCGAGGGGCTGGACGCGTTTTTCGTGCGCGACACGTCCAACATCAAATGGCTGACCGCTTTCGACGGCGTGTTCGACGACGAAGCGGCGCACGCTCTGATGGTCACACCGCAAAAGGCGGTGCTTCATACCGATTCCCGCTATGCCGAGGCTGCTCGCGCGGCTGCGGCGCGCGAGGGCCTGGTGAACGTGGACGACGCCCGGAAGAGCCATGCCGTGTTCGCGGTGGACATCCTGAGGACGTGCGATGGCGGGGTGGTTGAGGGTCTGCCGCCTACCGAGCTTGGCATAGAGGACACCATCACCCTTGCCGACTACCACGCGCTTGGACAGGCGCTTGCCGATGCGGCCGCTGCGGCGCAGATGCTCGGAACCTCCTCGTTCGTTGTGAACCTGCGCGCCGTGAAAGACGCGGGGGAGATCGCGCGCATGAAGGCCGCTCAGGCTATCACCGATGCCGCGTTTTCCCACATCGTGAGTTTCATGCGCCCGGGCATGACCGAGCGCGAGGTGCAACGGGAGCTGGAAGATTTCATGCTGCGCCACGGTGCCGAGGGTTTGGCGTTTCCTTCCATTGTGGCGACGGGTCCCAATGGGGCCAATCCGCATGCCGTTCCCGGCAGCACGGTGCTCGAAGCGGGGCAGTGCGTGGTGCTCGACTTCGGCGCGCGAGCGCATGGGTACTGCTCGGATATGACGCGCACGGTGTTTCTGGGCGAGCCAACGCCGCGCCTGCGCGATGCCTACGAAGCCATCCGCAGCGCAAACGAGCAGGTGGAAGCAGCGCTTCGCCCCGGCGTGACGGGGCGTGCCATGCACGAGCTGGCCGAGCGGGCGCTTTCGGGCGCGGGGTTCGCGGGGAAGATGGGGCATGGGCTGGGGCACGGCGTGGGTCTGGATATTCACGAGGAGCCCGTGCTCTCGCCGCGCAACGAGCGTCCCTTGGCCGTCGGCAACGTGGTGACGGTTGAACCCGGCGTCTATGTGCCCGGGGAGTTCGGCATGCGCCTGGAGGACTTCGGCGTCGTGGTCGAGGGCGGCTTCGAGGTGTTCACCAAGATCGGCCATGACCTGGTGGTGGTGTAAGCCTGTCAGGAAGAGCCGTGCGGACGCTTTCGCAGCGGGCCGTTACCATGTACAATAAAGAAGTTTGAACGAACGAAGGGCGCGCCCGATTCGGCCGTCCTCGAACGAAAGGATGACCGAAGTGGCAATCTCCACCGCCGATTTCAAGAACGGCATGTGCATCGAGTACAACGGCAAGTTGTGCACCATCGTCGAGTTCCAGCACGTCAAGCCCGGCAAGGGCGGCGCGTTCGTCCGCACGAAGCTCAAGGACATCAAGACCGGCCGCGTGGTGGACTACACCTTCAACTCCGGCACGAAGTTCGACACCGTGCGCCTGGAGACCAAGAAGCTGCAGTACCTGTACAGCGACGGCACGGACTTCAACTTCATGGACAACGACACCTTCGAGCAGACGGCCATCCCCGCCGACACCGTGGGCGCCGTCGCGAAATGGCTGAAGGAAAACGACGAGGTCAGCCTGCTGTACGCTGGCGACGAGCTGATCAGCGTTGAGCCTCAGATGTTCGTGGAGCTGGAGGTGACCGAGACAGACCCCGGCTTCAAGGGCGACACCGTGCAGGGCACCACGAAGCCCGCGACGGTGGAGACGGGCGCGGTCGTGCAGGTTCCCATGTTCGTGGAGCCCGGCGACGTGCTGCAGATCGACACCCGCGACGGCCGCTTCGTCAAGCGCGTGTAGCGGACGCCAGGCGGATTGGTTTTGCATCAGGCGCGCCCCGGATCTCCGGGGCGCGCTCTTCATGGCCGCGCGTGCCGCTCGGGCGGCAGGGGATGGTCGCTTAGCGTAATGGACGGCAGGTCGATCAGGTCCGCCGGGTCCACCTCAAGCGCGCGGCACAGTTTTGCCACGTCGTCGAACCCGATCACCACGCGCCCGCGCTCTATGTCGCTGATGCGGGGATGCTGCGTTCCCATCATGAGGCCCAGGCGGCCTTGCGAGAGGTTGCGCTCTTTGCGCAGCCTGCGGAGGTTGGCGCCCAGCATGGCCGCGTACGTCTGCGAAAGGGGATCCTTGCGCGCCATTCTCTCCTGTTTGGTCAAGCCGCTCATGGCCCTAGCGTAACCGCGGGGATACGCATGGCTGTAATCGAGAGGTTACAGAAGGGGGATTCGCTACGGAAACGCCAGGTTCGACGGGGCGTCGCCTTCCGGCCCCGGCCGCCGTGCAGCCCTTCTGTCTCCCGGCCCCGGCCGCCGCGCAGCCCTTCTGTCCTCGTATTCTGTTGCTTGGCGGTGAATTTTTTTCACGGGGGCACGTGCGGACCCGCTTTCTTCTATAATGCTAAATTCGATCTTTGACTAACTGCAAAACCGAAGGGGGTGTGAGTTCATGCCAAGGCTACAGATCATGGATACCACCATCCGTGACGGCCAGCAGAGCCTGTGGGCCACGCGCATGCCGATCGGCGACATGCTGCCGATCCTGCCGAAGATGGACCGCGTCGGGTACTGGGCCATCGAGGCGTGGGGCGGCGCGACGTTCGACACGTGCCTGCGCTTTTTGGACGAGAACCCGTGGGACCGTCTGCGCTCCATCAAGGCGATGACGCCGAACACGCCGCTTGCCATGCTCTCCCGCGGCCAGAACCTGGTCGGCTACAAGCATTACTCGCGCGAGATAGTCAACCGCTTCATCAAGGCCGCCAACCGCAACGGCATCCACGTGTTTCGCGTGTTCGATGCGCTCAACGACATCCGCAACGTCGTGGACAACGCCGAGGCCATCAAGGAATGCGGCGCGCATTTCGAAGGCGCCATCTCCTACACGATGTCGCCGGTCCACACCCTCGACAGCTTCCTGGAGTACGGTCAGCAGCTTAAAGAGCTGGGCGCCGATTCCATCTGCATCAAGGACATGGCGGGCATGCTCACCCCCTACCGCACCGAGCGCATGGTCAAGGCGTTCAACGCCGAGATCGGCCTGCCGGTGCACATCCATTGCCACTACGTGGGCGGCATGGCCCCGGCCAACATCATCAAGGCCGCCGAGGCCGGCGCCGCCATCGCCGACACGGCGCATGCGCCGCTCGCGTTCGGCAACTCCCACCCCGCCGTGGAGATGATTGTGGCGGCCCTTCAGGAGAGCCGCTACGACACGGGGCTTGACCTGGATCTTCTGTTCGAGATCGCCGAATACTGGGAGGAGGTGCGCAAGCGCGGCCACTACAAGCGCGGCGTGTCCTCGCTCGTCCACATGCAGGTGTACTCGCACCAGGTTCCCGGCGGCATGATGTCCAACCTCATGTCGCAGCTGGAGGTGCAAAACGCCGTCGACCGCCTGCCGGAGGTCATGCGCGAGATCCCCAAGGTGCGTGCCGAGGTGGGCTATCCGCCGCTTGTGACCCCCATGTCGCAGATCGTGGGCACGCAGGCCGTGTTCAACGTGCTGACGGGCAAGCGCTGGGGCGTGGTGTCCAAGGAGATGAAGGACTACATCTGCGGCTACTACGGCAAGGCGCCGGGCCGCATGGACAAAGACATCGTGGCCAAGGTGGTGGGCACCTCCGAGGTGCTGCCGCCCGACGTGGCGCCCGGGTCGCTGGTGACCACCACCTACGACGAGGTAGCCGCCGAGATAGGCGATTTGGCCAAGACGGAGGAGGACGTGCTCATGTACGCCCTGTTCCCGAACGAGGCGCGCACGTTTTTGAGCAAGCATCGCACATCCGAGAAGGTGGACTTCCTCATGGAGCAGGAGTCGAGCCAGACGAAGGAGGATGATTACGTGGACATCAACCAGATTCGCGAGCTGGTTCGCGTGGCCGAGGAGAGTGGCGTCGGCGAGATCGTGGTGGAGGAGGAGGGCGCGCGCATCGCCGTGCGCATGCCGGGCGCGGTTCCCCTGGCGCCCGTCGCGGCCCCGCAGCCCCAGGCCGTGCCCGTGGCCGCCGCAGCCCCCGTGCCCGCCGAGGCGCCGGCCGCGCCCGAGCCCGAGAACAGCCGTCCCGCCAACTGGTACGCCGTGACGGCGCCCATGGTGGGCACGTTCTACACCTCTCCCGCGCCGGGAGAGCCTCCGTTCGTCACGGTGGGCGACGAGGTGACCGCCAACCAAACGCTGTGCATCGTGGAGGCCATGAAGCTCATGAACGAGATCACCGCCGACGAGATGGGCACGGTCCGCGAGGTGTGCCTGGAGGACGCCACGCCGGTGGAGTTCGGCACGGTGCTGTTCTACATCGAGCCCACGAGCGAGCAGTCCAAGATCCCGGAGACGGTGTGATGTTCAACAAGATCCTCATAGCGAACCGCGGCGAGGTGGCGCTGCGCGTCATGCGCGCCTGCAAGGAGCTGGGCGTGAAGACCGTGGCGGTGTACTCCACCGAGGACGCGGACACCTACCCTGTGCGCTACGCCGACGAGGCGGTGTGCATCGGGCCCGCCCAGGCCGCCAAAAGCTACCTTGTGATGGCCAACATCATCGCGGCCGCCAAGAACACCGGAGCCGAGGCCATTCACCCCGGCTACGGATTTTTGGCCGAAAACGCCGAGTTCGCGCGCGCCTGCGCCGACAACGACCTGGTGTTCATAGGGCCTGCGCCGGAGTGCATCGAGCGCATGGGCGACAAGAGCTCGGCGCGCGAGACCATGAAGGCGTGCGGCGTGCCCACGGTGCCCGGCTCGGACGGCTGCATCGACACGGCCGCCGAGGCCAAGGCGTTCGCCGACAGCGTTGGCTACCCCGTGCTCATCAAGGCCACGGCGGGCGGCGGTGGCAAGGGCATGCGCGAGGTGCACGACCCGGCCAACCTGGAGGCGCAGTACCAGGCGGCCCGCACCGAGGCGGGCGCCGCGTTCGGCAACGACGGCGTGTACCTGGAGAAGCTCGTGCTGCGCCCGCGCCACGTGGAGGTCCAGGTGCTCGCGGACGACTTCGGCAACAGCATTGCCCTGTGCGAGCGCGACTGCTCGGTGCAGCGGCGCCATCAGAAGCTCATCGAGGAGGCGCCCTCGCCGGCGCTCGACGACGAGCTGCGCCGCGCCATGGGGGTGGCGGCCATCAAGGCCGTGCGGGCCGTGGGCTACCGCAACGCCGGCACCATCGAGTTTCTGCTGGACGAGCGCGGCCACTTCTACTTCATGGAGATGAACACGCGCGTGCAGGTGGAGCATCCCGTCACCGAGGAGATCACCGGCACCGACATCATCAAAGAGCAGCTGCGCATCGCCTCCGGCGAGCCCATGAGCTGCGCCGCCCGCGCGCCGTTCACCCCGGCGGGCCACGCCATGGAGTTCCGCATCAACGCGGAGGACCCCGAGCACAGCTTCCGCCCGTGCCCCGGCACCATCACGCGCTTCGAGCCGCCGGCGGGGCCGGGCGTGCGCGTGGAAAGCTACGTGCGCACCGGCTCGCGCATCTCGCCCCACTACGATTCCCTGGTGGCCAAGCTCATCGTGCACGGGCAGGATCGCGCCGAGGCGCTCGCCCGCGGGCGGCGCGCGTTGGACGAGTTTACGATCGAGGGCATCCAGACCACCATCCCGTTTCATCGCCGCGTGCTCGACAACGCCGTGTTCTGCGCGGGCGACGCGACGACGGACTTCATCGAGACCCAGATGGGAGACGTGCTATGACTGAACTGAGCCTTGAGGGCATGGCGCTCGCACCGGGCGTTGTGGAAACCATCGTGTCCATCGCCGTGGGCGAGGTGGACGGCGTGGCCTCGGTGGGCCCCTCGTCCGCAAGCGGCCTGCGCTCCGTGTTCGCGTCCAAGCCCTCCACCCAGGGCATCGAGGTGGCGGTTGGCGAGGACGACAAGCTGGAGGTGTCCGTGCGCATCGACGTGTGCCAGGGCTACGTGCTTCCCGAGCTTGCCGCCAACGTGCGCAAGGCCGTTGCCGACGCGGTGGCCAGCCAGGTGGGCGTGACGGTGGGGTCGGTGGACGTGTACATCGACGGTATCCAGTTCGATCGCTAGGCGCAAGGGACGCAGGTTTTCCATGGCTGCCAAACGACACGAACGAACGCGCGCCCGCCGCGCCGCGCTGCAGGTGCTCTACACGAGCGAGATCACCGACGAGTCCCCTGCGGCCATCGCCGAGGACGGCGGGCGCTTCCCCGACGAAGAGGCGCTGCCCGAGTACGCCTTGCTGCTGGTGCGCGGGGTGGAGGCGCACCGGTGCGCCATCGACGGGCATCTGTCCGCCACGAGCGAGAACTGGTCGCTTGCGCGCATGCCCATTGTGGACCGCTCCATTTTGCGCCTGGCCACCTACGAGATGATGTACGTGGACGACGTTCCCACGTCCGTGACCATCAACGAGGCCGTTGAGCTGGCGAAGGACTTCGGCGGCGAGGACGAGTCGCCCCGGTTCGTCAACGGCGTGCTCGGCCGCATCGCGAAGCGTTTGGACGAGGGCGACGGCGACCTGTCGCCGCGCGGGGTTGACGCCGCACCGGCCGACGCCGTGTCCGCCGACGCCGTCCCGGCCCCTGTCGCGTCCGCCGCCGCGCCCGTTTGCGCGGAGGCGGCCAGCTCTCCGGAGGTTTCGCATGCCCAATGAGGAGTACGCAACGTTCGAGGACGTCAAGGCCCGGCTCGACCAGATAGTGGACGCCGTGGGCGATGACTCCTTGCCGCTCGACGACGCGCTTGCCCTGTACGAGGAGGCCGTGGGCCTGGGGCTGCGCGCGAGCGACCTGTTGGAGGAGGGCATCGAGGCTCGACGCGAGGCCGAAGAGACGCGCGCCGCCGAATCCGACGAGGCTCCTGCCGACGCCGCGCCTGACGAGGCGCCGGCGCCGCCGCAGGCCGACGGTGCCGCGACGGCCTGACCGTTTGAAAGGCGTGGGTTCATGAGCGAGAATCGCATTCTGGACGCGGTGTCGTCCCCGGCCGACCTCAAGCTGCTCGACAACGAGGAGCTTTCCATTTTGGCCCAGGAGATCCGCGAGGAGATCATCACCGTGACGTCCCAGACGGGCGGGCATGTGGCTTCGTCTTTGGGCGCGGTGGAGATCATCTTGGCGGTCCACAGCATGCTGGAGTGCCCCCGCGACAAGTTCGTGTTCGACGTGGGGCATCAGGCGTACGCGCACAAGCTGGTCACGGGCCGTTTGGAGGAGTTCGACACGCTGCGCTCCTACGGGGGCCTCTCCGGGTTCCCGAAACCGGGCGAGAGTCCTTACGACGTCCATCCGTCCGGGCACGCGTCGGACTCGCTCTCGGTGGCGCTCGGGCTTGCCCAGGCGCGCGATTTGGCGGGGGAGGACCGCAAGGTGGTGACCCTCATCGGCGACGCCGCGCTTTCGGGCGGTATGGCCTTCGAGGCGCTCAACAACATCGGCCAGGCGCAAACGCCTATGGTCATCATCCTGAACGACAACGAGATGTCCATCTCGCGCAACGTGGGCGCGCTCATGAAGCATCTGGGCTACATGCGCGCCTCCACCCAGTACCGCCGCACACGCGACAGCCTGCAGGAGGTGCTGGAGAGCAGCGGGCCTTTCACAAGCGCGCTGGCCAGCTTCGGCCGCAACATGAAAGAGTCGCTCAAACAGTTCATCATCCCGCGCTCGATGATGTTCGAGCAGCTGGGCATCCTGTGCACCGCTCCCATCGACGGGCACGACATAGGGCTGCTCAAAGAGACGCTCGCCGCCGTTTTGGAGACCGACGGCCCGGTGCTCGTCCACGCGGTCACGCGCAAGGGCGCAGGCTACGAGCCGGCCGTGCGCAACCCCGAGAAGTTCCACGGCATCGCGCCGTTCGACATCGCCACGGGCGAGGTCAAGAAGAAGCCCGCAGCCGCCCCCACGTACACGAGCGTGTTCGGGCGCGCGCTGGTTGCGGAGGCGCGCCGCGACGAGCGCATCGTGGCCATCACCGCGGCCATGAAGGGCGGAACGGGACTCGACGCCTTTGCCGAGGAGTTTCCCGAGCGCTTCGTGGACGCGGGCATCGCCGAGGAGCACGCGGTGGGGTTGGCCAGCGGCTTGGCCCTGGGCGGGCGCAAGCCCGTGGTGGCCATCTACTCCACGTTTTTGCAGCGCGCCATCGACCAGATGATCATCAACAACGCCCTGCCGAATTTGGACGTGGTGTTCGCCATCGACCGCGCGGGCGTGGTGGGGGAGGACGGCCCCACGCACCACGGCATGTTCGACCTGGCGTTCACGCGCATGGTGCCGAACATGCGGGTGCTCGCCCCGTCAAACGAGGCCGAGCTGGCGCACGCGCTGCACACGGCCCTGGCCCTGGGCGGGCCGTTCGCCATCCGCTATCCCCGCGGCGCGGCGGAAGGCGTGCCTGTGCCCGACGAGCCCTGCGTGCTCGAAGAGGGCAAGGCGCGCGTGGTGCGCGAGGGGAAGGACGCGGCCATCCTGGCGTTCGGGCGCATGGTGGCGCCCGCCTTGGGCGCGGCCGAGCTGCTGGCCGAGCGGGGCGTGGAGGCGCGCGTGGTGGACATGCGCTGGGTGAAGCCCCTCGACGCCAACGAGATAGCCCGCGCCGCCGAAACCGGGTTGGTGGTAACCGTGGAAGGCGGCGTGATCTCAGGTGGCGCCGGCGAGGGCGTGCTGGGCGAGATGGCGCGCCTGGGTTGCGTCGCGCCGGCGCTCACCCTCGGGATACCCGACCGCTACATACCCCAGGGCGCGCCGAAGGCGCTGCTGCATGATCTGGGTTTGGACGCGGAGGGCATCGCCGCCGCCATTATGAAAAAGCGTGCAGAATAATTGCTCGCGTGCGCACGGCCACCGCTTCCTTAAGGGGGCGGTGGCCGTCTGCTATTGGGCGACATGCAGTCCGCCCAAGCCGATCGCGCACCATTTTTCCGCCGCAAAAGGGCACGCGCGGAACTCCTTGCCAGGTGAAACCTTTGCGGATGGGGGCTGTGGGCATGCTGTTGGCGGGAAGCTTCGTGCGGTCTTGCGCGTTATGCCGGCTATCGTGCTGCGGCAAGCAACGACGATGAAATAGAGCTATGATTGACCGCTTGTTAGATGGTCTTGGGAACTTGTCTTTAACCTGGCAGTGGGATTCTGGACGCATATGATCGATGCGAATCATGAACGTGACCTTTGGATTCCTTTTGCTCATAAAGCGCAAAGCGCATCCTTTAGGCGATGGCGCCGTCGCAGACGGCAAGGGTAGAACCCTTGTCCTGCGGTGCGCACGTTACGTACCGCTGCGCTGCGGGTCGCTTGCCTTTCTCATCTGCCCGACCTATGCTTTTAGGCGTTTCACGCAAGCGAAGGAAATTCTGTCGGGCATGGGCTACGACTTCACCAACAAAGACGTGCGCTGCATCCACATGGAAGACGTCTGCTCCGTCACGCTCGGCAAAGGAGCCGGCGACAAACTGGCGTAGCGGTTACTGCGAAAATATCAGCTGGTCGAACGTAAGGCAAGGGTTCTGCCCTTGCCGCCTGGGGCGCGTGTAGGTTGGCTTCGTCTTGGCCTTGGTGTGCGCTTGCCTTGACGAGACCCCTCTTTGGTTTTGAACGCATGCGAGGGATGCGGTTGCGAAGATAAGCGCAATGCGTTCTTTCTTCGAGGGTTTCTCGCAATTGTCGTATATCCTCACGATGATGAGCGCAGTCGAAAACCGCTATCAGCATATGTGTCATCATTTGTATACATTTTATAATATCACCAGTTCAAACTATATATTTTGCAAATGAGGGGCGAACTGCATATCTTGATAAAGGAGGAGGTTCCCCGCGTGCTACAATGGCCCCGGCGGTGCTTCGCCGCCCTCGGGCAGCTCCGAAAGGAGGTGCCGCCCATGGACGCACAGACCGTCATCGCGCTTTGCGCTGTGTTCTCTGTCGTTCTCGGCATCGTCGGCATAAGCCAGCGCCATAAGTAGTCGGTGCAGGGCGATGCTGGCTGGAAGGGGGTGATGCGAACAGTGTCCAAGCAAGGAAAAACCCCGCTGCCAGTCCAGAGCTTGCGGGGTTAACCTAACAAACGATGCTGCCCGGAGGTGCGGGGCACCGCTTGATTGCATGATAGCACATTCGCCCATAAAGGGGTACGCTTTCTTGGTGAACCCATGTTTGTTGAGCGCGAGGGGTTTGTTTGTTGAGTGCGGGCAAGAACCAAGCCCGTGCTCTGCAGATGCGTGTGCCAACTAGCTTTGTCGCGAGGCTTGCTGTTGTATGCGTTTGGGGTTGTAGGCCAAGACGCTGGTGATGAGGGCTGCTGCCAGCATCATGGCGACCGCGGCGATTTCCATGCCGCGGGGGGCGACCTGCCCGGTGCCGGGAAGCGTTTCGCGCAGGTACAGCGGCTGCGTGAACGCCCACATGCCGAACGGCGCTCCTGTGACGACGGACAGCGGTGGGTTGCTCCAGGCGGGCAGGTCGGAGGCGGCGGGCGGTGCGCTTGCCGCGGCGTTGGCGGCGTTGGGCACGCCGGGGGCACCGTGTTCGGCGCTGCGTTCGTACGTGTGAGCTTCTCCGCCGCCGTGGCCCGCGCCTCTGTACGGCGCGCACCCAACGCGCTTCCCTATCCAACCGTCGTCCCCTTTCCGCCTCTCAAGTTCCGCCGACCTCGTCCGTATATTCGCATGAGCAAGACGAACCGTTGCAGCGTCTATCGGTTTTTTCAAACCGCGCTTCGTCAAACGGTGCAGCCACCTCCTTGATAAAGTGCAAGCTGTAGCAGTTGCGATAAAGGGAATGCGAGTCATGCAAAACAGGGAATAGATTTCTTGCAAAACAGGGAATATAATACCGATAAAACAGGGAGGACGAGTTGTCGTAAGGCAGCGGAAAGCGAGACGACCATGATTTTGCGAGACGCCGAGGCGTGCGTTAAGGATCAGGCGGGAAAATTTCCCGTGGTGTCCATCACCGGTCCGCGCCAGAGCGGCAAGACCACACTTGCGAAAAACGCCTTCCCTTCATACGAATACGTTTCGTTTGAAAACCCCGATGTCCGTTCTTTGTTCAACGACGATCCGCGTGGTTTTCTCGGCCGTCACGCTGGCAAAGTGATTTTCGATGAAGCGCAGCGCGTACCGGAGTTGTTCTCCTATCTGCAGGAAACGGTTGATTCCGGCAACGAGCCGGGAAGGTTCGTCGTCACGGGTTCTCAGAATTTCCTCCTATCCAAGGCGGTGGGCCAATCGCTTGCGGGGCGCGTTGCGCTTTTCACGCTTCTGCCCCTGTCGTGCAGTGAATTGTTCGATGCGGAGCTGATGCCGGTGGATGCGGCTGCATGGGTTTGGCGAGGTGGCTATCCACGCATTTACGATAGCAAATTGGAGCCAAGCGAGTTTTTCCCCGGGTACATTGAGACGTATCTTCAACGTGACGTTCGGGAAGAGCTGGGCGTGCGCAGCTTGACGGCTTTCAAGCGTTTTTTGCAACTATGCGCCCTGCGATGCGGAGAGCAGCTGAACGTGACCGCCCTTGCTTCGGACTGCGGCGTAGATGTGAAAACGGCGCGCGGTTGGTTGTCCGTTCTCGAGGCGAGCCACATTGTTTACCTTCTGCAGCCGTTTTTCTCAAACCGCGGGAAGCGTTTGGTGAAGCGTCCGAAGCTGTATTTTCTTGATACGGGGCTTGCATGCAGCCTCATAGGGCTTGAAGCCGTCGAAGATGTGCGTGACAGCGAATACTTCGGGCATCTTTTCGAGGCGGCTGTGGTTTCCGAGGTGCTCAAAAGCTTCTACGCGCGCGGGCGCGTACCGCAGCTTTCCTTCTGGCGAGATGCCGGCGGGCGGGAAGTCGACCTCGTGGTGGAGCGCGGGTTGCGGGCGGTGAGGGCTTTGGAGGTTAAATCGGGAATAACGTATAGGAGCAAGCATTTCGCTGCTTTGGTCGACATCGCCCAGCATGAGCTTGGCCTTGACCCCACGGAATGCGCGGTGGTGTACGGCGGCAACGTGGAAGCGGATACAAGCCGCGGTCGTGCGGCGCCATATTGGAAAGTGTCGCAGCTTCTGGCTTTTTGAACATGTTGAGACGCGCCTGGGGGTGCGGACAAAAAGTTGGACACTCCGGTGTCCGGATTGGAGTCCGCATGTACCCGTTGGAGACCAGGGAGCTCGCCGTGGAGGCCGTCGCGGCGGGGTTCAGCCTGACCGAGGCGGCCGAGCTGG
>DXCU01000033.1 GCA_019115845.1 Candidatus Rubneribacter avistercoris | reverse complement strand
GCCATCGCCTGAGGCGCAAGGGCCAACCACCGAAGCATCGGCCGGATGCCGGCACGGCGAAAACCCCGCCGACGGGCGTCGCGAAAGCAGAAGGGCGCCGAGCGCCACCGGCAACGCGCTTGCCGCGAACGCGAACCCCTCGAAAGGCAGCGCCGACACCGCCGCCGACAGAGCCACCGCCCCCAGCGCTCCGAACGAGAGCGCTTTGCCGGTGTCGCGCATCCCCAGATCCGCCAGGCGCTCCATCGCAACGACGAACAGAACCGACATGCTCACGCCTATGCACACGCAGCTCGACCATCCGGCAATCCGCCCCGCAAGCACATCGGCCGACAGGACCGCGCCCGCCTTGAGCAGCGTGCCCGCCGTCGCGAAAGCGCTGCCGAGCACCACCGTCCCCACGCGGCGGGCGTGCAACGCCCCAAGCCGCGAACGCAGCGCCATGGCCACCGCCACCGCAAGGGAAACGACCACCATGACCGCGCACTCGAGAAAACCGAACTGAAGCGCCGTCGTGTACCGCAGGCAGTAGAACCATGTCCAGAACAGCGCCTGGGCCAGCGCCGCCCCGCCAAGCGTCGCCATCCGATCCATCGCGATCCTCCCTTCCTCGATCGGAGGTTACCATCACCTTATCGGCGAGCAAAGTGGTAAAAAACTCCCCCTCTCCGCGAAAAGATTCACCCGCCGCTCCCGCTTTCGCCTCCTGGCTCGAAACGATAGCCTCCACATCGTCCCCTCCGTGCCAACACGGCGGGGAGACGAGCCATTTCGCGGAAAACAGCGAAAACGAAGAGAAGGGACCCCCATGACGAAGCAATCGTTCTCACGCCGCCAGTTCCTTGCAGGCGCGGCCGGCGCAGGCGCCCTAGGGACGCTCGCGCTCGCAGGTTGCGCGCCGCAGCAAGCCGCCCGCCAGAATGCCGAAGGAGCGGCCGCCCAGGAGGGCACCTACGACGTCATGACGGCAACGCCCAGCTTCCTTGAGAAGCCGCCGACCCCGGAAAGCGTCAAAGAGGAGTTCGATTGCGACGTGCTCGTCATCGGCACGGGCACGGCCGGCAACCCCGCAGCCCGCGCCGCCGCCGAGGCGGGCGCGAAGGTCATCGGCATCGACAAGGGATCGGACACAGGCTTCGTCCCCTCCACCCAGGACTTCGGCGTGGTCGGCTCCCGGTACCAAAAACAGCTCGGCATCGAGTGGGCGCCCAAAAACGAGGTGGTCATGCAGCTCATGAAGGACATGTGCTACCGCCCCAACCCGCGCCTGCTCAACTACTGGTACGAGCATTCCGGCGAGGCGTTCGACTGGGCCGTGGAAGGCGTCGATTTCCAGCTGCTCGAGTCGTCCATAGCCGAACCGACGCAGGAGCTGTTCATCCGCCCCAAAATGTTCCCCGCGCTCGAAGGTTACGACCATCGCAAGGAGTACTACCCCTACTTCCACGGATCGCTCATGACGCTACCGAGCGCCCAATGGCTCCTTGAGAACTGCGAGAGCAAGGCGCGGGAGGCCGGAGCCGAGTTCAAGTACGAGATGTTCGGCGAGCAGCTCATCACCGACGACTCCGGAGCGGTCGTGGGCGCCTACGCCCGCGACAAGAAAGGCGACTACTACCGATTCAACTGCAAAGCGGTCATCTTGAGCTGCGGCGACTTCGGCGGCAGCAAGGAGATGATGCAGCACTTCGTGCCCCACGCCGTGCAGTTCAACTGCTCCTACACGCGCATGGACTGCGAAGGCAACCAAGCCAACACCGGCGACGGGCACCGCATGGCCCTGTGGGCGGGCGCCGCGATGGAGCTGGGACCCTACGCGCCGATGACCCACCACATGGGCGGCCCTCTTGGAGTGGATGCGTTTTTGCAGCTCAACCTTGAAGGCGACCGCTTCATGAACGAGGATATCCCCGGTCAGAACATCGCCGATCAGCTCTCGCGCCAGCCCGGAGGGGTGTCCTGGCAGATCATCGACGACAACTGGCGCGACCAGCTGGAGGTGCAGGGCGCCGGCCATGGCTACGTGAACCACTACCTCACCGCGGAAGAGGCCGCGCGCATGCCCTGGGTCATGAACTCGGTGTTCCTCGGCTACGTCACCGACGAGGTGTTCCTCAACGGCGACAGCGACTTCCGCAAAGCCGGCGTCACCTGCCAGGCCGACACCATCGAAGAGCTGGCCGAGAAAATGGGGTTGCCCGCCGATCGGGTGAAAGCCTCCATCGAGCGTTACAACGAGCTGTGCGAAAAGGGCGTCGACGAGGACTTCGGCAAGGACGCGCGCCGCATGTTCCCCGTGGAGAAGCCGCCGTTTTACGGCGTGAAGTTCGACCAGGCCGGCATGCTCGTATGCTGCGGCGGCATCAAGTGCGACCTCGACATGCATGCGCTCGACGAAAACGACCAGATCGTTCCCGGCCTGTACGTCACCGGAAACACCGGCGGCGGACGATTCCTGGTCGAATACCCCGTGACGGTGGCCGGCATCAGCCTGGGAACCGCCATCACCTTCGGCAAGCTCGCCGGCGAGAACGCGGCGAAGGGCGTCTAAGACCTCCTGCCAAGGCCGGCCGGCTCGCAGGCAAAACGCTTGCGAGCCGGCCGGCATGCGCGCCCCCCTCACACCACCTGATGCCGGCTGAAGGCGCGGGCGGCCAAGGGCGCGCAAAGAAGCGTTAAGGCGGCGTAGGCCGCCGCCAGCAGCCCCGCCAAATCGATGACGAACGGTCCCGCCTGATACGACACGAGCGAGTTGTAGAGCACCTGGTCAACCAAGGCGTTGATGGGAAACAGGTAGAGCACGTGCAACAGAGCGCCGTTGCCGCCCGTCGGGATCATCGCCGTCAGGAACACGAGCGCCGCGCAGATGGCGAACACCGCCAGCTGCGAGCGCAGCTTCGCGGAGAGCAGCAGCGCAAGGGAGGCAAACCCCAGCGTCATGAGCAGACCCAATCCCACGGCCGCAAGCGCCGCCTCGGCCATCGTGAGGTCGTAGGGGATGCCGAGCGCGAGCACCTGCACCGGCAGGTCGGCCCCGTCCGCGCCGAAGAACGCCAGCGCCACGCCCATGACGATGCCCGCCGACAACGCGAAGTACGCGGCAGCGAACAGAAGCGACGCGGCCACCTTGGCCGCCGCCAGCCTGAGGCGCCCGTGTCGCGAGGCCAGCAGCACGGCGTCGGTGCGGTCCTGGTACTCCCCTGCGAACACGGGCGAGAGCGCCACGCACACCGCCACCATGGGAAATGCGAGGAAGCCGACGCACGCCAGCACGTCCTCCCAGCCGCCGGCATAACCGTACGAGAGCGGCTCCTCCACTTCCTTTTGCCTGTCCGTCCAAAAGGCGCGCTCGGCTTCGGAATACTCCCAGGTGCCGCCCATGCCGTCGTCGAGCGCGCGCTGCAGCTTGTCGGCCACAGCCTCGTAGAATCCGGCGGCCGCACCCTCATCGAGCGTCGCCGCCACCTGGCACGGCTCAAGCCCGCCCGGGTTCCAAGGCGAAAGCAGGTAGGAGTAATAGGGGTCGTAGATCGCGCGGAACTCCTCGTCGTCGTACGCCTCGCGCATGACGGCGTACGCCGCCGCGTCGCTCAAGCCCTCCACCTCACCGGGATCCACCTTCGAAAACGCAAGCTCCTTGTACGCCGCCACCTCCTCTTGCACGCGCTCGTCGGCAAGCACGCCCGCATGCGCGCAAGCCCGCTCTTTCTGCTGCGCTATGGCAGCGACGCCGCTCAACGTCTCGTCGGCGCTCGAAGTCGTTTTCTGCTGCACGATGTTGAGCGCCATGATGCCGCAGAGCAAAACCAGGATGCCCGCGCACGCAACAAGCGACGTGCGGCGCGAAAGCAGCTTCTTCAACTCGAATCCCATCAGATCGAACATGGTTCCCCCCTCGTCACCGGTCATGCGCACGCCAACGGAAAGCGCCAAGGCGCCCCGCCATCCGTCACATCCGCCAAGACGGCGCGTCGTCGCGCGCCTCGTCGCGGAACACGTACAGGTACACGTCTTCAAGCGTGGGCTCGAGCGGACGCGCGTCCGCCGTCGGCGGCTCGTCGGCAACCACGCGCACAACGGCATGCCCGTCCGCAGCGTAGTGAACGTTGCTCACGCAGTTTCCCGCAGCCAGCTTATCGGCGCCTTGCACGTCCACATGGCATTCCCATACCTTCCCCGCCGCCCGAGCCACCACGTCCGCCGGCGTCCCCTGCATGAGAAACGCGCCGTCCCGCATGACAAGGATGTCGTCGGCGACGCACTCCACGTCCGACACGATGTGCGTGGACAGGATGACCACCTTGTCCTGCGCGAAGCTGGCAATGAGGTTGCGGAAGCGCACGCGCTCCTTCGGGTCAAGCCCGGCCGTCGGCTCGTCGAGCACGAGCACCGCCGGGTCGTTGATGACGGCTTGCGCGATGCCGAGCCGCTGCTTCATGCCTCCGGAGAACGTGCGCACCTTGGCGTTCGCCACATCGGCAAGCCCCACCGCCTCCAGCAGCTCAAGCGAGCGGCTCCGCGCAACGCGGCGGCCAAGACCCTTGAGCGCGCCTAAGTAACGCATGAAATCCAGCGCCGTGAAGTCCGGGTAGTAGCCGAAGTCCTGCGGAAGGTAGCCCAGGTGCACGCGGTACGCGCCGCCGAGCGCACGCACATCGCGGCCGTCGAAGCGCACCTCGCCGGAGGTGGGCCGCAGCACGTCGCACACCATGCGCATGAGGGTGGTCTTGCCCGCGCCGTTGGCTCCCAAAAGGCCGTGCACGCCGGGCGCGAGCCGTGCCGACACGCGGTCGACGGCGATCTTCGGGCCGAACTGCTTGGTCAGCCGATCTATCGTCAGTTCCATGCCATGCTCCTTGTCGTCGAAGTCACCAGCGAGGGGCCGGGGAAGGCAAGAACACATCCAGCCCCTCGGCCATGCGGCGAAGCCACGCGCACGCCTCGCGGGCAGCCCACGCAAGCGACGCAGCCGCCACAAGGGCCCACGCCCACGCCGAAGCTTGCGCGTACGCGCTCGGTGCAAGGGAGAACGCAGCGTACGCCCCCGCCGCCACGACCAGCGTCCACGCGCAGGCCGCCGGCAACGCGCCCCGTCCAAGGCGACTCGCCGCGAACAGCGCTCCCGCGCATGAGAGGAAGTAGGGCGCGCACGCGTGCACGAGCGCCGCAAAAGGGTCGGCACCCAACGCAAGAGGCGGCGCGACGGCAATGACGCTGACCACCGCCACGTCCGAACACCCCAGCACAACGAGCCGCGCGACGGCGACAGCACGGCAATCGAAACGGCACGCGCATTCCAGCTCGGCCATGCCGTGCGCCGCGCTGCCCAGAAGGTCGGGCAGCCCCACAAGCACCGTAGCCGCCGCCAACGCCGCCGACGCGCACGAGAAGCCGTACGACATGCCGTCGGCCTGCAAGCATGCGGCCACCATGAGCGCCACGAGCGCGATCTGCGCCGCCCATATCCACGGGCGGACGAAAAGCGCCTGAGTCGCCACGAATCCGGGAAACGTCGCCTCGCGGATCGTCGCGCGCTCCTGCTCGCTCGGGGCCGGCACGCGCGTCCGCCCATCCGAGGCCACCGCCGCGCGCACCGCGCGCATGCATGCGGCCTTGCCCTCCGCGTCCGGCACGCCGCGCGCGCCGCGGTAGTGCGCGCGCAGCAACCCTTCGATCTCTCTTTTGCTGGCTCCGCTCATACGTTGTCCTTTCCCTCAAGGCCCCGCCTCAGCTCCGCAAGGGCCCGGTTGAGCCGCCGGCTCACCGCAAACCGCGACACACCCAGCACCTCCGCTATCTCGCCCACCTTGAGTCCCTGGTCAAAGCGCAGCTCCACCACCTCGCGCAGCGCCGGGTCCAACGCTTCCACCAACGCCCCCACCTCGCTGCCGACAAGCGCCTCTGCCGGGTCCGCGCCGGACGAGCGATCGGGCACGTCCGCATCGAGCGGGTCCGCAAGCACCTGGCGTTTGCGCGCCGCGTCGATGCACAGGTTGCGCGCGATGGCGAACAGGTACGCGGCCGATTTGCCCTCACGCGAAACGCGCCCGCTGCGCACGAAGCGCAGGAACGACTCCTGCGCCAGGTCAGGCGCCTCGACCCAGGACGGAGCATGACGCCGGCAGTACGCCAACACGTCGTCGTAATGCTCCTCCACCAGACGCTCGAACGCCTCGCCGCCTCGCACCCGCCGCCTCAACCTCGCCTCCTTCGCTTGCCTCTACCCCCTATAACGAATCCCGCAGCCCATCGGTGCGGCCTTTGTCGAAAATCCTCCGAGAATCCTCGCAACCCTTGCGCTACATAAAACTTTGAGCAAACCACGCGCTTATAGAAAAAAGCCACTACAAACTTGTGGCTCTTTAAGGAAAAACGAGACGTCATCGCACGCCTCTTAGCTAAATCGAATATCACGCTTGAGTGTGTTGAAGCGAAATATTACGATTTTTACCTATATTATATTTTGCCGCATGATCAAGAGGAGTCGACCCCTTCTGACCAACTGAAAGTTCAAGTGCTTCTAGACAGCATCCTCTTCGATCCCATCGCCGCGCTCTGTAATATAGTGCTCCAACGCCTTCTCAACCTTACCTACGTCGTACTCACATCCTCTGCTGTCAGTTTGCAACCTCAGCAACGGCAGTCCACACCTCTCAAGGATCGCATTTTTCATCCGATCTCTCTCATACTGTTTTGTTCCTTCTTTATGAAAACGCCAAGCATCAACTTCAATGGCCAACAAGGGGCGTTTGTTCATTTCGCGAAAGAAGAGAAAATCAACATGGGTGCGAGGATTCCTTACGTATTCCTCCTCACGCGGCGACAGGACAACATCTTCCCCTATCAGCGTGGACAAACCCACGTGACACCTCAACGACACGCACGGGAAGCGCCCCGTCGCAAGCATATCCTCCAATGCCGTCGCCATGAGATTCTCGGAATCATAGCGAGAAACGCGTGGCCGCCTCCCTAAATACCTTGCGCGCTCTTCGGCATACTCCTTGTATAGAAGGTCGAACACGGATCTAATCTGACTCTGGACAATTGCAAACCCGTTGTATTCGATGTAGCGTGCAAGCTCTTCAATATCATTATTCTTGTGTCCATGAGAGTTTTGTGACGCGACCACACAAAGCCTTTTGACCGCACGGGAAACCGCGACGTTCACCATTTGGGGATCGCCGACAAAAGGACCAATAGAATTCTCGACAGTGGAAAGCACAATGGCGTCATTTTCGCGCCCTTGAAACTTGTGCACCGTCGCCACTGCAACGCCTTCGGGAACCGCTTTCTTCAGTTCGGTTACTTGATCCCCAAAAGGAGCTATCACACCAATATCCCGAATTCCCGAATTGGTTAATTGGGGAACGATCTCATCACATACCACACCAACTTGTCGCATGTTTTTACGTCCCCGCGCATGACTCCCCGGTACAGTGCGATGAAAAGAGAGCACATCCTGTTCTCCTTCATCCTCCGTCATGATGATCAAATCGTTGTTGTAATACATCTTATTGCAAAAGCCAATGATTTGAGGATGACAGCGATAGTGCTCCTTAAGCAGGGTTGGCTCTAACGCAGGCCAAAGGTCGAGGACCGACGTAAGCATGCTTTGCTTCGAATAACGATAGCAAGCAGGAACACGATACTCATCGGCGATGTAGTCGGCTTCATACGCACGTGGCTTCTTCACCACATTAGCAAGCTGCTAATTTGGAGGCGCACCCCAGTTCGGAACAACGGGTAACAGAACGCAACATTCTCGCAGGTAGTTATAGGTGTCGTATTGAAGTCCGAATAACACTCCGCAACGGCTTGAAACGCTTCGAGCGGGTTTA
>DXCU01000032.1 GCA_019115845.1 Candidatus Rubneribacter avistercoris | reverse complement strand
GCCAGCTCGGCCGCCTCGGTCAGGCTGAACCCCGCCGCGACGGCCTCCACGGCGAGCTCCCTGGTCTCCAACGGGTACATGCGGACTCCAATCCGGACACCGGAGTGTCCAACTTTTTGTCCGCACCCCCCGGTGCGTCCGAAACAGCGCTTTCTGCATCACCGGCACACTCCTTTGCAGCGCACATAGGTATGGCCTAGCCCTGCACAACGCCCGCAGCCACAAAATGCTTCTTCAGCACCGCACGTCCAAACAATGCGCCCACCAACGCGCCCGCAACTGAAGCCATAATGGACACATAGCCGTTCAGAGAGTTTATAGCCCCCTCCATCATGGCCGCGATTTCTGCAGGATAGCTGGCGAACTGGGTGAAATAATCGCTCACAATCCACGCAATGGACACCGACCCAAAATGATAGGCCACAATGAAGAGCACATACGCAACGGTCATAGCGGCGAAGCTCTTATAGTTCGTACGCGTCACGATAATTTCGCCCACAATACCGGCAATCACCATGCCCACCAGCACGAACATACCGCCCATAAGCGCCCAAATGACGCCTATCACCAACGCAGGAATAAGAATGGCGCCCCGTTTGCCCACCTTGGCTGGCATCATCAGGTACAACGGTCCGCCGACAACCGCAATAACCGTGGGCGCCCACGGCACTAACGCCAGCGGATTGTTCATCAACATGCCCACTACCATTGTCAGCACGAATAGCAATGCCGAAAAGATACCGAGCGTGGCGAAATCTCGCGCTTTCAGTCCTTTCGATGCGGCTGTCGTTCTCATTTGCTCTGCCATGGCCTGCTCCTTTTCGGACGAACGCCGTCCGAATCGCGAGCCACAGCGAGCCCCTCTTCGGAAACGGCATTCATTCACCTTGTCTAACTTTATGAAACCACGGGACAAGGGATCAGAATGCCCTTATCGGGATGTTGTATACCCCGATAGGGATAAGTTCGCCTCATATAACTTCACGCAGAAGAGGGCTTTGCCGGAATGCAATCACTGCAAACGCGATGGCAGATGCAAATTGCGAGCGCTTCCCTAGCGACCTGTGGGCGTGGCGCCGAATTCTTTACGATACGCCTCGATAAAGTGGCTGACGTTGGAGTAGCCCACCTTCCAAGCCACATCTTTCACACGTAAGCCCCCGCAAACAATGAGATCACGCGCAGCGTACATACGGCATCGCCGGCGGTACTCTTGAATTGTGAGACCAAAGCAACGCTTGAATCCGCACTTGAGCTTGCACTCGTTGAGATACACCCGCCGGGAAAGGTCAGCTATGGTAATTCGCTCCTCCAAATGCCCCTCCAAGCAGCGTTTTGCCGCAAGCAAGGCGGCGAAATCGTCAGGCAACACGTCGGCTGGCCTTGCACAGCACGAACCGGCAGCTAATTCCCCCAGAAGCCGGGAAACAAGCTCGAGCGCCTTGGCTTCGAGCATCATCCGATCAGCCCAACCCCCTCCTTGGTGTCCCCAGATAGTCCGTGCGACAGCATTCGCCTCAACACTCAGCGGCATGGTTGCAACAGCTGTATCGAAGGTGTTCAGCACGTCTTTGGGCACCAGCGAGCGAAGACGGCTTCCCTGCACCATCACGCTCACGGTCCTGCATGGTTGCCCACCCGCTAGCGCGCTTTCGCACTCACCGTCGGACACGTGCTGAACAACCACGTCACCGGCATCCACAATCTGCTCGGAGCCGCCTTCCACCCGCCACGACATTGAGCCTTCGAGGCAGCATCCGAATTGGTACAGGTCAACGCCAACGCGCGTCTCTCGCTGAACGACATCTTGGCGCATAAGGAAATCGGACACGCAAACCGACACGCCCTCGCCCGCTCTGAAAGCGCGCATGGAACCCGACGCGAACGCGCCCACATCGTAGCCGTCCTCCCAGATGAGCGCTCCGCAATTCCTTGCCTGCATGTCTGGCCAGCCTGCCTCGGCGCACGAGGGGCGTTCTATCACAAGCGAACTTGGCGCGAACCCCGCATCCTCGTATGTGAACCGCATGACACCTCCCGGCACCGATCATTTCCTCTTGATAAGTATACATCATCTAACTTTTATGGAGGAAACCCCGGGGCGGCTAGAGCGCCCACCTACGACATCCACCATGGCACCTGTCGCGACCTGACAGCCCGCCAAAACCATGCGCTTTTCCTTCTTGGTACAATCCACACGTGCGTCAAAGTGCCAGGTGACGCAGGGCACGCGTAGCACACTCAAACGGCCTCACACCTTGCGGTAAAAAATCGAGAAGTTGGGGTTGCACCATTTATACCGCACCGCCGAACGTCGCCAAAGACGGTCTTGCGTGATATTCAACACAGGTTGCCTACCCTTCGCTTCCGATATTCGCTTCGAATGCGCGGCGAGTATTTTCCATTTGGGCTTCAAGTTCCTCAACCGAAGGCAGTTCAAGCACGTATTTCGAGGCGAACAGCTGCTTTCCGTCTGCAAGGGCCGAGTAACGAGCAACGGCTTCGTTCTTTTCTGAGCAGAGGATGAGTCCGATGGTAGGATTATCGTCGTCGCGTCTCTGCAACGCATCAAACATACGGATATAGCTATCCATCTGCCCTACATCGGTGTGCGTAAGTTTGCCAACTTTGAGATCAATAATCACGTAGCATTTGAGAATGGCGTGGTAGAACACGAGGTCGAGATAAAAGTCATCGTGTTCATAGCGCATACGCTTCTGCCGCGCCACGAAGCAAAAGCCCGTCTCCAATTCAAGCAGAAACTCCTGGAGTTTGTCGATGAGCGCCTGCTCCAAATTGCTCTCGTGGAGCCTCGGATATTCTTTGAGGTTGAGAAATTCAAGCACGTAGGGGTCTTTGATGAAATCGACCGGTTCAACCTGAACCAGTTTTTCGTTTGCCTCTTCGATGACCGGCTCTTTTTCTCTGCTCGCGAGGAGTCGCTCGTAATATAGCGTTGAAATCTGTCGGTCGAGTTGGCGGCTCGACCAGTGCTCGTTTGCGGCCTCGTTCATGTACCACAGGCGAGCATCTTCGTCCTTAACCTTGCATAGCAGCCGATAATGCGTCCATGCCAATTCGGAACGCAACGCGTTCCGAATTGGGAATGTCGTGTAAAAACGCCTCATAAAACGAAGATTGCGCTCGTCGAAGCCCTTGCCGTAATCCGCTGTGAGTTTCTCGGAAAGGTTAATAATGAGGGCGTTGCCGTATTCCGCCCGTTCCTCGCCGCCTTGCTCCTCGACAATGCTGCGCCCGATTTCCCAATATGCCTGCACCATGGCAAAGTTGACGGCGGTGTAGGCACGGTTTCTTGCCGCATCGAGAACGCCTGCGATCCTGTCGTACAAATCTGTCGGGACAAGCCCGCTCCCCCACGCGCTCTAACGATGCATCCATGCCCAACGCCCTTCCCTAAAGACCGCGAATTGTGATGTTATCTTCTCCGTCTCTGCGAGCCCCTTAATTACCGGCGCGTCGCTCCTTTTGCCCGCAACAAAGCCTCCGGCTTTTCGAATGGCAGATATGCTCACGTTTTTTTCATTAACCGGCTCCCACGGAGGGGCTACCACCGTGCCGTTATCCTCGATTCCCACGTGCGCGATCCGTCGTTGGCATTGGCAAACGCCATAATCGCTTTAAGCGCCCGCCATGTGAACTTGCGCTTGAACTCAACCATGTCCGTTTCCAAGAGCACAGCCCTCTCCCTGCTTCTCATCATTTTGATCTTTCCACTCTTCCTCGTCAAAATATGACAAGGAAAATAAGAGGGATCATCGTCTTGCCGTCTAAGGCTACCGGCATCAGCCATGCCGGCACCTCGACCAACTCTGCCGATGTCGACGCAACCGCTAGTTCGACAGTGCAGCCAGCCCCATTGATCGCCAGTTCGGCTAGCGCAACCGACCTGGAACTCGAGCGATTCCCGGAAAATCGAACAACCGCGCCGATTCGACCGACAGGCAGCCAGCAAGGCCCAACCGGGGCCCAACCGGCAGGCGGCACCCTAACCGGCACGCGGCATCCCAAACCAGGGCAATCCGGCGGCGCCTCGTTCCTTCCGGCATCGCACCCGCAAGAGCTCCTTGCGTCGAAGACCCCTCCGCTTCGTTATAATGGCCTCGACGAAGCGAGGGAGGAAAATGTCGGCAAAGGAATCCCTGATCGTAGCGCTGGGGGCGGGCGCGAACCTCAGCTTGTACGGCATAGGCGTATGGAACGGCAGCACCGTGCTGACAGACGGTTCGCTGCTCGGGCCCGTCGCGCAGCCCCTTGCCGACTGGTACCTGCTGTTCGCCACCGTCGGCATGCTCGCCGGCATACTCGCACGGGCGGCCGCAGCTTGCGCCACAGGCGCAAACGGGCGCTTCCACATGCAAACAACGCTCCCGGCCGTCCTGCTCGCAACGGCATTGCTCTTCAGCGGCCTGTGGACAAGCGGCTTGCCAGCGCTTTGCGCGACTGCGTTTTGCGCGGGATGGTCGTACGCGTGCCTGCACATGTTCTGGATGGCGCGCATTTCCTTAACGCCGGAGAAAGCGCGATCCGTGCTGCCGTTCGTGCTGCTGTGTTCCGCGCTCGCCAACGCCTGGTGCGCGAGCGCCCCCCTCGAAAGCCTCCATGAATGCCTGGCGATAGCGCTGCTCGTATCCGCCGCATGCAGCGTCGTCCTGCTCGCATTCGACCGAACGCACGGCAGCCCCGCACGTTCCGACGTCGCCGCACGGCAACCTCGCGCGACTATCACCCCCTCGATCCTGAGGCGTCGTTACCTCCCTGCTTTCAAGCGCTTCGGCGAGGTCCTCTTCTGCGTTGTGGCGCTGCAGATCGTTGCCCCCACCATGAACTACCTGGGGCTTATGAATGCGCTCGACCCCGGCACCCAGTTGGGCGTGGTCTGCGCGGCGCAAGCGGTTGCCGCCGGCGTGGTGTTCCTTGCGCTCAGCCGCATCAAGGGCCCGCGTTGCTCCATCCAGTTCTTCAAGTACGTCACGCCCGCGCTCATCTTGGCCCTGTTCCCCGTCCCCTTTGCGGGCTATCCGTACTCTCTGGGCATGTTGCTTGCAGGGTCCTGCCTGTACTTCGTGGTGGTGTTCGCGCTGTTCTGCACGGACGCCATCTCGTTGGCGCACCGGAACAACCTGGTGTTCGAGCTTTTCTACGCCGTCGGGCTTTTCTCCCTCATGGCCTTCTGCGTTGCGCTCGAGTACGTCATGCCCCTGGTGCTGCGCTCGTCGAACTCCGCAGAGCTGTTGGTGGTGTTCGGCGTGTTCTTCTGCGTCTACGTGTTGAGCATGGCCTTCGTGTACGCGCGCAGGCGCAAACAGGAGGGGGCTGAGGCGGATCGGCGCGCAACCCCCCGCCCGAACACCGACGACGCACCCGTCCCCCACCCGCAATGCGTCGACCCCGCCGCCAACCAGCCAGTGTCCCCGATGGGCCCGCGCGAACGCGCCGCCCTGCTGCAGCGGCGCCACCAGCTGAGCGCGCGCGAGGCGGAGGTCCTCGAGCTGCTGCTGCGCGGCAAGAACGTTCCCGCCATCGCCGACGAGTTGATCATCAGCCAGAACACCGTGCGATCCCACGTCAAGCGGATCTACCGGGCCACCGACGTGCACACCCGCCAACAGCTCATCAGCTACTGCGAGCGTATGGGCGAAAGCGGCGAAATCACCCAAGCCGACACCTGAATCACCCGTTTTGAGACACCGCTCGCACCGCGCCCTCCCCTATCGTGGACGCCGCCCCGACAAGATTGCGGGGCATCGCCAACAAGGAGAGGAGAACATCATGGGAGCTTTGTCCAGACGGTCGTTTCTGGCGGGATCGGCCCTTGCCGCAGGCGCCGTCGCATCGCTGGGCCTTGCAAGCTGCGCGCCCAAAGAGGCTGCGACCGTCGCCGCAGAGAGCGGTGCCGACACCGCGAACGCCGGCACCGAAGTGCGTGCCCACGCGTCGCGGCTCAATCCGCAAAACGCTTCGACGGCAACCGCAAGCGGAACGTGCCCGTCGCTGTTCACCGAATGGAAGATGGGCGCCCTCGCACTGCCCAACCGCGTGGTGAAATCGGCCGCCGGCTTCATCGGCGTCACATCGCGCGGCATCACGGGCGATCTGCACCTGCAGCACTACGCCTCGCTTGCCAAGGGCGGCGCGAGCGTTGTGTACTGCGACGACTTCGCCGAGCTGTACGACCACTTCAAGGCCGTCCCCGATGTGGGCAAATTCGCCGACTGGACCGAGGACGAGCTGCGCACGTTCGCCTCGGCCATCAAGGACAACGGTAGTCGCGCGGGCTACCAGCTGGCCACCATGGGCCTCATGTTCAGCGGCTTCGAACCCGACCCCAACGCATTGTTCCAGTCGTCGGACTGCATGGACATGACCGCTCAGGAGATCCAGGACCTCATCGCCGACACCGTGAAGGCCGCCTCCACGCTCAAGGCATGCGGGTTCGATTGCGTGGAGATCAACGCCGCCGGCGAGAACATCGGCCAGACGTTCATGTCCCGCAACCGCAACAAACGCGACGACGAGTACGGCCCGCAATCCTTCGAGAACCGCACGCGCTTCGTCTGCGAAGTCGTCCGAGGCATCAAGGCGACATGCGGCGATGACTTCCCCGTGCAGGTGCTTGTCAACGGCGCGGAGGAAAACGACAAAAACATCGGCGACAACGCGCTGTTCACCACCGTGGAAGAGAACAAGGAGATGTGCAAGCTCATCGAGGAGGCGGGCGCCGACTCGCTGCATATCCGCATCGGACCCTGCGGCATGCACGTGGCGGAATTCGCGGGCGATCTGTACTTCGCAGGCTACGGCATCGAAGGCACCACGGGCTACGGCACCCAGTTCGACTTCCAGCGCCATTGGCAGGGCATGCTCAAGGCCGACCAATCGGGCCTCGGCATCATGACGAAGGTGGCCGCCGAGATCAAAAAGGCCGTCTCCATTCCCGTGGGCGCCGTCACCTACATGGACCCCGCGCGCGACCCCGAGTTCTTCGAACGACTCATCGCCGATGGCGAGATCGACTTCATCCTGATGAACCGCCCCTTGAGCGTGGAGCCTGAGTACCTGGCCAAGCTGAAGGAGGGCCGCCTGGACGAGATCCGCCCCTGCACGCGCTGCATGCACTGCCACTGGGATGCCGATTTGGAGGGCAATCAGGTGTTCAGCTGCCGCACGAACGCCGCGCACCCCTTCCGCATCGTGTCCGGCCAGCTGCCCGGGCTCTACGACCCGGAGCCGGCTGCCAGCGCGAAGAACGTGATGGTGGTGGGAGGCGGCCCTGCCGGCATGGAGGCTGCGCGCGTGGCGGCCGAACGGGGCCACCATGTGACGCTGTACGAGCGGAAAGGATCGCTCGGCGGGCTTTTGGAGTTCGCGAGCAACGTGAAGGGTCCGCATGAGAACCTGATTCCGCTTAAAACCTACCTGGCCAAGCAGCTGGAAGTAGCCGGTGTGAACGTGGTCACCGACCAGGAGGTGGACGCGAGCTTCATCAGCGAGCAAGCGCCCGATGCGGTGGTTCTGGCCGTGGGTGCTGCGCGCGACACACTGGGGCTTTCCGGCGGCAACGGCACGAGCATCGTCTCCATCGACGACTTCCTCACCGCCGACGTGGCCGACAACGTGGTGGTGGTCGGGTCGAACGCCCAGGCCATCGACGCCGTGATGTACCTCATGGCGCAGGGCAAGCACGTCCAGGTGGTCACGCCCAGCCCCGCAAGCGCCATTGGCGCAGGCCACTCGTACTGGGTCAAGACCTACACGCAACCCCTCATCAAGGCGCTCGGCACGCGTTTTTGGCCTCAGGCCGAGGTGCTGGGCGTGAACGACGGCAGCGTGACCGTCAAGACGGATGCCGGCACGGAGGTGGAGCTGCCCTGCGGCACGCTCATCGAAGCGTTGGACGGCCTGCCCAACACCGACCTCGCGCAGGGGCTTTCCATGGACGTCTACCCCGTGGGGGACTGCGCGAACCCCTTCAACATCGGCGAGGCCATCTGCACCGCCAACGCCGCCGCGCGAACCATCTAAGAAAGCGCCCTTTCCCGAAGCGCGGCCTTGGCAGACTCGCCGGGGCCGCGCCGGCGCGAGGGGCCTGCGCCGCCGGGGAAGGCCCCTCCTCTTCGAACGCGGCCCCATTGCCGGATCGGCAGCTGCCCGTCGCGCGCACCCGACGATCCTGCCCCGCCCGCACATACCAAAGCATCAAGAAAGCCATCGCCTTGCTGGGAGACACGTCCATCCTCGAAAAGCCCTTTTCGACAACTCCCTTGATCGGAAAGGTTACCGCTCCCACCTGGTAGGATTCTACCGTGCGTTCTACACCTTCGACGAGGAATCCTTCATCGTCTGGCACGTTATCCGCGCCCGTCAAGACATCGACGACCACGCCTTCGCGGATTGGGAGTGGGGTATGGATATTATCGCGATGCCTGAACTTGTCAGATCCCAGAGTGTTTTGATACGCTGATAAAAATTGCAATTCAACGATCAAAGACATTTGCATTGGGGGATTATGAGTATCGCAGTTGATCAAACAAAAGCAACGAAAGAGCTGGCCGACTCTTTGTTTCGCGTTCAAACCAATCCCTCGATTTCGTGCGAAATACAGCCTGCGGTGGATTTTGTGCTAAGCGGCAAGAACTGCCTAACGTATCGATATATTCTTTTTACAGCCTTAGCCGCAAAAACCGCAGATGATCGGATTGACATCCTTTCCCTTCAAGCAAGCGACGAGACCGATGGCTCTTACGATGCGCGCTCGTTCTGCAAACACGTTATATTCCCTTTTCAAAGAGAGTTTCTGGATGATGTTCTGGACGGAAGCAACGAAGACCCTCTCGTCAACAATCCGGGACGCCACCCTCGCTTAAGCGTTTCAAACAAATCAGCCAATGGCGACCCGAGAAAGGCGCTGAATTTGCTGTGCGAGTATCTCCCGCTGGTGGATGCTCAAGAGAAAGCAAGGGAGTGCCTCGATTACTTTATAACGCGATGCCTTGAAGAAGCCGAAAGAAAGCGAGTGCAAGCCTCTTCTTTCGAGGCCGCCATTCTTACGACCAATGTTTTTGAAGCGCGAACGTTCATGAGCGATCTACTTGACAAAAACTTCGGGGGATCTTCTTTGCTCTTGGTGGCAAATTCAATTTTCTCCGTGCTCTTTCCCAAATCACGAGGCTACTCGACAGTTCCTCATCCGGTCAATCAGTCAGGTGCTTCAAGCAGGCAAATAGGCGACCTGGATATCTACCTTGGCAAAGAAAAACTCTTCTTGGTAATCGAACTGAAAGACAAGCCTTTCACCGAAACCGAAGTCAGAAAAGCCGCGCAAGCAGCCCACGCGAATTCAGCTCCCGCAATGCTTTTCATCGCAGGAAGGGCCAGCGCCTTGAACGAAGAGACGCATAGGTACTTCAACCAAGTCAAGGCGGAGTACGAGAACAAGGGCATGGTGATTGGGGTCATGACGATAGACGCGCTTATGGACTTCTTCTTCGTCACCAATCACAACATCGACTCCGTGATGCTATTCGACCTCCTCAGAACCACGATGACTGAAATAAAAGCGTCACCGGAGACAATGAGGTGGGTTTACGGAGCCCTCCGTTAGACCACCATTGACACGAGCTTATGTTTGCCAACCCTCGAACCGAGCTTCCCTCGGCCGAGCGCCTCGGAAAGCCCCGTCTGTCAGCTGTCCGTCGGGCGGGAGGGCTTTCCGAGGCTCCGGGTACCGTCAAGAATCTTGCGCACTTTTCCGACAGCCTCATAAGCCCGCCGTCCGGTGCGGCTACCCCTCCAGCAGAGTCACGTCCAGATAGCGCCTCGAGCCCCACTCGCTCTCGGCCACGTACTTGAG
>DXCU01000031.1 GCA_019115845.1 Candidatus Rubneribacter avistercoris | reverse complement strand
CCACCCGCGCCCTCCGTCTGCCCGCCCGGCGCCTTCCGCCCCTTCTCCGACGTCCCGGATATCCGCGGCGCGCGCAGCGGATTTTGCGTTACCATATCCTCGGACGAGAAGGGAGACGGCCCCCTATGAAGGACAAGCATGGTCGAACCATCGACTATCTGAGGATATCGCTGACGGATCGATGCAATTTCCGATGCATCTACTGCATGCCGGAAGAGGGCGTGGAATCGCTTCGGCACGAGGACGTTCTGCGCATCGAGGAGATAGAGCGCGTGGTGCGCGTGGCCGCCGGCATGGGCGTGAGAAGCGTGCGGCTCACGGGCGGCGAGCCGCTTGTGCGCAAGGGCGTGGTGGACCTCGTGCGCGCCGTGGCTGCGACGCCGGGCATCCGCAACGTGTCCATGACCACCAACGGCGTGCTGCTGCCGCAGATGGCCGACGAGCTCAAGCGAGCCGGCCTTTCGCGTGTGAACATCTCGCTCGACACCCTCGATCCCGCGCAGTTCCGGCAGATCACGCGGCGCGGGGAGCTTTCGCAGACGCTCGCGGGCATGGAGGCGGCGCTTGCGGCGGGGTTCAACCCGGTGAAGGTCAACGCGGTGGTGGTGCGCCGTCTGGAGCAGGACGTGCTGGCGTTCGCGAAGCTCTCCATCGACCGCCCGCTGCACGTGCGGTTCATCGAGTACATGCCGGTGGGGGAGAGCGCGGGGCTTGACGGATGCGGCTGGGGTCCGGAGGACGTGGTGCCCAGCGAGGAGCTGCTCGGCATCGTGAACGAGCGGGCCCGCGAGCAGGGGCTGCCCGAGCTTGTGCCCGCCGGCGACGACCGCCCGATCGGCTGGGGACCGGCGCGGTACTTCGAGTTTCCCGGTGCGCAGGGCACGGTGGGTTTTATCAGCCCGCTGTCGCGTCATTTCTGCGGCGAGTGCAACCGCCTGCGCCTCACTGCCGACGGCAAGCTGCGCCCGTGTTTGTTCTCCGATGACGAGTACGACGTGCGCGCGGCGCTGCGCGGGGCTTCGGGCGAAGAGGCGGACGCGGCCGTGCGCGCCGTGTTCGCCGAAGCGCTGGGCGCCAAGCCGGACGATCATCACGACAAAGTGGGAACCGAGCGCGGCATGTCCCAGATCGGAGGATAGCGGCTTCGGCGGTCCGCCGGCTGCCAAAGCCGCCCGACGCTGCGGACGGCTGCCAGTTTTCCATCGTTGGAAAGGAAAGACATCATGACCGACCAGCTTACGCATATCGACGAGAAGGGGGACGTGCGCATGGTGGACGTGTCGGCCAAACCCGACACAGAGCGCGTCGCCGTGGCGGAGGGTTTCATCTCCATGAAGCCCGAGACGCTTGCGCTCATCGTTGACGGCACCGCCGCGAAAGGCGACGTGCTGGCTTGCGCGCGCGTGGCCGGCGTGATGGCGGCCAAGCGCACAAGCGACCTCATCCCCATGTGCCATCCGCTCAACATCACCAAGGCCAAGGTGGACTGCGCGCCTGCGGCCGCAGGTGCGCGCGCGGACGGCCGCGTGGGCGTTCACGTGACGGTCACCTGCGGCGTCACCGGCAAGACGGGCATAGAGATGGAGGCCCTCACCGCCGCGAGCGTGGCGTGCCTTACGATCTACGACATGTGCAAAGCGGTCGATCGCGGCATGGAGATCACCGACGTGCGCCTGCTCAAGAAGGACGGCGGCAAGACCGGCCTCTGGCAGCGCCAGCCCTGACGTCGCCGGCCCCTGCAGCGCCGCCGCCCTCCGCCGAACCGCCGGCGGCAGGGTCCGTGCCAACGCTGACGGGGGGCGGATGCGGCCGACTCCCCGTGTCGGAGGCGGTTTGACGGAAGGCCCCCTGCCCGTTGCCGATCCCTTATCTGCTTTGGCGCGCTACTCCGTGTCCACCACGATGGCCGCGTCGCGGTAGAGCGCGGCCATGAGCTGGTGGCGGCTCGACACGCCCAGCTTGTGATAGACGCTCTTCACGTGCTTTTTCACCGTGTTCTCCGAAATGAACAGCCGAAGGCCTATCTGCTGGTTGCTCATCCCCTCGGCAATAAGCGCGACGATCTCCTGCTCGCGTTCGGTAAGCTCGGGCCGCCCCGCCGCAGGCCGCCCCGTCGCGTCGCGGCGCAACCCTCCCGGGTGCGCGCGGGCGAGCAGGGCCGACAGATGGCGGTTCAGCACGGCCAGGCATTCCAGCTCGTCCTCGGCGAAGTCGGCCGCGTCCCGCTCGCGGAACAGCGTGACCGATCCGTAGATCGTCCCGTTCGCCACCTGGGTGCTTCCCATGCTGAAATGGATGTTCATCGGCCGCATCCATTCCCGGTACAGCACCGACCTCTCGCGCGCCTCGTCGCTCACGAGCGTGGAGTCGCGGTACACCACGGGTTCGTCGCCCGAGAACAGCCAGGCCACGTAGTCGACGGGCTCGTAGGTGCGGTAGTAGCTCAGAAGCTCGTCGTCGGTCATGTCCACCGACACCGGATCGAAGAACACGTAGCGGCCGCTTTCGCTGCAGTCGCACAGGTCGAAGAACCCTTTCGCGTAGGGAACAAGCTCCTTGAAGCCGGCCATGAAGCGTTTTCGCAGCTCGAAAACGTCGTTTATCGCGTACAGATCGAACAGGAGGTCGTCGATCCTCCTCCATGCGCCATCGCTCAGCTCAACCATAGGCCAGCCGCCCTCCCTTGTCGAAGCTTTGCCGCGACCGGCTCCATTGTACCGTAAACAGCCTGCCTTTTCGGGTACCTCCGGGGTACCTGAAAGGGTACCTTCGGGGTACCTGGAAGGGCGCTCTGGCGCGCACGGGTGATCTTCCAGCGCCCCGCCTGCGGGTACTGACCTGCCGCGCCGCATGAGCGTACGATGCGGCCATGAGGCCAGACGAACCGATCTGGGCCAACCGACCGTAAGGAGCGCATCATGAGGATCATCACCGACAGCACGCCCAAAAAAGACGGTTTCCGCATGCCCGCGGAGTTCGAGCCGCGCAAGCAGGACTTCCTCATCTGGCCCGAGCGCCAAGACACCTGGCGCAACGGCGGCAAGCCCGCCCAGGCCGTGCTCGTGGAAGTGGCGAAGGAGATCGTCAAGCACGAGCCGCTCACGGTGTTCTGCTCCGCGTCCCAGTACGAGAACGCCCGCGCCCGCCTGCCGCACGAGGTGCGCGTGGTGGAGATGACCATCGACGACGCGTGGGCACAGGACAAAGGCCCGTTCTACGTCATCAACGACAAGGGCGAGATGCGTGGCGTGACCTGGGGATGGAACGCGTACGGCGGGTTTGAGGGGGGTCTGTACTTCCCGTGGAAGCGCGACCAGGAGTTCGCCACGAAGCTGCTCGACCTCGAGAACTACGACGCCTACGACGCAACGAACATGGTGTTCGAGGGCGGCGCCATGCAGATCGACGGCGAGGGCACCCTCATCGTCACCGAGAACAGCGTGCTCAATCACAACCGCAACCCGCACCTCACCAAAGAAGAGGTGGAGAACTACTTCAAGGAGTACATGAACCTCGAGAAGGTCATCTGGCTTGAGGACGGCATGGCCTTCGACGAGACGGACGGCCATATCGACGACGTGTGTTTCTTCGTGCGCCCCGGCGTGATCGCGCTGTCGTGGACCGACGACGAGTCCAATCCGCAATACCCCAACCTCAAGGCCGCCTACGACGTGCTGTCCGAGGCCACCGACGCCAAGGGCCGCAAGCTTGAGATCCACAAGATTCCCATCCCCGAGATCATGCACATCTCCGAGGAGGAGAGCGCGGGCGTGGACATCTGCAAGGACGCCGCCTCGCGCGAGGGCGGGCTTCCGCTGGCCGTCACGTACATCAACAGCTACTTCGTGAACGGCGGGCTTCTGGTGCCCCAGTTCGGCGACCCGATGGACCAGGTGGCATGCGATATGTTCGCCGAGCTCATGCCCGAGCGCGAGATCATCAAGATCTACACGCGCGAGTGGTCGCTGTGCGGCGGCAACATCCACTGCATGGCGCTGCAGCAGCCCGACGCGGCGGCCATCGCCGCCAAGGCGTAACTTTGCGTTTCCGACATCGTCCGCATTCGGAGGCAGGCTGCGGGATCGCGGTCTGCCTCCTTGAAGCCAAGGAGGCTCCATGGCTGCGAAAGACTTCATCGACACCAACGACTTCACCAAGGAGGAGCTGCTCGACATGGTGGAGCTGGCCCGCTCCATGAAGGCGATGATCAAGGAGGGCGGGCGCTACCCGCGCCTGCTCGAGGGCAGGTCGCT
>DXCU01000030.1 GCA_019115845.1 Candidatus Rubneribacter avistercoris | reverse complement strand
CTCGCCGCGGTACTTGGATCCGGCCACCAGCGCGCTCACGTCAAGCGTGAACAGGCGCTTGCCGCGCAGGATGTCGGGCACCTGGTTGGACACGATGAGCTGCGCCAGGCCCTCGGCCACGGCGGTCTTGCCCACGCCGGGCTCGCCGATGAGCAGCGGGTTGTTCTTCTGGCGGCGGGAGAGCACCTGCATGACGCGCTCGATCTCGCCCGCGCGGCCGATGACCGGGTCAAGCTTGCCGTCGCGCGCCTTCTGCGTCAGATCGGTGCCGAATTCTTTAAGCACGCTGTCCGACGAGCTGCCGCCCTGGTCGAACGGGTTGCGCCCCGCGTACACCGGGCTTTGCCCCACCAGGTCGTTGAGGGCGCCGCGCACGTCGTCGCCCGACACGCCCAGACGCGTGAGCACTTCAAGCGCGGTGCCCTCGCCCTCGCGCACGATGCCGAGCAGCAGGTGCTCGGTGGATATGTAGGATTGGCCCATCTGCATGGCCTCGCGCAGGCTGTTCTCCAGCACGCGCTTCACGCGCGGCGTGAAGGAGAGGTGGCCGGACACGTCGGTGTCCTCGTCGATGGCCACCACCTGGCGGATCGCCTGGACCACGGCGTCGTATTGGACATGCAGGCGATCGAGGGCCTGGGCGGCCAGGCCGTCTTTTTCCTGTATGAGGCCGAGCAGGATGTGCTCGGTGCCCACGTAGGGCTGATGGAGCGAGCGCGCCTCGTCCTGCGCCAGGACGAGCACCTTGCGCGCCTTGTCCGTGAATTTCTCGAATGACATGTCAGCCTCGATTCTCGCGGCGTTGGTTCAGTGTTACTCGAACTATGCTAGCACTCTTGTCAAGCGAGTGCTAACGCGATACCGCCCCGTCACCGCATCCACACGAGAATGACGGCTGCACGCTCGCCTTCCGTCACGCGAGAACGACGCCCACGCGCCCTACGCGCATTCGCCACCCTCCGCATGTCCGCTCCCATACACGCGCCGCCCGAACTCGTAGGCGCGCGCAAGGTGGTCCGTCTCGCCGATGCGCGGGCGGCCGTTCGTGTCGCCGCAGCCCCCGGCTAAAAGCGTCCCTTTGTCGTTGAAACCAATGTAGTCCACCACTGCGAAGCGGTAGTACGAAACCGCCTGGTTAAACGTCCAGAAGAAGTCGTCGGCCGCCGTCATGAGCAGCGCGCTGTCGCGCACCGGGTAGCGCTCGTAACGTCCGCGCGGCGGCGCCGGGTCCTCCTGCGCGATACAGTAGAAACGCTCGATGAACGCCTTGATAAACGACGACACCGTCCAAAAGTACAGCGGCGAGGCGAACACCACCAGATCGGCGCCCAGCACGCGCGGCGCCAGATCGTTGAACGCATCCTTCTGGATACAGGGCTTGCCGTAGCGGCACGCGTTGCAACCGAGGCACCCGCGCACCTCGTGCTTCAGAAGCGACGCCACCTCAACCGCATGCCCCGCATCCCGCGCACCCCGCGCGAACGCCTCCACCAGCTGCGCCGTGTTGCCCCGCGGCCTGCCGCCGCCCTGCACCACGAATATGTCTTTGCCCATGAGCGCTCCCTTTCCTCTCACCCCGCGTATCATCTCGCCCGAGTATACCCCAACGCCGCAGAACCGGAGCGGGACCCCCGAATCCCGGTTCGCCGCAGAGCGCGAGCCAGAGCGCGCAGGGCCGCAACAGTTGCAAGCCGGAGAGGACCCAAAGTCGGGGCAGCCGCAAAGCGCGATGTCCGCGGCAGCTTCAGCCCGGCCCCGCCCAGACTACAACGGCCTCCCAACTTGATGTCGAATTTTTTGACTTCAAGATTTCATGCTCCTCCCGTCAACACGCTAAAGCAGACAGGGTCCGCACGGCAATCGTGCGGACCCTGCGAACATCTTCGCGCTGTGCGGTCGAGCGTTCTCAGTACAGCTTGGCGCCGGCGGGGATGCGGTCGTCCACCATGAGCAGGTTCAGGCGCTCGGCGGGCTGGCCGTCCTCGCCCTCCACCTCGTGCACAGCGGAGATGAGCATGCCGCAGCTGTAGATGCCCATCATCTTGCGCGGGGGCAGGTTGGTGATGGCGATGCAGGTCTTGCCCACCAGCTCCTCGGGCTCGTAGTAGGCGTGGATGCCCGAGAGGATGGTGCGCTCTTCGCCCGAGCCGTCGTCGAGCGTGAACTGGAGCAACTTCTTGGACTTCGGCACGGCCTCGCACGCCAGCACCTTTACAGCACGGAAGTCCGACTTGCTGAACGTGTCAAAGTCCACTTCGTCCTTAAACAGCGGCTCTATGACCACGTTGGAGAAGTCGATGGGGGCTGCGGGGGCAGCCTCGGCGCTCGCGGCCGCAGAAGCGGCAGCCTCGCCGCTCCTCTTCCCGCCCGCCGGGGCTTCGTCGCGCATATGCGGAAAGAGCAGCACATCGCGGATGGACGGCGCGTCGGCCAAGAGCATCACCAAACGGTCGATGCCCACGCCCACGCCGCCCGCCGGCGGCATGCCGTACTCGAGCGCGCGCACGTAGTCCTCGTCATAGCCCATGGCCTCGTCGTCGCCCATATCCTTGGCCGCAACCTGCGCGCGGAAGCGCTCGGCCTGGTCCACCGGGTCGTTCAGCTCGCCGAAGGCGTTGGCGTACTCGTGCCCGCAAATGAACAGCTCGAAGCGCTCGGTGAGGTTAGGGTCGCCAGCCTTCTTCTTGGCCAGCGGCGACACCTCCAGCGGGTGGTCGATCACGAACGTGGGATGGATGAGCTTCTCCTCGGCCACCGCCTCGAAGATCTCGGCGATGAGCTTGCCCTTGCCCCAGGCGCTGTCGGCATGTCCACCGTTCTTCTCCAAAATGGCAACCAGCTCCTCGCGCGTGCGCGCGAAGCTCACGTCCTCGCCCGCGCCCTCGCTCGCCAGCTCGATCATCGACCTGCGCGGCCACTCGCCCGACAGGTCCACGTCCTGGCCCTGGTAGGTGATCTGCAGCGTGCCGCATGCGGCCATCGCCGCCGCCTGGATGTAGCCCTGCGTGAGCTCCATCATGCCTTCAAGGTCGGAAAACGCCTGATAGGCCTCCATCGTGGTGAACTCGGGGTTGTGGTAGGGGTCCATGCCCTCGTTGCGGAACTGGCGGCCGATCTCGAACACCTTCTCGAACCCGCCCACAAGCAGGCGCTTGAGCGGCAGCTCCGTGGCGATGCGCAGGTAGTAGTCGCGATCGAGCGCATTGAAGTGCGTGACGAAGGGCTTGGCGTTCGCACCGCCTAAAATGGGATGGAGAAACGGCGTCTCAACCTCGTAGAAGCCCTGGTCCTCCATGTAGCGGCGGATGGCCGCCACAATCTTGAAGCGCTTCTCGAACACCTGCTTGACCTCGGGGTTCATCACCAGGTCAACGTAGCGTTGACGGTAGCGCGTCTCCTTGTCGGCAAGACCGTGGAACTTCTCCGGCAAAGGACGCAGGCTCTTGCTCAACAGCTCGAAGGACTGCACCGCCACGGACAGCTGCCCGCGCTTCGTGCGCATCATGGTGCCCTGGACGCCTATCCAGTCGCCCACGTCAAGGTCCTTGAGCTGGCGATAAGCCTCCTCACCCATCGCGTTCACGCGGCAGAACAGCTGCATGTCGCCCGAGGCGTCGCGCAGCTCCAAGAACATAAGCTTGCCCTGGTCGCGCTTGGCCATCACACGACCGGCCACCGTGACGGCGTCTTCCGTGGACGCGCCGTCGTCAAGATCGGCGTAGCGCTCGGCCAGCTCGTTCAGATGATGCGAATAGCGAAACGCATGGCCGTAAGGATCCTTGCCCGCGGCGATGAGCGCCTCGCGCTTCGCGCGGCGCACCGCGATGGGGTCGTCTTCGATGATCTGCTGGGTCTGGTCGGGAGTTTCGCTCATAGGTTGTCCTCGAACTCGCAGGTTGGCGTAGTAAGTCAGCGAGGGCGGCTGCGGTGCCCGAGATTCGCACGGCGACGGGGGCGAAGCGTACTTCGGTACGCAAGCCCGCATCGCCATGCGAAGATTGGGCGCCCCAGCCGTCCGCAGCGTCGGCAGGTTCCGCCGTTCGGCGAAACGGCGGAACCCTTAGTGCTCGATCTTCACGATGGTCATGGAGATGGCGCGGCCGGTGGGGCCGGTCGTCTCCACCTTGTCGCCCTTCTTGCGGCCCAGAAGCGCCGAACCCACCGGCGACTCGTTGGAGATCTTGCCGGCCGAGGAATCGCTCTCCGCGCCGCCCACGATGGTGAACACGCGCTCGCGCCCGCCCATCTCCACGGTCACCGTGGAGCCGATGTGCACGCTGTTCGAGCGCTTCGGCGTGTTGACCACCGTCGCCTCCGAGAGGATGCGGCTGATCTCGGCGATGCGCGCCTCCATCATGCCCTGCTCGTTCTTGGCGTCGTCGTACTCGGAGTTCTCGGAGATGTCGCCGAACTCGCGCGCCACCTTGATGCGCTCGCCGATTTCGGCGCGCTTCTCCGTCTCAAGGTAGTGCAGCTCCTTCTCGAGGTTCTCCTTGCCCTCTTGCGTGAGGATGAAATTGCCGTCTGCCATGGTGTTCACCTGTCCAATTACAAAAAACGCGCACGCTTGTCCTCCAAGCGCGCTTCTCTTGGCCTTGTGCTGTGATTGAGGCGCTCGGCCGCTTCCCGGCTGCGCCGATATGAAAAAAGCGGTATGTGCGAGGCGTTGACCGTCCGCACATACCGCGCGTCGAACGAAGCCTTGGCGCTACTCGGCCTTCTTCTTCGTGGTGGTCTTGCGTGCAGCCGTGGTCTTCTTCTTGACGGGCTGCTCCTCCTCGACCTCCTCGACGATTTCCTCTTCCTCGTCGTCGGCCTCTTCTATCTCCTTGTCGCCGCCCATGCCCTCGCGCAGGTTCTTGACGGTCTTGCCGATGGCGCCGCCGAGTTTCGGCAGGTTCTTCGGCCCGAAGATGAGCAGGATCACCGCAAGGATGATGAGGAGCTCAGGCATTCCCATTCCCAGGATTTTCATACGTTCCTCCAAGTCGCTCGTACGAGGTGCGCTCGCAACCCCGACCCACCCTGTCTCGCCAGAGTAGCGTACCGATGCAAAAAAGGGATGCTTCTTTCGCAAAACGCATCCCTTTCGACTCCATGGTCGGGATGACAGGATTTGAACCTGCGGCCTCTGCGTCCCGAACGCAGCGCTCTACCAAGCTGAGCCACATCCCGATGGCTGCCTAAGCAGCGACGGCTATGATAGCACAACGGAACAGAAAGCGGAAGGACAAATCAGGCGCCGTGAACCATATTTTCGCACGGCTCCGCAACGAGGGCCGCACCGGCTGCGCCGCGCGTCTTCGCCATGCGCCCCCTTCCGCCGTCGCGCACAGCCTACCTCGAAGCGCCGCCCTTGGCCTCCCTGCGCTCGCGCTCCTTCTCGGCCAGGCGCGCAAGCGGCACCACCTTCACCATGATAAGCCCCTCCGTCAGCACGTCCCCCTCGTCGTCGTAGGCGGCCACGTTCCAGAACTGCTTGATGCCGCTCACGCTGGACGGCCCCTCGCATTCCAGCGTCGCCACGGCGCGGACCGTGCCCGTCGTGGCGCTTTTGCGGTGACGCACCTGCACCTCCACGCCGAAGGGCCGCTCGTGCTCAAGATCGGCCCGCTCCTCCGCCCCGCGGCTGGCCGCCGTCTCCAAAAGCGCGATGGTGGCGCCTCCGTGCAGGAACCCGAACGGCTGACTCACCTCGGGCGTGACGGGCATCGTGGCCTCAACGCGGTCCTTGCCCACGCAGGCAAACTGCATGTGCAGCGAATCCATCAGCGTCATGGAAATCTCCTGTCCTTAAAAACGGGCCCGCTCGCGCGGCGAGCGCTACGGCTTTCCCCCAGTATACCCGTCGTCCCCGCCATCGTCGCCGGCCATTCCTCCCAGCTCGTCCAAGCGCTTCGCCGTCTCGGCCGCGCCGTGCAGGCGGCTGCCCGAACGGTGGTCGCGCGCCACCTTCTTCGCGTCGCGCCTGAACGTCTTGGTGGTTTGGATGAGCACCGCCCCTATGAGGAACGGCATCCAGAACACGATGCCGCGGTACACAAGCGCGATGGACAGCCCCGCGGCGGCGGACTCGCCGAACGACGTGAACGCCACCACCACGGCGGCCTCCACCACGCCCACGCCCTGCGGCGTGATAGAGATCATAGCGAACAGCGTGGCCACCACGTACCCGCAGATGAGCGCCTCGGGAACCGTCACGCCGAAACCAAGCCCCACCAAGCCGAAGCACGCAAGCTCGCACGTGCTGGCGAAGATGGAGCAGCCGAACGCCTTCGCCGTGGCGCGGGGGTTGCGCGCGATAAGCCCCGCCGCGTCGGAGAACGAGCGCACCGCACGCTCCACCCACGGATCGAGAGGCTTCTTCTTGAAACGCGCCAGCACGCGGTTGACCAGGCGTTCGACGGGCCGCAGAAGGCGCATCACCGCAGTCGGGCGCTTCCGGCCCAGCACGAGGATGGTCACCATGGCGCCCACGAGCGCGATCACCAGCAGCCCCAGCAAAAACCACAAAGGCGACAGCCCCACCGTGGCGGCCAGGATGGCGAACCCCACGAGCATGATGGTGGCGAACCCCGAGTCTATGGTGATCTGCATGAGCAGCGCCGCGCTGGTGGCCTTGCCGGGCGCAATGCCGCGCTGGCGGGCGTCGTCCACCACAAGCGTGGTGCCCGCCAGGTTGAGCGAGGGCGCGATGGTGTTCATGAAGAAGGTCCCGAACACAAGCGGCAGCGTGGAGCGCGGCGCCATGCGCTCGCCCACAGCCTCGAACGCATGGGAGTACGCGAAGCTCTGGGCGAAGTACTTGCCCAGCTGGGTGAGCACCGCGAAGGCGATGGGCACGATGGAGCCCTGCTTGATGGTCTCGGCAAGCTCCACCAGCTGGTCGCCGCGCAGAAGCACCACCGCCAGCACGATGACGATGACCAGGCCCACCAGCAGGTTGCGTATGTTGATCTTCACCTTGCGACCGCCCTTTCCGCCCTCCGCCTAGCGGAGGAACTCCCTCAGGTCGGTGCGCATGATAAACGAAAGCTCCCCCGCCGTCGACGGATCGGTCTCCAGGAAAAGGAAGCCGTAGCTTCCCACGCGCCGCACATCGAAGGGGCGCAGCTCCAGCACGTGCGAGAAGCGGCTCGCGAACGCCTCGTAGTCGAACCGCTCGCCCCCCGTCGCGTCGGAGGGAGGGTTGAGCAGCGACATGGCGTACACCTTGTCGTCCTTGCCCGCGAAGGCGGCGTCGAAATCCGGCGGCGTCCCGTCCAAAAACGCCTCGTAGGTGCGATACCCGTAGGCATGCCAGCTGATGTCGGTGCCGCCTAGGCCGGCGAAGCGCAGCGGGTTGAACTCGATGGGGGTCACCTGCCCGTCCTTCACGCGCACCTCCACGTGCACGGGGAGGTTGCGCGCGCCCACGAGCGCGTTGGCTTGGTCGAGCCACGCCGCCATCGTCCGCGCGTTCTCGCGCACGATGGCGGGGCTTGTCAGGTACAGGCGGTCGCTCGTGTCGGAGGGCGAGGCGAAATCGTGGCGCAGCACGTTGAGCACCTGCGCGGCCCCCGTCTCGTCGAAGTAGGCGTCCAGGGCGTATTCGACCCCGTCCACATAGCCCTCCAGAACGAACGATTCGGACCCGATGACGCTTTCGGGGTACAGGGCGCCCCAGGTGCGGGCGCTGCGCCGGATGTCGGCAAGCGCACGCTCCCACTCCTCGCGGCTTTCCACGGCGTGCACGCCCATGCTGCAGAAGCCGACGGAGGGCTTGAGCACAAACGGCGGCTCAAGCTCGCGAAAGTCGAGGTCGAACAGCTCCTCGGCCGAGCATGTCCGGAAGAACAGGCCGGGGGAGAGCGGGGCGAGCGCCCGGCGCATGGCCGCCTTGTCCTTGAACAGCCCGATGGCGCGCGTCAGTTCCTCGTCGCGCACGTTGGCCGCCACCCACGAAAGCGCGTTCTCGGAGTTCGTGCACACCCGCTCGCCCTCCTCGATGCGGCGCGCAGCCTCCTTGGCCGCAACCAGGTTGAGCGCGCCGTCGCGCGCGCAGGAGCGGGCGAATTCGTTGTCGAGCACGGGATGGCGCGAGGACGCGAGCCACGAGAGCAGCGGCTCGGACGCGTACGGCTCTTCGAGCACTATCATGGGTTCGGATCCTCCTTCGCGGGCGCGCCCTGCGCGGCCGGCCCGGGGACCGCAAGCGCGGCCCCTTCGTCGTCGAAGGACAGTATACCCTCCAGACCGGCTTCCCGGCGAATCTCCGCGCCGTTTTCAGCCTGCCGTTCCCAACCCGTTTTCCGCCGCGCGTCCGCCCCGAACGCGCGGCGGCCCGCGCCGCCCTTCGGAGCCGGCCCCCCGCGCCGCCGGCGCCATGCGCGCAGCCGACCGAGAAGCTCTTCAAGCTCCCCGGTCAGGCGGGACGCGCCCTCCCGGAACGCGACGGGCCGGTCGAACGCGTCGCGCTTCCAGAACAACCACAGCACCAGCGCCACGGCGGCCATAGCCACCTGCCAGGTGTTGACGAACAGGAACTCCCCGCCCGCCAGCAGCACGAGCGCGCCCACCGAAAGCGCCCAGGCCGTGCGGAAGCGCAGGATGAGGCCCACCGCCAGCACGACGAGCAGCGCGCTGACCGCCACAAGCGCGGGACCGACGAGCAGACCGCCCATGTCAATCCACTCCGTCAGCACCGTGAACGGCCGAAACGTCTGGGGCACCAGCGCCAACCCCAGGTTCACCAGGCCGACCGCCAGCACGAGCGTGCCGGAGATCCAAGCGGTGTCCTTGGCGCGCCGCTCCTGCGACGGATCGCGCTTGTCGGCGAAGAAGCCGGATTGCGACAGCAGGAGCGCTCCGATGCAAAACGGCACCCAGAACATGATGCCGCGGTACACGAGCGCGATGGCCGTGGCGGTGGCCAGCGAGCAACCGTGTGCCGTGAGGATGGCGGCGATGGCGGCCTCCACCACGCCCACGCCCTGCGGCGTGGGGCTCAAAATGACCGAGATGGCCGCCACGGAGAACGCCGCCACCAACGCCGAGACGTGCTCGAAGCCAAACGCGTAGCCTATGGCCACCAGGCACGCCATGTTGAGGATGGCAGAAAACGACGCGTAAGCCACCGTGACGAGCGTGCCCTGCGGGTTCTTGGCCAAGATGGCGGCCGAGTTGGCGAACGAACCGGCCGTCTTGCGCCCCCATCCCGGCTTGAGGCGCCGTCCCAGCAGGCCAATCACCTTGTTGATCAGCGCCTCGACAGCCAAAAACACGCGGAACAGGACGCGGGGGGCGCGGTAGCCCACCACGAACATGCTCGACAGCACGGCAAGCACCGCCGCAAGGGCCAGGCCCCCGGCCAGAAACAGCGTGTTCATGCTGCCCGAGACGAGCATGGTCAGAAACCCTATGACGGAGATCACCAAGATGGCCGCGAAATAGCCGATCTGGGAGAGGATGGCGCCTGAGGTGGACTGCCCGGCGTCGCAGCCCCTCCGATGCGCGTCGTCGATGATGAACGCCACCCCCGTGGCGCCCGAGAACAGGCAGAACGTGTTGATGAACACGAGCGAGAAGATGAGCACGACGTTGTGCCAGAAGCCGGTCGCATGCCCCACCGCCTCGAACGCCGCGTTGTAGGAGGCCGCCTGCACGAAGTGCCGCGCCAGCATGAGGACGACGGCCATCGCGAGGGGCACGAGCGCGCCGGTCTTTAACGTGTCGAGGAAGGTCGAGAGGTAGTCGGCGTTCGCGATGAGGAAGCATACCGTGACTATGCCAAGAACCAGCAACAGCGCCTTCTTCAAGGGAGCCCTTTCCGCGAACGATGATCAGAGGAACCTAGTATAGCACGGCGCTTCGGCTGACAGGTCCGCCCTCCCCCTTCGCCTCGCCAACGTGTCGGCGAGGCGAAGGGGGAGCGCAAGAGGCCCAAACGGCGAAAGGATGCCGGATGCGAAACGGGCGCCGCGCGGCGCCCGTTTCGCATGGCAAGAAGGCGGACGGAGCGCAAGAGGCCCCGCCCACGCGGACCCTAGTGCCGGAAGTGACGATGCCCCGTGAACACGAGCGCGATGCCCTGCTCGTCGGCGGCGGCGATCACTTCCTCGTCGCGGATGGAGCCGCCCGGCTCGATGACGGCCGTCACGCCGGCCGCAGCCAGCGCGTCAAGGCCGTCGCGGAACGGGAAGAACGCGTCAGATGCCGCCACGGCGCCCTTCGCCTCCTCGCCCGCCTGCTCCACGGCGATGCGCGCGGAGTTCACGCGGTTGGGCTGGCCGCCGCCCACGCCGATGGTGGCGCGGTTTTTCGTGATGGCGATGGCGTTGGACTTGATGGACTTGCACACCTTCCACGCGAACAGCAGCTCTTCCAGCTCCTCAGGGCTTGGCTGGCGCTTCGTGGGCACGGTGAACGTCGCGGGATCCTCGGCCACGGCGTCGGAGTCCTGCACCAAAAGGCCGCCCTCCACGGCGCGGTACTCCACCTCCCCGCCGGCCGGGTTCACGCCGCCGGTGGATAGCAGGCGCGCGTTCTTCTTCGCCTTGTACATGTCCAGCGCGTCCCCCGCGAACTCGGGAGCGATGATGGCCTCCACGAACTGCTTGTTGTCGAAGATGGCCACCACCACATCGCTTGTGACCGGACGGTTGAACGCCATGACGCCGCCGTAGGCGCTCACCGGGTCGCATGCATGCGCGCGCTGGTAGGCGGCCACGAGGTCGTCGTCTTGGCACACGCCGCAGGGCGTGAGGTGCTTGACGATGACGCAGGCCGGGCCGTCGAACTCGCGCACGGCCGTCCAGGCGGCATCGAGGTCGAGGTAGTTGTTGTACGAAAGCTCCTTGCCCTGATGCTGATGCGCGTGCGCCAGGCTGTGCGCGGCGTGTCCGTAATCGTCGCGACGGTAGAACGCGGCCGTTTGGTGCGGGTTCTCGCCGTAGCGCAGGTCCTGCACCTTCGTGAGGCGCAGCGCACGGCTCTCCGGAAACGTCGCGTCGGCCGCTCCGTCGCCCTCGTCAAGCTGCGCGCCCATCCACGCGGCGATGGCCCCGTCGTAAGCTGCCGTGGTGCGGAACACGTCAAGCGCCAGCCGCGCGCGCGTCTTGCGCGTGGTGGCCCCGCCGTTGGCGCGCATCTCGGCCAGGATGTCGTCGTAGGTTTCGGGACGCGTGACCACGGCCACGCTCTCGAAGTTCTTCGCGGCGGAGCGCAGCATGGACGGACCGCCGATGTCGATGTTCTCGATGCAGGTGCCGAAATCCGCGCCGGCATCCACCGTCTTCTCGAAGGCGTAGAGGTTCACCACCACCATGTCGATCATCTGGATGCCGTGCTCGGCCGCCTGAGCCATGTGGTCGGGGTTGTCGCGCTTGGCCAGCAGGCCGCCATGCACGCGCGGATGCAGCGTCTTCACGCGGCCGTCCATCATCTCGGGGAACTGCGTCACGTCGTCGATGGGCGTGACGGGCACGCCGGCTTCTTTGAGCGCGCGGGCCGTGCCGCCCGTGGAGATGATCTCCGCTCCGAACTCGTCCGCAAGCGCGCGGGCAAACTCCGCCACGCCCGTTTTGTCCGTCACGGACACGAGCACTCGCTTGATTTGAGGATCGCTCATATGGTCTTACATCCTTTCCTCTCGGCGACGGCGCCCGCAAGGCGACGCCGCGTTCCCGCGCTGGCCGCTCCAACGCACAACGCTTCCATTATGAACCCGCGCAGCCCGCCGCACGCCGTCGCATAGGCCGCCTCTGCCGGCCGTTCGGCAGGCGGCGGAAACGGCAAGGGCAGCGCGCCCGTCGCCGCGCAACGCCGCTCGCAATGGCCGCGCAGCCTGGCGCGACGCCGCCCAGCGGGCCAGGCAGCCTTACTCCCGGCCGAGACTCTTCTCGTGACGCTCGCGCGCTTCCGCGCTGTAACGCTGACGATAGCGCACATCCACCAGCTCGGCGACAATCGCTATCGCCAGCTCGGCGGGCGTCTTGGCGCCGAACTTCAAACCGATGGGGCGCTTGACGCACTCCCAGTCCTCCTCGGTGGCGCCTGCGTCCAGCACCAGGTCGTGCACGCGGTCGTTCTTGCCCGCGCAGCCCATCATGCCCACGTAATGCGCGCCGTGCCGCGTGGCCCACACGCAGCCCTCGGGGTCGAACATGTGGCCGCGCGTGAGCACGCACACGTAGTCCTCGGGCGCGCAGGCAAAATCGGCCAGCCCGTCAAAGCTCCCGCCTTCAAGCACGATGCGCTCGGCATCCGGGAAGCGCGCCTCGCTCACGTAGGCAGGGTCGTAGTCCACCACCGTCACCTCAAAGCCCACGTGCGCGGCAAGCGCCGCCACCTCGCTCGCCGCGTCCGACGCACCCAGCAGCCACACGCGCACCGCTTCGAACAGCGGAACGGACAGCCAGGTGAGGCCCTCGAACTGCTCGTTGTGCATGCTCGGCCCGCGCGTGACGTCCTTCATCTGGAACACGTCGCGCGGACTCGGCTCGCGCGAGGCCACGATCTCCTTCGCGTCGTTGCAGAAGAACACGAGCGGCTCCCCGTCGGCAGAGCCCGCATCGCCGTACTTCTTCGTCACCTCGTTGTCGGTGTTGCGAACGGCCTCATCCGCATCGTAGACGATCTTGAAGCCGATCCACGCGAGGTCGCCCTCGTCCAGCGCGCGCAGGGCACGCTTGAACGTGGGGATGTCGGCTGCGGTCAGGCTGGCAGCGATGACGTCGAGGTACGCCGGCCCCACATGCTCGTTGCCCTCGAGCGCCGCGGGCGCGAAGCAGGGAAAGTCGTCCGGGGCGAGCGCGGGCGCGCGGCCGGCCTCGAGGTCGGCGACAATGCCCTCCAGCGTTTCCCTGATCATGCGATACGCACCTTCCTGTCGTCGCCGACGGTCACGCGGCCTTCGGCCACAAGGCGCAGCACGTACGGATACAGCTCGTGCTCCACCTCGTGGATGCGCGCCTCCAAGTCCTCAAGGGCATCGCCCTCGCGCACCTCCACAGCGCGTTGCGCCACGATGGGCCCCTTGTCGTAATCCTCGTTCGCGAAATGGACGGTCACGCCCGTCACCTTCACGCCTGCATCGTAGGCGTCGGCAATGGCGTGCGCGCCCTTGAACGAGGGCAGCAACGCGGGGTGCAGGTTGAGCACGCGGTCGGGGAACGCGTCCAACATCACGGGCGTCACCTTGCGCATGTAGCCTGCCATGACCACGTACTCCGCGCCCGCTTCGCGCAGGGCGCCCGCAATGCGCGCGTCGGCGGCCAGCGGGTCGGCGTACAGCTCGCGGTTCATGACAAGCGTCGGAATGCCCGCCGCTTGCGCACGCTCGATGCCGTACGCATCCGGCCGCGACGACACCGCAAGGACCACCTCCACCGGCAGTCCCTCATTACGCACCGCGTCAAGGATTGCCTGCAGGTTCGTCCCGCTGCCGGAAAGCAGCACCCCTATTTTCAACGGCTCACCCATGCGTCCTCCCTCATATATTCTCTCTGCCACTTCCGTCTGCATCTTCCGAAACAGGCAACTTCTTGCCGAGATATTCTCGCAATCCCGGCATGTCAAACGCTAGTATGCCACGACCCTTTTCTGCAACCACACCAGCCTCGACGAGACGGTTTTTATAAACGCTCACATAACCGCTGTTCTCTCCAATACGCGCAGCGATATCGGTCATGCGGCTCACCTCGCCATCGGCAAGCATAGCCGAGAGAACGCGTTTGTCACCTTCAGACAGCTCATAGAATGTCGCCTCGAGGATGCGATCCTCCATTTCAAGACGCGCGAGAGCCACGGCATTTGCCACATCCTCCTGAGATATAGCATCAGTTTCGGGATGCTGATCCCACGCTCGATAGCCAACAAGCTGCATGAGATAAGGAAATCCATCGATTGCTTCCACCGCCATCGAGAGTCCCTTGTCATCGATACGTCGACCACCCTCTTCCACCGTCTTGCGCAGTGCATCTTCCACCTCATAATCTGCAATGCGACCAAGCCGATGCTTGAATGCGCGACGAAGAAAAGAGACCGTATCATCACTGATCAGGGATGATACGTTTCCTGGCAATCCTGCCATAACAAGGGAAACACGACGACCTTCACGAACAAAATGCTGGTACACAGACGCAAGCTTGATCATCTCATCAACATCGGCGCGCACCTCGTCTACCGTGATCAAAAGACCTACTCCATACCGATCAAGCTCATCAAGGAGACGATTCATGCGCGTGCGCCAATTACCGCGCCCCTCGTCCTCGTATTCCCAGGTCATTTCAAATATCTGACCGATAGAAACCCCCGTTACACGAGCATTTCCCCCAGACGAAATAAACTGGCTACCCGCTTCGGCCGCACGCTCAAGAATGTCCTCAAGCATCCCCTCTTCGGCCGTCACGCTCGCCGCCACCCACCCCCGACTAAGCGCTATCTCGGCCAAATACGAAAGGAGCGCCGTTTTACCTGTGCCGCGGGCACCTACAAGAATGGTCGAAAGATTCGGGTCGCCCGGTCCCCGATCAAACGCTCGCTCCATATCATCAATGATGCGAGATCGACCAGCTAAATAGGGAGGAACTTGCCCAAAACTAGGAGTGAACGGATTACGCAACTGAGACACATCAACCTCCTTCACTCAAGTAGAAGAACGCGCTTTGGCGTCTGTTTTGCATTTTTTGAAACCCTTTGCAATTTTTGAAATCTTTTGCATTTTTTGAAGTATACCGCGATTGATGCACTCCGTTTTGTTTCTTTTGTCATTTTTTGTTTTCTTTGTCTTTTCAATCTATCAGGTAAAATGATGAAGAACGATCATCTTTATAGGAGAAATGCGACACCGCATCAGCGCAATTTTGGCCCTTAAGACGAAGGTTCCCCGAACAACGCCTGGGGAACCTTCGTTCGCGAGCGGTCTGCCTTTTCGCCCTACCCCTCGTAGCCGTAGAGCGCACCCTCGTTCGCGTAGCGCACCTCGCCCGCGCCCGCCACAATGCGGCCCACGCGGTACGTGGCCTCGCCCGCCTCGGCCAAGGCAGCCTCCACCTCGTCGGCGCGCGCGGGGTCCACGATGAGCACCATGCCCAAGCCCATGTTGAAGGTTTTGAGCGCCTCGGCCTCGCCAAGGTGCGCGGCGGCGCACACGTAGGAGGCGATGGCCGGCACGGGCCACGTGCCCAGATCGACCTCGGCATCCACGCCCGCGCCCAGCGCGCGGTTCAGGTTCTCGGTGATGCCGCCGCCCGTGATATGCGCAAGCGAGCGCACGGCCCCGGGGCATGCATCCAGCACGGCGCGCACCGGCTTCACGTAGATGCGCGTGGGAGCCAAAAGCGCCTCTTGAAGGCTCTCGCCGCCCAGCTCCTCGCGCGCGATGCGCAGCTCGTAGTGGGTGATGCCCTCCACGCACACCTTGCGCGCAAGCGAGTAGCCGTTGGAGTGCAGGCCGCTCGACGCCATGCCGATGAGCACGTCGCCCTCGCGCACGCTCTCCGGATCAAGCATGCGCGGCCGATCGACCACACCAACGCAGAAGCCGGACAGGTCGTAGTCGTCCGGATCCATCACGCCGGGGTGCTCGGCCATCTCGCCGCCGACGAGCGCGCAGCCCGCCTGCTTGCAGCCCTCGCCGATGCCCGCCACGATCTCGGCCACGGCCTCGGCCTTGAGCTTGCCGATAGCCACGTAGTCCAAGAAGAACAGCGGCTCGGCGCCCGTGGCCAGGATGTCGTTGGCGCACATGGCCACCAGGTCGATGCCCACCGTGTCGTGCTTGCCGGCCATCTGGGCCACTTTGAGCTTCGTGCCCACGCCGTCGGTACCGCTCACCAAAAGCGGATCGGCCATGTCCTTGGCCGCCGCGATGGAGAACAGGCCGCCGAAACCGCCGATGTCGCCCACCACCTCGGGGCGGTACGTGTCGTGCACCACGTCCTTGATGGCCTCCACGGCGCGCGCGCCCTCGGCGGTGTCCACGCCCGCCTGCGCGTACGTGACGGCGTCCTCGTCCATCCAGCTGGGCATATGAGGGGCGTCGGTGCGGCCCTGGTTGGCGGTCGTTGCGTCGGTCATGCTCTCTCCTTGCGTTTACGCGTCGGTTCCCCCGGCGCTCTGGGCGTACACGTCCTCGAACTCCTTCTTGGTGCGAAAGCTCCTTGCCGCCAGCGCCTCGGGGATGTCCACCGGGTAGTCCCCCGTGAAGCAGGCGTCGCAGAAGCCTTGGTGCCGCGCATCGGGCACGGCGGCCCGCAATCCCTCAAGCGATATGAACGCAAGCGAGTCCGAGCCTATCCATGCGTTCATCTCGTCCAGCCCCATGTTCGCGGCGATCAGCTGGTCGCGCGTGTCGGTGTCGATGCCGTAGAAGCACGGCCACAGCACCTCGGGACTCACGATGCGCAGGTGCACCTCGGCCGCGCCCGCGTCGCGCAGCATCTGCACAAGCTTTTTGGAGGTGTTGCCGCGCACGATGCTGTCGTCTATGACCACGAGCCGCTTGCCGGCGATGACCGACGGCAGCGGGTTGAGCTTCAGGCGGATGCCCAGCTGGCGCATGGCCTGCGTCGGCTCGATGAACGTGCGGCCCACGTAGCGGTTCTTCACGATGCCGTCCGCGTACGGGATGCCGCTTTCGAAGGCGAAGCCGAGCGCCGAGGGCACGCCCGAGTCGGGCACGCCTAACACCAGATCGGCCTCCGCGGGCGCCTCCTGCGCGAGGATGCGCCCCATGGAGCGCCGGGCCTGGTAGACGCTTTGCCCGTCGATCACGCTGTCGGGGCGGGCGAAGTACACGTACTCGAATATGCACGAGGCGCGCCTTCCGGCGGCAACGCCCTGCTCGGAATGCACGCCCTCGGCGCTGAACCGCACGATCTCCCCCGGTTTGACGTCGCGCACGTACGTCGCGCCCACGATGTCGAGCCCGCACGTCTCCGAGGACACCACCCAACCGCGGCCCGACGCCAGCTCGCCGATGCACAGCGGGCGGATGCCGTTGGGATCGCGAAACGCGTAGAGCGCATCGGGGCTGGCCAGCACCATGGCATAAGCGCCCTCCATCGCCTCCATCGCATGCCGGATGCCGTTGCGCAGATGGTGCGTCTCCTGCGTCACCTGGCCGATGAGCTTCGCCGCGGCCTCGCTGTCGGTGCCGGCGCGCAGCTGCACGCCGTCGCGCGCAAGCCGCGCCCGCAGCGCGTTCGTGTTCACGAGCGTGCCGTTGTGCGCGAGCGCTATCAGCACGTCGTCGATGGCCGAGATGTGCGGCTGGGCCGCCTCCCACGAGGCCGCGCCGCCGCTGGTGGAGTAGCGCGCGTGCCCCACAGCCACGAAACCCTCGAGCGCGGCCAGCGTGGCCTCGTCGAACACCTGCGTGACCAGGCCCAAATCCTTCGCCGCCAGCACCGTCTCGCCGTCTCCCACGGCGATGCCGGCGCTCTCCTGGCCGCGATGCTGCAGCGCCTGCAGCCCGAAGCACGCCATGCGCGCCACGTCCTCGCCCGGAGCGAACACGCCGAAGACGGCGCACTCCTCCTCCGGGCGGTCGGGACGCTGACCGGGAAAAACGGACGTGCTCATGCGGCGGCCTCCTCGCCCGCCCCCTCTGCGGGCGCCTCCTGCGCGGCCTCCTCGGGTGCGTAAGAGGGATCCTCCGCAACGGATTCGGCCTCCTGCGACACCGCGGCGCCGTCGGTCCCCTCAACCGCCACGGAGCTTTCGGCCACGTAGGCGAACAGCACGTAACGTCCGTCGGAGGGGAGGTTGTCGCACGTGGCCAACGCGAACGTGCGCTCCATGTCGGAGGCGGCGGGAACGTCGGAAACCGCGACGGTCGAGCGGTCCAGCTTGTCCTGCACGTAGGCGACGCGCTCCTCCTCGCTTGCGAACGACACCTGCGCAAGCGGGTCGTCGGCCGCGCAATGCACGAGCGAGAACGTGGTCAACTTGTAATTGCCCTGCGGCGTGAGGATGTAGACCGTGCGGTGGGCGTTGAACTCCCCGGCGTCGTCAAAGCCGGCGATGGCCGCGAACATGGCGCCGTTGTTCAGATGGTGCCCGTACACGATGCTGTTGGCGTCGGAGAAGTCGGGCGCGTTCGCCGCCGACAGGAAAATGCAGCCGTAGGTGGCGCCCCAGCTCTGCTCGCCGTTGAAGTCGCGCGTGAGGTACGTCTCGTCGTTGTCCGTGTGCACAATGGGGTAGTTGATGTTGGTGCCCGGAACGTACACCCAGCCCACCGTGTCGGGGTTGATGGCCAAAAGCGCGTCCCAATCGACCTCGAGGTCGGCCAAGGGAGTGGCCTCTATGTCGCTGGGCGCCGAAAACCCGGTCGCGGCTATCTCGTCGTAGGCCTTCTGCCCCTGCCAGTAGCTGAACGCCAGCGCCCCGAGGGCCGCCAAAGCCACCACCAGCACCACGAGCGCGATCCAGAACACCACGCGCCACGGTCCGCCCTTCTTCTTGCCCGCCGCGCTGCCCGCACCGCCCGCCCCCGCGCCCGCCGGGCCTGCGGACGCGCCAGCGTAGCCATACGATGCGGCGGGCCGGTACGCCTGCTGGGGGAACTGCTGCCGCGCGGCGCGCGGGTCCTGCCGCTGCGCCTGCTGGGCGGGCGTCGTCCGTGCTTGGGACGCCGGCCGATAGCCCTGCCGCGCACCCTGCCGACGCGGATCCGCCGGCATCGGCGCCTGGTGCCCGACCGCGCGGCGGGCGTCCTGGGCCCGGGGCGCGAAGCCCTGCGCGTCGGCCTGCTGCTGGACGCGGGCGCGAGCGTGGCGGCCGCGCGGCTCGGGATCGGGGTACTGTCGGTAGTCGCTCATGTTCGCCTTTCGAGTGCTCATCGGACGGCAGGCGCCCACGCGCCGGTCGTCCGTCGTCGCCAAACCGTTACCATGATACGCAAAACGCCCTCTATACGAGGGCGCGATGCTGGCAAAAACGCAAATTCAGCGACTGCGGACCGCATGCCGCCGTCGGCTACTTCTTCATCTCGTCGATGAAGCCCTTCGCTATGAAAACAACGATGATGAGCACGATGATGGCCACAATGACCCAGATAGCCTCCATAGGCACGGACAAACCGAACAAAGTCATAGCTTCCCCTTTTATCATGCGCGGCAAAGCGCGCAGTCGGCGTTAACAGTTGCGCTCCATAGTAACGCGATCTCAGTTTTCGCGCAAGCGAGCCTCCAGAGCGTCGTTGATTATTTTGAGCGCTTTGACCCGGGCGTGGCGCTTGTCGTCGCTCTCCAGCACAATCCAGGGGGCGAACGGCGTCGACGTCAGGCGGAACATGTCCTCCACCGCGGCCTTGTACTGCGGGTACTTGTCGCGGTTGCGCCAATCCTCGTCGGTGATCTTCCACTGCTTGGCGGGATCCTGCTCGCGGTCGCGGAACCGGCGCAGCTGCTCGTCGGGGCTCACGTCCACCCAGAACTTCAGCAGGATGGCGCCCCAGCGCACCAGCTCCTGCTCGAACTCGTTGATCTCGTCGTAGGCGCGCGCCCACTCCGACGGAGAGGCGAACCCCTCCACGCGCTCCACCAGCACCCGTCCGTACCAGCTGCGGTCGTAGATGCCCACGTGCCCCGCCTTCGGCAGGCGCGTCCAATAACGCCACAGGTGCGGGTGCAGAAGCTCGGGCTTGGTGGGCGCGGGGCTGGGAAATATCGTGTAGGCGCGCGCGTCGAGCGCCTGGGCGACGCGCTTGATGTTGCCGCCCTTGCCGGCCGCGTCCCATCCCTCGTACATGATCATGAGCGGAATGCGCTTCTGGTACATCTCCATTTCAAGCTTGTTGAGGCGCCGCTGCTGCCCTTTGAGCTCTTCTTTGTACGCAACCGGGTCCAGGACCAGGCCATGGTCTTGGGCGTCGAGCACGGGCGGGTCGTCCACCTGGCGGAAGCGCGATGCCCGGGGCGCGCGGGCCCGCGCCTCGGCGGCCTCGCGCTCGGCGGCTTCCACAACAAGTGCCTCCTCCTCCGGAGTGCGGCCGAACAGGGGCACCTCCTCCAGCGCGCCGGCGGAATTGGCCTGCGCCTTGGCGCGCGCGGCCGCCTCCTCCGCATCGGGCTGGGCGGAAAGGGCCGCCTCCAAAGACGACGCCAGCGTCTCGGCTATCTGGAGGTTCGCGCGGCGCTTGTCCTCGCCGTTGACGAGGTGCCACGGCGCATAGGAGAAATCGCTGCCCTCCAGGAGGTTGTCGTAGAGCCGGTACGCCTCCTCGTAGTTGCCGATGCGCGCCAGCTTGTCCTTGCTCACGCGCCAGCGCGTGGCCGGGTCGTCGTGCAGCCGCTCGAGGCGCTTCTTCTGGGCCTCCCTGGTCACGTGCACGAAGAACTTCACCACCAGGTAGCCGTCGTCGACCAGCTGGCGCTCGAAGTCGGCCACCGAGTTGAGGTAGCGGCGCAGCGCGTCGATGTGCCGCTCTTCGCGCGCCTCGGCCATGGCCGCGGCAACCTCTTTGCGCTTAGCCTTGTTGGACGCACCGCCTTTGATGGACAGGCTGCCGAACTCCGTGTACAGCATGTGCTGCACCGCCGAGGTGTACCAGCCGCGATCGTAGAACGTGATGGTTCCGCGCATGCCGAGCGCCTTCCAGAACTCCTGCATGGTGGGATAGAACCCCGTCACGCCGCACTCGGCGCCCGCGAAAGAGCGCGCGGCCTTCACGTCCAGGTTCTCGGTCACATACACGCTGGTCGCGCGCGCATCCAGATGGTACATGAGGTCGGAGATGCGGCTGCCCTTGCCGGCGCCGTTCCATCCTTCGAACAGCACCACCAGCCCCACGCCGCGCTCGCGCGCCTGCTGCTGCAGCACCACGAGGCGCTCCATCAGCTCGTCGCGGAGCGGCTTGTACTCGTCTTTGGGCAGCGAGGGCAAGGAGAAATCGACGGTTTCCAGCATGGGGCGTCCTTTCATCGAGGGTGCCCCGCCATCATATCACAGAGACGCGCTGCGACGAGGTTCGGGCGACCCCCACCGACGGCGGCGCGCCCGCATCCCGCGCGCCGCCGCTTCGTCAGGCCCAGGTAAAATCTTTTCGGCAACGGCGTTGGGCGCTTTGCGGAATGGCGAGGTTTGCCTAGAATGGACGCGATGAAGGACCGGATCGCGCCCGGCGGCTTGACGAGGCACGCCCCGCAGTTGGACAGCCCGCGCCTCGCAACCCGGCGGCACAGACACCGAAGTCCCGGCCCGCGCGCGAAACGCCCCTGTAGGACAAGAGGAGCCATGAGCAACTACGGAGTGATAGACCTCGGATCGAACACCATCCGCCTCGTCGTGTACGAGACGCGCGACGACCGCCGCAAGGCGTGCGGCTGCAAGGAGTTCAAAAGCCTCATCAACGACAAGGTGATGGCGGGGCTTTCCGCCTACGTGGAAAACGGCGCGTTCTCGCAGGCCGGCATCGACCGGGCCGTGAACGTGCTCAAAGGCCACGCGAAACGCGCGCGGTACTTCGACTGCAAGAAACTGGAGGTGTTCGCCACGGCCGTGCTGCGCAACGCCTCCAACAGCGCGCAGGCCGTGGAGGAGATAGCGGGGCGCACGGGGCTGCCCATCGTCTTGCTGTCCGCGCGCGACGAGGCGCACCTGGGGTTCGTCGGCGCCACGTGCGACCGCCCCGCAGGCGACGGCACCTTGGTGGACATCGGGGGCGGCTCCACCGAGCTCACCCGCATCGAGGGCGGGCGCGACTTCGACAACGCGAGCATGGGCCAAGGGTCGCTCTCGTCGTTTGCGCGTCATGTGCGCGGCGTGCTGCCCGACCGCGCCGAGATGGAACGCATCGCCGAGGAGCTGCGGGACCGGCTGGACGCCCTGCCCCGCCGCGACGCCTACCGCTGCGACACGCTCTACGGCATCGGCGGCAGCGTGCGCGCCGCCGCCAAAATGCTCGAACAGGTAACAGGGGCGGAAGCTCGCCCGAAAACCATGACGAAACGCGCCATTCATGAGATACTGGAATGGTGCCGAAACGATCCGAACGCGTTCGCCCACACGGCCCTCAAGGCTTCGGCCGAGCGCGTGCACACGCTGGTGCCGGGCTGCGTCATCCTCTGCACGCTGTTCGAGGAGCTTGACGCGAAGAAGCTGGAGGTCTGCAAGCACGGCGTGCGCGAAGGGTACCTGATCGACCGCATGCTGGGCTAAAGGCCCAAGCGCCAACGCGCATCGGCACGCCGACGAAACGCACGGGAAGGAATGCCCATGGAAGCAGACAAAAAGGCCTTGAGCGAAACGGCCCCGAGCAACCCGGAAGACGCCCGCAAGGCCCCCGCGCCCGCCTTGAGCGAGCATGTCGGGTCCGAAACGGCGGCTGCGGCGAACCTGGCGGCGCCGTATCTGCAAAACCGCGAGCTTTCGTGGCTCGCCTTCAACGAGCGCGTGCTCGATCAGGGCGCCGACGAGACGGTGCCGCTTCTGGAGCGCCTGAACTTCATCTCCATCTTCTGGAGCAACCTGCAGGAGTTCTTCATGGTGCGCGTGGGAAGCCTGACCGACCTTTCGCTGGTGAAGAAGCACATCATCGACTCCAAGTCCGGCATGACGCCCGCCGAGCAGCTCGACGCCATCTACGCGCGCTGCCACGAGCTCTACCCCATCCAGGAGCGCACCTACGAGGAGGTCCGCCGCCTTCTGCGCGAGCAGGGCGTGAGCCACCTGCGCCCCGGCGACCTCGACGACGAGCAGCGCGCCTTCCTCGCGCGCCACGTGCGCCAAAACGTCATGCCCTTCCTCTCGCCGCAGATCATCAACTCGCGCCACCCCTTCCCCCACCTGGAGAACGGCGCGTTGTACGTGGCGGTGCGCCTGGACGAGCAGGCCGGCCCCGGCAAGAAGCCCGTCAAGGCGAAAGGCGCCGACAAGGACAAGGCGTCCAAGGCCGACAAAGCCAAAAACCTCGGCGCCGAGGGCGTGACGCTGGGACTCGTGCCCATGCCGCGCCAGTGCGCGCGCGTCATCGAGCTGCCGGGCGAGGGGTTCCCCTTCATCCTGCTCGAGCACGCCATCGAGATGGTGGCCGACGAGGTGTTCAGCATGTACACCGTCAAGCACACCAACGTCATCTGCGTCACCCGCAACGCCGACCTGGACGCCACCGAGGGCACCGACGAGCAGGACGAGGACTACCGCGAGCACATGAAGCGCATCCTGAAGAAGCGCGCCCGCCTGGCGCCGGTGCGCCTGGAAAGCGAGCGGCCGCTGTCCTCCACGCTCTCCAAGCTGCTGCTCAAGCGCCTGGGACTGAAATCCCACCAGGTGTTCTCGACGTCGGTTCCGCTGAACATGGGGTTCACCTGGGGTCTGGGAAGCCACCTGCCCGAGAAGCTGACCGCCCGGCTGACCAACGCCCCGTTCGCGCCCCAATGGCCCGCCTGCCTCGACCGCAACCGCCGCATCATCGACCAGGTGGCCGAAAAGGAGGTGCTGCTCTCCTACCCCTACGAGTCCATGGACGCGTTCGTGCAGCTTCTGCGCGAGGCGGCAGGCGACCCCGCCGTCATCTCCATCAAGATCACGCTCTACCGCCTGGCCAGCCAGTCGCACCTCGCCGAGGCGCTCATCGCCGCAGCCGAAAACGGCAAGGAGGTCACGGCGCTGTTCGAGCTGCGTGCCCGCTTCGACGAGAGCAACAACATCGAATGGTCGCAGCGCTTCGAGCAGGCGGGATGCAACGTCATCTACGGATTCCGCGACTTCAAGGTGCACAGCAAGATCTGCTGCATCACGCGGCAGACCGAACACGGCCTGCAGCACATCACGCAGCTGGGCACCGGCAACTACAACGAGAAGACGGCCAAGCTCTACACCGACCTGTCGTTCATCACCACCGACGAGACGTTCGGGCGCGACGCCATGGAGTTCTTCCGCAACATGGGGTTGGAGAACACCTCCGACAACTACGGCATCCTCTGGGTGGCCCCTTTGCAGATCAAGCCGATGATCATCTCCCACATCGACCGCGAGATAGCCAAGGCGCGCGCCGGCGAGCCGTGCGGGCTGTTCTTCAAGACGAACTCCGTCACCGACAAGGACGTCATCGAGAAGATCGTGGAAGCGTCGCAGGCGGGCGTTCCCGTGACGCTGTTCGTGCGCGGCATATCGTGCATCGTGCCGGGGGTGGAGGGCTTCACCGACAACGTGCGCGTGGTGTCCATCGTCGGGCGGCTTCTGGAGCACAGCCGCATCTACGGGTTCGGCCCGCGTGAGAGCATGAAGCTCTACCTGTCGAGCGCCGACCTCATGACGCGCAACATGGACAAGCGCATCGAGATAGCCTGGCCCGTCCTTGACGAGGGGCTGCGCGGCCAGATCCTCGATTACCTGGACGTCTGCCTGGCCGACACGGCCAAGCTGCGCGAGCTTCTGCCCGACAAAAGCTACACGCCCCTGGGCGCGCGCGCCGAGCGTGACGCCGACGGGCGCATCACGCTGTTCGAGTCGCAGGACTATCTGATCAAGCGCGCCCAGCAGCGCCGACTCGAGGCGGCCGAACGGGAAGCCACCCGCGACGCCTCCCGCCGGCGCGCCGCGCAGCTGCTGGCCTCGAACGAGGCGGCGGAAGTGGCGGAGCCGCCCGCAACGCGCCCGACGGAAAGCGAGGAGAGGCCGACCTCCTCCCTGCCCGACGCGCAGGCGTCCGCGCGCGAGGCCGAGGTGATAGCGGCAGCCGCCAACAAGGCCGCCGAGCTGGCGGCCCAAGCCGCAGCGCGGGCGACGGCCCAGGCCGCCGAGGCCGCGCGGGCCGCAGAACCCGCCGCCGTGTTGGAAGCCGACGCCATAGAGCCGCCGAGCGACGGCGCCTTGGAGAGGGTCGCCGGCCAGGACATCGTGGCCGCCCCGCCCGCCCCCGCCGACACGGGCAGGCCCGGGCTGCTCGTGCGCATCCTCAGCCTGTTCGCCCGCAAGTAGCGGACAAAGGAGGGCCCGGGGCGCATACGCCCCGGGCCCTCCTTAAACGCGCAGGTGCGAAGCGGCGACGCCTCGCATTCCGCTTCGGCCGCCCTCCTACACCTCGCGCTCCACCACGTTGGCGATGGCTTTCGCGTGACGCTCGGCTTCGGCCGCGTCGGACGCCTCCACCATGACGCGGACCACCGGCTCGGTGCCGGAAGGGCGCAGAAGCACCCGACCCGAATCCCCCAGCGCCTCCTCGGCCGCCGCCACGGCCGCACAGACCGCCTCGTTGCCGTCCACCGCGTGCTTGTCTCTCACGCGAACGTTGACGAGCGTTTGCGGGAAGCGCGTCATGACCGCCGCGGCCTCCTCGACCGACGCGCCCGCCCGACGGCACGCCGCCAAGAACTGCAAGGCCGTCACCAAGCCGTCGCCCGTCGAGTTGTGCTCGAGGAAGATCATATGCCCAGACTGCTCGCCGCCGATGGCGAAACCGCCCTCGCGCATGGCCTCCAGCACGTAGCGATCGCCCACCTTCGTCTGGACAAGCTCTATCCCCGCGTCGCGCAACGCGTGCGCCAGCCCTAAGTTGCACATGACCGTGGACACGGCCGTGTTGCCGGACAGCTTGCCGCGCTTCTTGAGGTCGATGGCGCACACCGCCTCCACCACGTCCCCGTCGATCTCGTTGCCCTGCGCGTCCACCATCATCACGCGGTCGGCGTCGCCGTCGTGGGCGATGCCCACGTCCGCGCCTATCTCGGCCACCAGCGCGCGCACCGGTCCCAGATGGGTGGAGCCGCACTCGACGTTGATGTCGGTGCCGTCGAAGTCCTCGTTGATCACCGTCACGTCCGCCCCCAGACGACGCAGCGCCTCGGGGCTTGTCATGCACGAGGCGCCATGGCCCACATCCAGGGCCACCTTGAGGCCGGCCAGGTCGATGCCCTCGCACGCCACCGTCCGCACCGCGTGGGCGATGTAGCGCTCGCAGGCGTCCTCGACGGGAATGGCCACGCCCACGGCGTCGCCCACCGGCACATCCTCGGCCGCCGCGCCGCCGCGCGCCACGAACGCCTCTATCTCGTCCTCCACCGCGTCGGGCAGCTTGAAGCCCTCCCCGTCGAACAGCTTGATGCCGTTGTACTCCGGCGGGTTGTGCGAGGCGGAGATGACCACGCCGCCGTCGCAGGACAGCTCGCGCACCAAAAGCGCGATGGCGGGCGTGGGGATGATGCCGGCGAGCAGGGCCGTCCCGCCCATGGACATGACGCCGGCCGCCACGGACGCTTCCAGCATGTCGCCCGAAAGGCGCGTGTCCTTGCCGATCAGGATGGTCTTGCCCTTGAAGGCCACCGCCGCCTGCCCCAGCTTGAAAGCCAGGTCGCACGTCAACTCCGTGTTCGCCACGCCGCGAACGCCGTCGGTACCGAATAGACGAGCCATCACTTGCCCCTTCTCACGTGTTCGTCGTACAGTCGGACGCCGCCGCGCGGGCGCTCGCCCTCGGTCATCCTCATGTTGAGCTCGGCGGCGAACTCGTCAAGCGACACGCCGTAGCGCTCGAGGACGACGAGAAGATGATACACCACGTCGGCAGCCTCGTAGCGCAAATGGTCGACGGCGGCCGCATACTCGGGTGGGAGCTCCACGGTAAGCGGCCCCTCCTCGTCCGCGCCGTCGCGATCGGATTCAAGCGCAAGGGCGGCCGCCAACGACGACGTCGCCCATGCCTCCACGTCCTTGGCCGCAAGCGCCGTCTCCCCCGCCTCCTCCATGACTTTTTTCAGCACGCCGTCGACCGGCCCGGTCAGAAGCCTGTGCGTGTAGCTTTCCTCGCCGGCGTCGCGCCGTGCCGCTATCGTGGACGCCAGCGCCTCCAACGTGGCGCCTATCTGGGACGCCGGGCGCGCCTCGTCTGCGGGAATGTACGTTTTCTTAGGCATAGCGCTCCTCGCTTCATGGGATGGGAATGGTTGCGCCGCAACAGGGGCGAACCAGTGAAACCGGAAGGGATCGCCAAAGGCGGACGGCCCAGGCGGCAAAGCCGAGAAAGACCGGCGAGCGCCGGCCTTTCCTCCCCTTGCCGCCCGTCGACGCTCGCGCCTCCGGCGACAGAAAGAGGGGCGCGCCGCAGCACGCCCCCTGTTGCTTACTCGTCAGCCTGCGCGTTGGAGGCTTCCTCGTCCTCCTTGCTGGTCACGCCGAAGCCGAGCGATCCCACCGAACCCAGAAGCGCATCAAGCTCTTCCAGGTTGCGCTGGTAGGAGCGCGGCGGCAGGGCCTCGCCCAGCATGTCCTCGCCGGACGTGTCGAAGGTCGGAGGCTCGTCGCCGCCGATGAGGATGGTGTCGTCGGGCGAGAACACCATGTCGAGCAGCTGCGACATGTCGTCGCTCGTGGCCGCGAGGTCGTCCTCTATCACATGCGTGAGGTCGCGCTCCGCCAAGCCCTCCTTCAGCTCCTCGATGGCCTTCACGCCGATGCCCTCGATGCGCAGCAGGTCCTCCTCGGTGTGGCCCACAAGGTCGGCCACCGTCTCGATGCCCGCCTCGCTGAACTTGTTGGCCCAACGCTGCGACACGCCCAGGTCGTCATAGATGTACAGGCGCGCCTCCTCGTCGGACAGCTGCGGCCCGCGATGCCCGAGCGAAAGCCCGCTGTAGTAGCTGCCGTAGCTCGAGCCCATGTTGAGGTAGCCGTCGCCGTCGAGCGACCAATCCTGCGGCTGCGGCAGCAGCTCCTCGATCTCGCGGAGCGCGTCGGGCGCGAAGTCGGGCAGCTGCTCGCTTTGCACGCCGGACACCGGACGGCCCTTGTAGGTGAGCCCCACCTCGCGGTAGCGCGAAAGGCCGGTGCCCGCCGGGATGGGCTTGCCGATGATGACGTTCTCCTTGAGGCCGGCCAGATGGTCCACCTTGCCCTCGATGGCGGCGTCGGTGAGCACCTTCGTCGTCTCCTGGAACGAAGCCGCCGACAAGAACGAGTCGGTGGCCAGCGACGCCTTGGTGATGCCGAGCAGAAGCGGCTGGCCCACCGGCGGCTCCTTGCCCTCGGCGATAAGCTCGTTGGCCGTGCGCTCGAACTCGAAGCGGTTCACCTGGCGGCCCGGCAGGTAGTCCGAATCGCCGGCGTCCAGCACGGCCACCTTGCGCAGCATCTGACGCGCGATGACCTCGATGTGCTTGTCGTTGATGTCCACGCCCTGGCTCACGTACACGCCCTGCACCTGGCTGACGATATAGCGCAGCGTGGTGTTCGGGTCGGTGAGGCGCAAGAGGTCGTGCGGGTTCACGGAACCCTTGGTGAGCTGCTGGCCCACCTTGACCTCGCAGCCGTCCTCCACGCCCGGCAGCATCTGGGCGCGGGCGCTCACCACGTACTCGCGGAAATTGCCCTGCTGGTCGTGGATGGTGAGCGTCTTGGACTGCTTGTCGCCCGCGATCTGCAGCGTGCCGGAGATCTCCGCCAGCACGGCAAGGCCCTTGGGCTTGCGCGCCTCGAACAGCTCCTGGACGCGGGGCAGGCCGTGCGTGATGTCCTCGCCGGCCACGCCGCCGGTGTGGAACGTGCGCATGGTGAGCTGGGTGCCCGGCTCGCCGATGGACTGGGCGGCGATGATGCCCACCGCCGTGCCGATGTTCACCGGGCGGCTCGTGGCCAGATCCCAGCCATAGCACTTCTGGCACACGCCGTGGTCGGCATGGCAGGTCATGACCGTGCGGATGACCACCTCGTTCACGCCTGCGGCCTCCATGGCGCGCAGCTGGTCCATGCCGGACACGTATTCGCCTGCGGCCAGAACGGTCGAGCCGTCGGCGCCGGCCGCGTCCTCCAACAGGCAGCGGCCGATGAGGTTCTCGTCCAGCTCGCCCTTCTCGTTGTGCAGCGGATAGGGCACGCCGACGTCGGTGCCGCAGTCGATCTCGCGGATGATGACGTCTTGAGCCACGTCCACCAGACGGCGGGTCAGATACCCCGAGTCGGCGGTGCGCAGTGCGGTGTCGGCCAAACCCTTGCGGGCGCCGTGCGTGGAGATGAAGTACTCGAGCACCGACAGGCCCTCGCGGAAGTTCGCCTTGATGGGACGGTCGATAATCTCGCCCTTCGGGTCGGACATGAGGCCGCGCATGCCGGCCAGCTGGCGGATCTGCTTGATGTTGCCTCGGGCGCCGGAGAACGCCATCATGTAGATGGGGTTGAAGCGGTCGAAGTTCTCGGCCATGGCGTCGCCGACCTCTTCGTTCGCCTCGTTCCAGATGTCCACCACCTGCTTGTGGCGCTCCTCCTGGCTCATGAGGCCCATCTCGTAGTCCTCGTCGATGGCGGCCACCTTCGCGTCGGCCTTGGCCAGGATCTCGCCCTTGTTCGGCGGGACGGTGGCGTCGTACACCGACACGGTGACGCCGGCGCGCGTGGCGTAGTGGAAGCCCGCGTCCTTGAGGCCGTCCAGGATAGGCGGCACCTCGGAAAGCTCGTAGCGGTTGCACACGTCCTCGACCAGGCGGCTGATCTCCTTCTTGTTCATCTCGTAGTTGAGATAAGGATAGTCCTGCGGCAGCACGTTGTTGAACGTGATGCGGCCGATGGTCGTCTCTATGCGCTCGCCCGCCTTGCGGTCCTCGAACGTGCCGAACGCCGTGGCCACGCGCGTGTCGCGGTTCAGGCGCACCCAGATCTTGGCCTGCAGGTCAAGCTCGGCGCGGGCATCGTAGGCGTTCATGGCGTCGTCGAAGTCGATGAACGCGCGGCCCTCGCCCTCGAAGCCGTCGCGGGCGGCCGTGAGGTAGTACAGGCCGATGATCATGTCCTGCGTGGGCACGGTCAGCGGACGGCCATGCGCCGGCGACTTGATGTTGTTGGCGGAGAGCATGAGCACGCGGGCCTCGGCCTGCGCCTCGGCGCCCAGCGGCACGTGCACGGCCATCTGGTCGCCGTCGAAGTCGGCGTTGAAGGCGGTGCACACAAGCGGGTGCAGCTTGATGGCCTTGCCCTCCACGAGCACCGGCTCGAAGGCCTGGATGCCCAGACGGTGCAGGGTTGGCGCGCGGTTCAAAAGCACCGGATGCTCGGTGATGACCTCTTCCAGCACGTCCCACACGTAGCTGGCGCCGCGGTCGACCGCACGCTTGGCGGCCTTGATGTTGGCGGCGTACTCAAGCTCCACCAGGCGCTTCATGACGAAGGGCTTGAACAGCTCGAGCGCCATCTGCGAAGGCAGGCCGCACTGGTGGAGCTTCAGCTGCGGACCCACGACGATGACCGAACGGCCGGAGTAGTCCACGCGCTTGCCCAGCAGGTTCTGGCGGAAGCGGCCCTGCTTGCCCTTGAGCATGTCGGAGAGCGACTTCAAGGGACGGTTGCCCGGCCCCGTGACGGGGCGGCCGCGGCGGCCGTTGTCGAACAGGCTGTCCACAGCCTCCTGCAGCATGCGCTTCTCGTTGTTGACGATGATCTCGGGCGCGCCCAGATCCAGCAAGCGCTTCAGGCGGTTGTTGCGGTTGATGACGCGACGGTACAGGTCGTTGAGGTCAGACGTCGCAAAGCGGCCGCCGTCCAGCTGCACCATGGGGCGCAGATCGGGCGGGATGACCGGGATGACGTCCAGGATCATGTCCGTCGGCTTGTTCTCGGACTTGAGGAAGGCGTCCACCACCTTGAGGCGCTTGATGGCCTTGGCGCGCTTCTGCCCCTTGCCGTTGGCGATGACGTCGCGCAGCTCCTCGGACACGGCCTCCAGGTCCATGGCCTCAAGCAGGTCGCGCACGCTTTCCGCGCCCATGCCGCCGGTGAAGTAGTCGCGGTAGTTCAGGCGCATCTCGCGGTAGAGGGCCTCGTCGGGCACAAGCTGCTTCGGCTCGATCTTCATGAAGGCGTCGAAGGCGTCTTGGCGCAGCGCCTTGCGCTCGTTGAACTCCTCGAAGATGTCGGCGATCTCCTCCTCCACCTCCTCGGGCGTCATGCGCTCGTCCTCGTCCACGTCGTCCACGAAGTCGTCGTCCTCGGGCACGTAGTCCACGGACAGCTTGCGCGTGGCCTCGATGAGGCGCTCGCGCTCGGCGTCCAGCTCCTCCAGGTCGGCGGCCAGCTCGTCGCGCAGCTCCTCGACGTCCTCCTCGCGCGCTTCCTTGTCCACCGAGGTGATGATGGAGGAGGCGAAGTACAGCACCTTCTCCAGCTCCTTCGGCGGGATGTCCAAAAGGTAGCCCAGACGGCTCGGCGAGCCCTTGAAGTACCAGATGTGGCTCACCGGCGCGGCCAGCTCGATATGGCCCATGCGCTCGCGACGCACCTTGGAGCGCGTGACCTCCACGCCGCAGCGCTCGCAGACGATGCCCTTGAAGCGCACGCGCTTGTACTTGCCGCAGGCGCACTCCCAGTCCTTGGTGGGGCCGAAGATCTTCTCGCAGAACAGGCCGTCCTTCTCCGGCTTGAGCGTGCGGTAGTTGATGGTCTCGGGCTTCTTCACCTCGCCGCGCGACCAGCTGCGCACGTCCTCGGCGTTGGCGAGCGAGATGCGCAGGGCGTCGAAGTTGTTGACGTCGAATTCCGTCGTCATCTATCGCTCCTCTCCCTCACCGATGAGGTCGTTCGTGTCGTTGTTGCTTTCGCCCATCAGTTCTCCCAGCTCAGCGGCGATGCTGTCAAGCGCGCTCGCCGCGTCGTCCTCTTCTGTCTTGCGCGCGTCGGCGGCGATGGCCTCGTAGAGCGCGCGGTCGCCGTCATCTTGGTCCTCGGCCTCTTGCGTGATGTCGATGGCCTGGTGCTCATGGCCCTCAAGCTCCACGTTCAGGCACAGCGACTTCATCTCCTTCACGAGCACCTTGAAGGACTCGGGCACCTCGGCGGCCGGGATGTTCTCGCCCTTGACGATGGACTCGTAGGACTTCACGCGGCCGGCGGTGTCGTCGGACTTCACGGTGAGGATCTCCTGCAGCACGTTGGAGGCGCCGTAGGCGTAGAGCGCCCACACCTCCATCTCGCCGAAGCGCTGACCGCCGAACTGGGCCTTGCCGCCAAGGGGCTGCTGCGTGATCAGACTGTAGGGACCCGTCGAGCGCGCATGGATCTTGTCGTCCACCATGTGGCCGAGCTTGAGGATGTAGCTTTGGCCCACGGTGATCTTCTCGCGGAAGCGCTCGCCGGTGCGGCCGTCGTAGAGCCACGTCTTGCCCTCGCGGGACAACTGCGGCACGAACTCGTCGCGCGCCGCGTCTCCGTACTTGGCGTGGTTCATGTTGATGAGGTTGCGGTTCGCCTTCTCGATGGCGTCGGAGATCTCCTTTTCCGTGGCGCCGTCGAACACGGGCGTGGCCACGTGCATGGGGCCTTCCACCACTTCATCGGTGTCCTCGGCGTCCGACCAGCCCCACTTCGCGGCCCAGCCCAGGTGGTTCTCCAAAAGCTGGCCCACATTCATACGGGAGGGAACGCCCAGCGGGTTCAAGATGACGTCGATGGGGGTGCCGTCGGCCAAGTACGGCATGTCCTCCACCGGCAGCACGCGGGAGATGACGCCCTTGTTGCCGTGGCGACCGGACAGCTTGTCGCCCTGCTGCACCTTGCGCTTCTGCGCCACGTAGATGCGCACAAGCTCGTTCACGCCCGGAGCCAGCTCGTCGCCGGCCTCGCGGGAGAAGCGGCTGATGCCGATGACGCGGCCGCCGGAGCCGTGGGGCACCTTGAGGGAGGTGTCGCGCACCTCGCGGGCCTTCTCGCCGAAAATGGCGCGCAACAGGCGCTCCTCGGCCGTAAGCTCCGTCTCGCCCTTCGGGGTGACCTTGCCCACGAGCACATCGCCCGGGAACACCTCCGCGCCGATGCGGATGATGCCGTCGGCGTCGAGGTCGGAGATCATGTCATCGGAGATGTTGGGGATCTCACGGGTGATCTCCTCGGGGCCGAGCTTGGTGTCGCGCGCGTCGATCTCGTACTCGGAGATGTGGATGGAGGTGAGCAGGTCTTCTGCCACCACGCGCTCCGAGACGATGATGGCGTCCTCGTAGTTGTAGCCTTCCCACGGCATGTAGGCGACCATGAGGTTCTGGCCGAGCGCAAGCTCGGCGTTGTCGCAGCTGGGACCGTCGGCCAGCACGTCGCCGGCCTGCACCTCGTCGCCCTTGCGGACGATCGGGCGGTGGTTGATGCAGCCGCTTTGGTTGGAGCGCTGGAACTTCGGCACGAGGTACTCGTCGTACTCGCCGTCGTTGTTCAGGATGATGATGGTCTGGCCGTCGACGTAGTCAACCACGCCGGGGTTCTGCGCGACGAGGATCTCGCCGGAGTCGACCGCGATGCGGTGCTCGATGCCGGTACCGACAAGCGGCGCCGAGGGGCGCAGCAGCGGCACGGCCTGGCGCTGCATGTTCGAACCCATGAGGGCGCGGTTCGCGTCGTCGTGCTCGAGGAACGGGATGAGCGAGGTTGCCACCGACGTCATCTGGCGCGGCGAGACGTCCATGTAATCCACCTGCTCGACCGGCACCTCGTCGGGCTCGCCGAAGGCGCCGTCAGGCCCCTTCGTGCGGCAGAGCACGCGGGTTGCCTTCACGAACTCGCCGTTCTCGTCGTAGTGGCCGAACTCGCGCGTCTCGAGGTTAAAGAGGTCGTTCGCCTGGGCGATCGTGTAGTTCTCCTCCTCGTCGGCGGTGAGGTAGTCGATCTCGTCGGTGACCTTGCCGTCGACCACGCGGCGGTACGGCGTCTCGATGAAGCCGTAGGGGTTCACGCGTGCGTAGGTTGCGAGCGAGCCGATGAGGCCGATGTTCGGGCCTTCAGGCGTTTCGATGGGGCACATGCGGCCGTAGTGGGACGTATGGACGTCGCGCACTTCGAAGCCGGCGCGCTCGCGGGACAGGCCGCCCGGGCCCAGAGCGTTCAGACGGCGCTTGTGCGTGATGCCGGCAGCCGGGTTGGACTGGTCCATGAACTGCGAAAGCTGGGAGGATCCGAAGAACTCCTTGATGGCCGCCACGATGGGGCGGATGTTCACGAGGGACTGCGGCGTGATCTCGTCCGGCTCCTGCATGCTCATGCGCTCGCGCACAACGCGCTCCATGCGGGACAGGCCGATACGGAACTGGTTCTGGATGAGCTCGCCCACCGTGCGGATGCGGCGGTTGCCGAAGTGGTCGATGTCGTCGGTGGTCACGCCCTCCTCGCCGGCATGCAGCGCCACGATGTACTGCATGGTCTTGACGATGTCCTCGTCGGTGAGGGTGGACGAGTCGTTGTCGGGGTCGAAGCCGAGCTTCTTGTTGATCTTGTAGCGGCCGACCTTCGCCAAATCGTAGCGCTGCGGGTTGAAGAACAGGCCCTCGAGGAGCGTCCGGGCGGAGTCGATGGTGGGCGGCTCGCCGGGACGGAAGCGCTTGTACAGCTCGATGAGCGACTCCTCCTTGGTGGTGGCGGGGTCGCGGTCGAGCGTGCGCAGCACCATCTCGTCGCTGCCCAGAAGCTCGACGATCTCCTCGCGCGACTCGGCCAGGCCGAGGGCGCGCACGAGCAGCGTGGCCGGCTGCTTGCGCTTGCGGTCGATGCGCACGGACAGGATGTCGCGCTTGTCGGTCTCGAACTCCAGCCACGCGCCGCGGCTGGGGATGACCTTCGCGTTGTAGATGGTCTTGTCGGAGGCCTTGTCGCGCTCGGCGGCGAAGTAGACGCCCGGCGAGCGCACGAGCTGGCTGACAACGACGCGCTCCGTGCCGTTGATGATGAAGGTGCCGCGCGGGGTCATGAGCGGGAAGTCGCCCATGAACACGTCCTGCTCCTTGATCTCGCCCGTCTCGCGGTTGATGAAGCGGATCTCCACGAACAGCGGCGCCTGGTAGGAGACGTCCTTCTCCTTGCACTCGTCCACGGTGTACTTCGGCTCGCCGAACTCATGGCGGCCGAACTCCACGCACATGTCCTTGGTGCCGTTCTCGATGGGGCTGATGTCGCGGAACGCCTGCGCCAGGCCCTCGCTCTTGAACCACTCGAAGCTTTCCGTCTGGATGGCGATGAGGTTCGGGACGTCCATGACGTCGGGAATCTTGGCGAAGCTTCGCCGATCCCGGTAAAGGCTGGTCTGATCAGTCGTTTTTCCTTGAGCCACGAGGCTTTTCCTCCTTCACGTGCAGCCGCAAACTTGCAAAAAAGTCGCAAGTTCTCAAAATAGTGTCGGTACTTGCCGCTGTCAAGAAAAATTTTTACGAGCTGTGGAAATTCCTTGTTGTTTTGCATGTTCATCTGGGATGATGAGGGTTGTGGATTCTGCCGGGGCCGCGGTTTCGGCCGCGCGGCGCTCGCCTTGGGCGCGCGGGTGGCCTACAATGGTCGCGAAGCATCGGCGCGCGCCGCGCGCAGGACGAAGGGAGCCACCTTGAGCAAGAGAGCAGCCGCCATCGCAATCTCCGCCACTTGCGCGCTTTTGGCCTGCGCGCTTGCAGGCTGCGGCCCAGTTGCGGAGGAGCCGCAGCTTCCCAATCCCGACACAGGCTCGGCGTCGTCGGCCTCTCCTTCGGGCGGATACGCGCTGACCGACGAAGCGGATCTGGAGTCGTTGGCCGTGGGAGAGTCGGCGGTGTGGCGCGATTACGAGGTGGCCGTGAGGTCGGTGGAGCGCGCAGACGGGCTGCTGAACGTGGGCATCGAGGTGACGGCCCACAGCCGCGCGCAGGAGCTGTCGGCCGACTGCCTGCTGTCGTTCGGCATGCCGCCCGTGTCGTCAACCTTCGATGGCGGCGTGATCACGGTGGCGGCGGGCGAGACCGCCCAAGGCACCCTCGCCTTCGATGACCGGTACGTCTCCCAGCGCCTGTTCTGGAACGACGGGGCCACCGAGGCGTTCTGGCTGCTGGACCAGGAGGCCGCAACGCCGCAGGCCGACACCGCCGCGCAAAAAGAGCAGCCCGCCGAGGGCGCCGGGAGCGCGGACGCCGACCCGGAAGGCGACGCCCAGGCCCGGGCCGTCGCCGCGTTGGAGGCGGAGCTGCCGTCGCTGTTCGAGAACAACACCTACTTCACCTTCCAAAGCGTCGATGCCCAAACCGCCGCCGTGGCGCTGCGCGAAGAGGGTGGCTACTCCTACGCGAACACCGTGTCCATCCTGGACGCCGAGGGGAACCCGACCACGGCGAACGTGGAGCTGATCTGCGAGCCTGACGGCAACTGCACCTCCATGACCTTGGACGGGGTGCTGCTGTTCTAGCGCGGGGGTGCGGCCGCGTTCGCGCGAGCCGGCACCGGTGCGGGCGGGTCCGACGCGGGACAGCGCGAGGCGGCAGGTCGGCTCCAGGACGCAAGCCCGGGCGGGGCGGGCGGCTAGCCCTCCAACTCCCGGCGGTGCCAGGAGGCCAGCGCCTCCACCACGGCGAGCAGGCGATCGCAGTAGCCGCCCGGGGCGGCTTTCGCCACGGCGGCGCGGAGGCTCGGCAGCCAGCCGAGCACGCGCTCGTCAAGGAAGCGGGCCTCGGAGGGAGGGGCCGTCGCGCTCGCGCCCGCGGGGGCGCCCGCCACGCCCGCGCCTGCGGAGGCGCCCGGCGCGCCCTCCCCGCCGACGTCCTCCGACGCACCCGCGCCCCGCCGGCGGCAGATCTCGGACAGGCATAGAAGCTCGATACCGATGTGGTCCTCGTACTGGTTGTTTTCGTTGCGCACCTCCAGACCGAGCGAGCGCAGCGTCTCGCGCATCTCGAACGTGGCCCGGCCAAAGCCCATCGTCACGTTCTCGGCGCGGTGGAAGGTCTCCCACGGGGGCGCCGCCGGGGAGGGCGGCCCCACGAACAGGCGCGTGTGCTCCACGGCCGCCGCGAGCGCGGCGTCCCCTCCGCCTGCGGCCTCGCGCGCCCGGGCCTCATGCGCGAATTCGGCGCATGCCCGCACGGCGTACGCCACCCCCTCGTCGCCGAACGTGGGGAACGCCTCCCAAAACGCCGGGTCAAGCCCCACGTCCGCCGTCTGTGTCACGGGCCTGAGCAGGGAGTTCCCCAGAAACGCGTACGCCTGCGCAAGCTTTTCGCACACCACCTCGTCCATTGCCTCCGTCCTTTCTCCGCCAAGCGAGGGCGGGAAAACGAGGCCGGCACCCCGCTCCCCCGCCCTTCCGCCAACCTTCGGCAGACCTCCGTCGCCCGTTACGCCGCCGCAGCTGCGGCATCGGGCACGGCCTGCTTTCCGCCGGACAACAGCGCGCGGCACAGCACCATGAACGCGAGCGCCCCCAAGGACACCACGCCCACGGCCACAACGACCTCCACCCAGGTGGGAGCATACGCGCCGACGAGCACCCACATGCCGGATCCGCCCTGCTGCGCCGCCTGCGTGCCAAGCGAAACGCCCGGCGCGCCCGCCACGTTCAGCTCCACGAACGACGTGAGCAAAAGCCACACGCGCTTGCACAGCACGCCCAGGATCACCAACGCGCCGGCGCCCACCACCAGGCCCGTGCGCTGGCGGTTCCGCGCGAACACGAGGATGCAGAACGGCACGAGCAACCCCGCCAAGATCTCGAACCAGAAGAAGGGGGCGGTGGCGCCCGTGGCCATGATGGAGAGCGTCTCGGCACCGGCGGCACCCGGATACGCCATGGTCAGAATCTCGCAGCCGATGAAAAAGGCGTCCACGGCAATGCAGGTGGCCAGAAGGCCGGCCAAGTTCGCGAACAGCTTCTGATCGACCGCCAGCACGCCCGCCTTGCGCAAACCCGCAAGCGCGATCAGCAGAAGCGCCAAGCCCGAATCCATGGCGCTCGCCACGAAGATGGGCGCCATGATGGCCGAATACCAACCCTCCTTGGCCATCTCCAGGCCGAAGATCCACGCCGTCACGCTGTGCACGAGGATGGCCACCGGCAGCGCGAAGCGCGACACGCGCGAGACGGCCGGGCTGTCAACGCCGTGGCGCTTCATGAGCACCAGATACACCACGTTGATGACCAGGTAGATGGAGATCACGCAGATGTCCCAGAACAAGGGCGAGGCAGGGTTCGGCCCCGTGACGATGCGCCACACACGTTGGATGCCGCCCAGGTCGATGAGCACGAACATGCCCGCGCAGCAGATGCACACCGTGGACAGGATGACCGCCGGCAGCGCCACCTTCTTGTACTGCGCCACGTGAAACACGCTGGCCGACGAAGCCACGATGAGGCCGCCCGCCGAAAGCCCCACGAAGAACATGAACATGGTGATGTAGAGGCCCCACGACGTGGCGTTGCTCATGCCTGTTACACCCAGGCCGAACATGAGCTGATAGATCCACGCCGCCACGCCGGCCAGCGTCAGCACGCCTAACACGCCCGCAGCCGCTTTGAATTTCGCCGAAGTTTCCATTGACGCACCTCCTTAGTTGAAGTAGTGAACCTGCGGGCGCGTGCCCTGCTCTTCCAACAGCACATACGCGTTCCGCTCGCGGATGATGCGCGACACCTCGGAATCCGGGTCGTCCAGATCGCCGAATATGCGCGCTTCAAACGGGCAGTTCTGCACGCACATGGGCTCTTGGCCCCGGTCGGTGCGCTCCTTGCACAGCGTGCACTTCTCGGCCACGCCCTTGGGGCGCACGGGCACATCTTTGTCGCCGTAGTTGAAATCAGGGTCGCGCACCGGCTCGTTCCAGTTGAACACGCGCGCGTTGTAGGGGCAGGCCGCCATGCACATGCGGCACCCGATGCACTTGTCGTAGTCTACCTCCACGCGGCCTTTGTCGTCTTTGTACGTGGCGCCCGTGGGGCACACGCGCTGGCACGCGGGGTTCTCGCAGTGCTGGCAGGCGATAGGCAAATACGCCCGCGAAAGATGAGGATAGACGCCCTGCGCCCCGTCGATCTCGTCCGACCCTTCCGTCAAAACGCGGTTCCACAGCATGCCTTCGGGCACCCCGTTTTGCATCTTGCACGACAGCGCGCAGGTTTGGCATCCAATGCAACGCCGCACGTCAATCGCCATTCCGTATCGAGTCATCGTCGATCACCTACGCTTTCCGAACTTCCACGAGCGTGTCTTGGAACGCGATGGACGTCCCCATCTGCAAGATGTCGTCACGCGGCGAGAGGTTGTCGTTCGTCAGTTCTTGGAGGTTGCCCTTGACCATGTACTTCGTCCAAATGCCCTCGAAGATGCGCGTGCAGCCAGGCCGCACGGACTCGGAGGGACGCACCTCCACCTGGATGGAACCGCGGTCGTTGAACACCTCGACCACGTCCCCGCGGGCAAGCCCGCGCGGCTCCATGTCCGCAGGGTTCATCTCCAGATGCGGCTCGTAGAACTCCTTGATCCACTGGGCGTCGCAGAACATGCTATGTATCTGGAACTTCGTGCGCGCCTGGTAGAACTGCAGCGGGTAGGTCTTGCGCAGCTCGCAGCCCTGATACGCCTCCTCGGGATCTTCGTACACGGGAAGCGCCTGCCCAGCCCCAAGCCTGCCCTCCAAGTACACGTCGAATCGGCCCGAAGCGGTTTTCGCCACCTGGGAGGCGTACTCCTCGCGGATTTGGTCGATGCCCGGCAAGGGCAGGACCCCCTGGTTGTCGATGAGTTTTTGCAGCGTCATCCCCGCGAGCTTCTTGTCGGTGGAGTTGGCTATCTGGTACTCGCAGAACTCGTAGGAGCTTTTGGGAAGCACGCCGTCGGCCACGCCCATCGCCTGCGCGAGCAAGCGCTCGATCTCGAGGTCCGGCTTGCTCTCGAAGAGCGGATCGAGCACCTTCCCCTGCAAGAGCAGATGCCCGTAGCCCACCTTCAGCGACTCGGCCTCCTCCGTGGTCTCGAACTTGGTGCACGCCGGCAGCACGATGTCGGCCCAGTTCGCGCTTTCCACGTGGTACATGTCGATGTACACGATGAAGTCGAGCGAGCGCAGCCACTCTTTGGTGACGTTCATGTTCGCGTAGTGCTGCTGGAACATGTCGCCGAGCGCGACGTAGGCGCGCACGCTGTTCTCCTGGTGACGCATGCTGTAAGAGGGCATCTCCTGGTCGGCCACCTTGTACTCGCCAGGCAGGGGCCAAGAGGCCAGCTTGGCGGACCAGCCAGTATAGTTTCCACCCACGTGCACGCCCACGCTTGCGCCCGGCTTGCCGTAGTTGCCGGTCAGCGCAGCCAGAACGCCCGCCGCGTGCCCGCAGATGTCGGAGTTCATGTACTTGTCGGACCCGCCCCAACCAAGCGAGAGCGTGGCGGGCGTGTCAAGCGCGTAGCGACGGGCCAGGTCCTCGATGGTCTTTTCGGGAACGGTCGTCTTCTCCGACGCCCAGGTCAGCGTGTAGCCGTTTTCCTTTTGGCTTCGCTTGAGCAGCTCGAACACCGTGGCGTACGTCCTGCCGTCAACCTCGTAGACGCCCTCGAGTGCAGGATCGACGGCTTCCTGGTAGGGTCGGGGCGCGCCGGTTGCCGCATCCCATACCATGAAGGGGTTCTCGGAGCCTTTCTGCTTGGCCGTGGCCGACAACGGATCGCTCCTGAGCATCGCGCCTGACTCCTCGTCGACCAAGAACGGGAACGACGTTCCCTCCTTCATCGACTCCTCGTCGAACCACCCGTTGTCGATGATGCAGCTGATCATACCCAGAAACAGGGCGCCATCCGTCCCCGGCTCGATGGGAACCCACTGATCGGCCTTGCCGGCCGTCGTGGTGTAATGCGTGTCCACCGAGACGATGTAGGCGCCGGCCTCCTGCGCCTCGAAGAACGTCTTGGCCGAGGGGACGCTCGACTCCAAGAAGTTCGTGCTGGTCAGAATCACCGTCTTGGCGCGTGCCCAGTCGCGGGCCTCGCTCGTGCAGATGACGTTGGACGTGGTGTCGCCGATCATGGGGCCAAGCCCGTTGCCCACGCCGATGTCGATGCCGTTGCGCCCGTCTTGCTGCGCGCTGAATATCTGCTTGAGATGGGGGTAGCGAACCTTCACGTCGGACGTTCCCCCAACGACCACGGCGCTCTTGCCGTACTTCTCCCAGATGGACCCCAGCTTGTCTTTGATCTCGGCCAATGCCTCGTCCCAGGTGACGGACACGAACTCGCCTAAGCCGCGCTCGCCGACGCGTTTGAGCGGGGTCTGGATGCGCTCGGATCCGTACACGTGCTCGATCTCCGACATCGCCCGCACGCAGGCGATGCGGTAGCGCTTGTCGTACCCTTCGGCGTCGTTCGGTTCGATCAAGCACAGGCGGCCGTCCCTCACCGTGCACTTCAGGGAACAGTGGCCCGTGCAATGGTTCTGGTGGAAGGTGTAGCCGATGCGCTCCTCCGGCTCCGCATGCGCTTGCGCGGGCGCAAGCCAGTCGTCCGTGCCGGTCATGCCCGCAGCGCCGGCCAGACCGAGCGCGCCGGCCGCAGCGCCGGTTGCCTTGAGAAAGCCCCTTCGCGTCAGTCCGCCGTGCGGACTCGTTGCTCCTGACATGTTTCCTCCTCGGTTCTGCCAGGTCCCCCGTGCCGCCCTTCCCCGCTTCCGCTCGGCTTGAAGCGGCCAGGCGACGCAGCGTCCTCTTCAAGACGATGCGCGCAAACCGGCGCAAGCCCCGCAGCAGCGGAATGAGCGTGGGGATACCTCCGTTCCTTGCGAGAATCGGCCGAATCCCACTGGGCACACTATACGAAATAATCATATGACAATCAAGGATTGTCATATGATTATTTGTCCTATGATTATCCTATTTTGGAGATAGTATTGGTGGAACGTTCCGGGATTGATTGCCGCTAGATCATCCAAGCGGGAATGACCAGCGTGTTTGCATCGAGGGCACCAAGGGCTTCGGCCATGCAGATGATCGCACCCTGACCGCGAGGGACCGAGCTTTTGTCCAGCATCGCAAACGAACGCGCCATTCCAAGGTTGGGCGAGGCGGTCTTCTTGATCTCAATGGGATGCAGTTCGCCATCGCACTCCAGAACGAGATCGACCTCTTTGCCGTCACGATCACGATAGTAATACAGCGGCGTATCAAGCCCTGCGTTCAAGAAGCTTTTGCGAATCTCCGACACCACGAAATTTTCCATGAACGCGCCACTCATCGCACCCGCCTCAAGGGTTTCGGGCGTGAGCCATCGCGCCAGGTGCGCCACCAGCCCACAATCATGGAAATACAACTTAGGCGCTTTCACCGTGCGTTTCAACTGATTGTTCGAAAAAGGATGCAGGTAGAACACCACACCTGATCGCTCCAAAACACTCAACCACACCTTCGCTTTCTCCGAGCGAATTCCCACATCCTCCGCAATAGCCGCCATATTGACCATCTGCGAGCAACGAGCAGCAACGGCACGCATGAAATCCATGAACCGCAAGGCGTCAACGTTTCCGAGAAGCTGGCGCACATCGCGTTCGATATAGGTTTGAATGTAGCTGCTGTAGAAAACGTTCAAGTTCGTATACTTCCCCGAAAGCACACCAGGCATGGCCCCTCGATACATCTCGGCAAATACCTCGCGTGACGTTCGTGGCGTTGCCCCTTTTGCCCGCTCCTTCAATGTGGGCAGATCAAGCGTAAACGGCCCACCGGGACGCCTTTGCGCCTCACGCTGCGAAAGCGATGACAGGGGCAGAACGGCGATACGCCCCGCCAAAGACTCCCCCGCTAATTCCATGAGTCGAAACTGCTGCGAACCCGTCAACCAGAACGAGCCAGGCGCACATCCTGCGTCAATCATTTTCTTCATCTCGATAAACAACCCCGGGGCGTACTGCACCTCGTCTATGAGCACCGGCGGCTCGTGCAGTTGGAAGAACATCGTTGGATCGTTGAGAGCAAGCTGACGCGTCGCAAGGTCGTCAAGCGTGACCTGTTCAAGAGCAAGGCCGCGTTCCTCGATAACATGATGCAAAAGCGTTGATTTACCCACTTGCCGCGGACCCGTCACCAACAACGCGGCATACTCGTCTGCCACGCTGTCCACTAAAGGCTCAATCTCCCGCGGGATATATTCCACGATGACTCCCTTCGGCTAATCTACAAGATAGTTGTATTTTAGCCGAAAATGTCATAGGAGTACCTATCTGGAAGAGCACCCGATGCGACCGACACCGAACCATCACGCCCCCTTACGAGCCAAAAACTCTTCCCAGCGCGTCCTTCACGACACGTTAAAGCCCCGAAAGCGCACAGCGACCACCGCTTGACCATCTTTTCTAAATTCTTATAATTGATTCTAATAAAGAATTTATAATGCTATATAAAACCTTAGAAAGAACAGGCGATGACCAATCCTTTCAAACCGGGAGCCGGAAGAAAGCCTCCCTATCTCGCAGGCCGTACCGAGATACTGCACGCCGTGAAAACCGAGATGCAGCAGGTATGCGACGATGCCGAGGGCATGCGCCCCGTCGTCGTCTCGGGACTTCGGGGCATGGGAAAAACCGTGCTCCTCAGGGAGCTGGCCGACTTCGCAAAACAGCGGGCTTGGGTGGTCGCCTGCGTCGAAGCCTCGAGAAACACCTCGCTCGCCACAAAGCTCTCGCAAGCCCTCTATCTCGAACTGCGACGCATAAAAAACTCGGCGAACCCACTGAAATCGGCATTCGACCACGCGATCGCTGTTTTGAAATCTTTCCAGCTGAAAATCGATCCCACGGGTTCATGCTCCCTCGGCATCGACATCCAACCAGCGCAAGGATACGCCGACTCGGGCGATCTCTCGCTCGATCTCGGCGATTTGCTGCAGGCCACAGGAGAGGCTGCGCGCGATGCGGGAACCGCCGTGTTCCTGAGCATCGACGAATTGCAGGAAGCATCCAAAGAAGACTTGACGGCCCTCAACGTGGCGCTGCACGCCATAGGCCAAGGCAGCTCCCCCGTTCCTGTCTATTTCATAGGAGCGGGGCTTCCCACGCTTCCGGCCGTGCTCGCTGACGCGACCAGCTACGCCGAGAGAATGTTCGCATACCATTCTCTCGAACTGCTCTCAGACGATGCGGTGCGCGATGCGTACATCGAACCCACGGCAAAAGGCGGCATCCGCTGGGAGGAAAACGCCCTGGCTGCTGCCATCGAAGCCGCAGGAGGCTACCCTTATTTCATCCAGCAATGCGGTTTCTGCATTTGCGAACAGATAGAAGCGCCCGGTATCGTGACGTCGGTCGAAACGGCCGCCGGAATCGCTTTAGCGAAAAACGAACTCGACCGAGGGCTCTATCGGTCGCGGTGGGACAGGACGACGCGCGCAGGACGCGCGATGATGCACGCCATGGCAAGCGTCGGATCGCCGATAAAACTCAGCGATTTAGCGCAACAGATGGGGAAGAGAAGGATAAGCGACCTATCGGTCATACGCGACAAGCTCATTCACGACGGTCTTATCTATGCTCCCGAACGAGGGCACGTGGCATTCACCGTCCCCGGCATGGACGATTTCATCCTGCGCTGCTCCGAGTAACCGAAAGCGCGTCCTTCGCGGCATCGCCCAAAACGTCGCCGAAGCCCTCGCTAAAGCTGCTGGGCACCACCACGGTGCCGCCGGTTTCACGCACGCTTTCGTAGAGAAGATGCATCGAGCGCAGACGCAGCGCGGCATCGTTTTTGGCGTAGGCGTCGCCCATCTCGCCCATCATCTCGCAGATGTCCTGCTCGGCCTCCATGAGGATGATGCGCGCCTTCTTACGCTGCTCGGCCTGGGCTTCAAGCGACATCACGTCCTGCAGGTCCTTCGGCACCAGGATGTCGCGCACCTCCACCGAGAGGATGGCCACGCCCCAGGGCGCCACCTTCTCTTCGAGCGCGCGTTTGAGCTCGCGGTCCAACTGCTCGCGGCGGATGGCCACCTCGGCGGCCCCTCCGCGCCCGATGGCGTCCCGCAGCGCCGTTTGCGCCGCCAGCTCCACGGCGCGCGTGAAATCGCCCACCTCGGTGCAGGCCGCCTTCGCGTCCCATACATGCCAGAACAGCACAGCGTTCACGTCAAGCGGCACGAGGTCGGCCGTGAGCGTCTCTTCGGCGCCAAACGTGGTCACGCGCACGCGGCCGTCCACGCGCATGGTGTTCTGCTCGATAATGGGCCACGTCCAAAACAAGCCCGGCCCGCTCACGCGGTTGAAGCGGCCGAAGCGCAGCACCACGACCTTCTCCCACTGCTGCGCGATGTGCACCGACATGGCGGCCAACGTTGCCGCCACCAGGGCGCACGCCACGCCAAGCAGCCCCACACGGCCCGTGATCAGCGCCGACGCGCCCAAAACCAGGAAAAACGCCAGAGTGAACACCACTGCGGAGAACAGCAGCACGCCCGCGCTCGACGCGCGCTCGCCCGCCATCTCCGTATTCGCGTCGGGCACGACGGCCCACGACCCGCGCCCGCCCGTCGCGCGGCCGGACTGCCCGCCTGCGCTCGAGCCCATCCTCATTGGAGCCTCGCGCTCCCCTTTTCTCCCAAAGCCCATGATAGCCTCGCTCTCGTCCGCAGCCCGCCCGCGGTCTCGCTCTCGTCCGCAGCCTTGCTTTCGCCTGTAGCCGCGCTCTCGTCCGCAGCCCGCCCGCTCACGCGCCGCGCGCGCCGCCTTTCGCCTTGGGCACCTCAACGCAGACGATGCGGCCCGCCCCGTCCGCATCCGCGCCGCCCTTTCCCTCGGCGGCTTTCAGCTGCTTGATCTTGCGCGCCATGCGAGCCTGCACGTCGTCCAAGGAAAGCCCCAGATCGCGACAGGCCGTCACGCAGTCCTCCAGCAGCCCGTCCACCTCCTCGGCATACTCTTTGTCCACCTCGGCGTCCAGATCGCGCACGAACACGCCGCGCCCGCGCGTGGACTCCAGGTAGCCGTCGGACACCAGGCTGAGGTACGCCTTGTTCACCGTGTTGTAGTTGATGGAAATCTCCGACGCCAAGCCGCGCACCGTGGGCAGCTGATCGCCCGGTTTGAAGTAGCCGGTGTTGATCAGGTAGACGAGCCTCTGACGCAGCTGCACCCACAAAGGCACGTCGGTCGTCTCGTCCACCTCGAAAGGAAAGGCGCCCTTCTCCATCGTCGCGTTCCACGCTCCTCACATCATGGTTTGCAGCACCGGGTGCAGACCGGCCTCGACCACACAATAGCGCAACGCGAGGCCGCCCGCCAGCACGCACGCCGAGGCGGCCAGCACCGCACGCGGCTTGAGCGCGGCGCGCCCGCGTGCGAAAGCCGCATCCAGCGCAAGCGGAACCGCCAAGCCGCCCACCGCGAACACGCCCCAGAACGCCCACGCAGCGGATCCGGCCGTGAGCGCTTGGGCCGAAGCCGCCAACGCCTCAAGCGTTCCGCTGTCCTCGGGAACCGACACGGCGCCCGGCAGCGCAACGCCCAAGACGACGGCCACGTACGCCGCCGCAACCAGAATCTCAAGGATGATCGCAACGGCGTCCGCGAACGCAAGCCGCCGAAACACTCGGCCGAACAAACGGGCGGCACCGGAGAACTGACCTGCGGCAAGCACAAGGGCCGTCCCGCACGAAAGCGAGGAAAGCGCGAAGAGGGCCGGAAGCCACGGCGTGGCCCACAGAGGAACCGCCGCCATGTCCCGAAGCAGCAACCCCGTGTACACCATGACCACGAACGCGGCCGCAAGCAGGGCAACCTCGAGCACACGAACCGCCGTCAGGGAAAGCCGCACGCACCCCGTCCAAGCCGCAAGCAAGGCCGCGCCCAGGCCAGAACAGGCAACAAGGGCCCATGTTCCCGCCGCCACGTACGTGAACGCCGGATTCGCGAGCAAAAGCCCCACCCTGTCGGCGCGTCCCACGTCGGCCAGCAGGCACGTCACGCCCGCTCCGAGCGCGACAAGCCCCGCCGCCGCACCCGGAGCGACGAGCAGGCGATAGGGCTGCGGCAGCTCGACGACCATGCGCACGCCGCCGCCCCGCCGACGCAATGCGGGCTGCGACACCGCGTCCGCAGGCGACAGCAGAGCGAGCGCGGACGACACGAAAAGCGCGCCCGCACCGGCGCCGCCGAGGAACAGGTAGCACACGACCAGCGGCCCGAACAATGCCCCGCCCTCCTTATCTCCCGACGCAGATGCGCATGCAAGCCCGCCTACGCGCGAACGCGAACCCCGCGAGGACGCGCCTACGCGCTGTCTCGGATTATCATAAGACAATCTGCCGTCCTTGTCCGCACTTTCCCCTCAAATCCCCGAGCGTTTCTGCGCTGAAAGCGCGCAAAAGGCGCTACGCGATGCAATGCGCCGCATACGGCGGCACGCTTTTCACGCCGCGCTCAAACCCGAAGTTCTTGGCGAAGATCCGCAGGACGCAGGCAGGCGCGCACCGCCTCCGATACGCTTCAAGGCTTCGCGCACCCACGTTGGCTCCCGATTTGGCCTCAAGGGGGACAACCCTCTGCTAAACCGGGATTGACAGAGACCCCGCCGGAGGCGGTTCGACGGGGGCCGCACGCAGGTTGGTCACAAAACGCGCCCTGTGGCACGCGCGGGGCCGCCTTTCCGTCCTCCGCGCCCCTCACGTCCGAAGAAACACCAGGTCACGGGAATCGCGCGGCCCGCCGGCGCGCCGGATCAACCCTCCGGAGTGCCATAGGGCGCGTTTTACGACCAACTTGCGGGAAAGTCTCCGTTGAACCGGGATCGACATGGGCGGGACCGGGAAGGGCGGCGTCACGAGCCTTCGCGGCGCCGCCCCTCCCTCCGGACGCGCCCCTCCCTCCGGACGCTCGCGGCCACCCAGCCCGCGTGCAGGGCCACGTGCACGAGCAGCAGCGCCAAGAGCGCCTTGGCCGAGACCGCGTGCAAAGGGTCCCAGAAGAAGTAGCCGGTCGCGTGCAGGCCGAGCGCCGGAAGCGCCGCGCCGGACACCATGATGCCCGATGTGGCGCAGACAGCCAGCACGACAAGGATCAGCCCGTCGAGCGCCAGATGAGCCGTCCAGGAGGGCGAGCGGCGGAGCAGCCCGCCCCCCGCCACCCCGCCCAAGCCCGCAACGCAATGAGCGAGCAGCACGGCGATCGCAGCGAGCGAAAGCCACTCATGGGCCGCGATTCCCGTGAACGCGGGAAGAGCGGCGAGCGCGTAGAGGACGAGCGCGGCGCCATCAAGGACGAGCCGCTTTTTCTCCATTCCCCTCACCTCACCTTCCGCACGATCAGCACCAGCCCCACCACGAGCGCCACGGGGGCCAAAATCCACACGTTCAAGCTGGCATCGCTCGCTTGGTGGTAGCGGCCCACGAGCGAGTCCCACGCATGGCACTCCACGCTCGCGCAGCTTGCCTCGGGGCAGGACATCTCGTGCACGCCGTCGGGCTCGGGCACATTATCGAACCCGTGGCACTCCCCCGAAGCGCACCCGGCGGCCGGGCAGGGCGTGTCCGCCTCGATGGGGGCGATCCCCGTCGTCGGCTCTGCAAGCAAGCCCGCTCCGTAAGTCAGCACCCCTGCCAGCACAAAGACACCTAACGTTATGAGGATCCTTCGAATCATGGGGCCTCCCCAAAGCGGGCCGGGTGCAGCACCCGGCCCGCCTCTCTTACTCTCGCACGCTAGTGCACGTTTTCAGCCTGTTTAAGCGGCAGGAACTTCAGGCCGACGCACAACATGAGCGCGCCCAGACCCAAAATACCCAGCGCCACGCCGAGCTCAAGGGCGGTTGGCCAATACACCATGCCCTGGTAGGCCGCCTCAAAGCCGCCCTCCCAGTTTGTAACTGTCAGGGCGTTAGTCTGAAACGCATAGTCAACGTTGGGGATTTGGAAGCCACCCACCAGAAGCTGCACGCGCTTGCAGAAGATCCCCGCGATAGCAAGCAAGCTTGCCACCACAATAAGGGGGTTCGTGCGAAGCGACGGAACGAAGCAGACGACCGCCGCGAGCGCGCACCCAACGATCTCCGCCCAGAAGAAGGGTGCAAGCGAGCCGGTGGTAAGCATAGCCACCACTTCCGCACCGCTTCCTTCAGGGAATGCGCTCGTCAGAAGGTCGCAGCCGAAGAAGTACAGGTCCACGAGCACGAACGCGCCGAGCATCTTGGCCAGACGCGTCACATAGCGCTGCTCCAGCTCCAGGTACCCCGCGCGCCGCAGCGCGATCACCACCACGAGCACGAGCGCCGTGCCGCACACGAGCGCCGAGCTCACGAACCACGGACCCAAAAGGGCGGTGTGCCAAAACTCATGGGCCTGCTGCAACCCGAAGATCCACGCCGTCACGCTGTGCACGAGCACCGCGCACACGAGCGCTACCACGCTCACCACGCGCAACGCCGCAGCCGACACCCTGCCCGCCTCCGCGCGCAGCTGCGCCCACAGATACACGACCGACAAGATAAGGTAGGTCGCCAGCACGATGATGTCCCACATGAGCGGGCTGCTCAAGTTGGAGTAGGCGAACAGCTCCCACATCCGGAAGGGCTGGCCCAGGTCCACCACCACGAACCCGATGGCGAGCACCGTGCAGCAGATGCTCGTCCACACGGCCACCTTGGAGATTCCTCCGAAGCCCTCCATGCCGAAGGCCTTGGGCACCGAGCTGATGATGAGGCCGCCGGCCGAAAGCCCCACGAAGAACATGAACATCGTGATGTAGAGCCCCCACGAGTCCAGGTTGCGCATGCCGGTCTGCACCATGCCGCCGGAAAGCTGCATCCCCCAAAGGGCGATGCCCGCCACCGTCACCACGGCCGCCACCGCAATGGCAATAGTCAGGCCCTTCCCGCCCTTGACGGCGGGAGTGTTAGTTGTCTCGCTCATAGCAATTCTCCCCTTCCGCTCAGACGAGGTAATAGACAGACGGCTTCGTGTCGCGGTCTTCAAGCAGCTGCTTGTACTCGCGGTCGCGAATGAGTTGGGACACCTCGGAGTCAGGATCGTCCAGATCGCCCCAATAACGCGCGCGACCCACGCACAGATGCATGCACGCCGGCTCCTCGCCCTTCGAGATACGGTGGTAGCAGAACGTGCACTTCTCCACCACGTGCTTCTGATGCACGGGGACGTCCTTGCCGCCCACGGCGTAATCCATGTGGTACTTCGGCTCCTCCCAGTTGAACGAGCGCACGCCGGTGTACGGGCACGCCGACATGCACATGCGGCAGCCGATGCACTTGTCGTAGTCCTGGCGCACCACGCCCGTCTCGGGGTCGCGGTAGGTGGCCCCCACCGGGCACACCTTCACGCAGGCGGGGTTCTCGCAGTGCTGGCAGCCCATGGCGATGAAGCCGAGCTGGAGGTTGTCGGGGTAGCTTCCGCCCACCATGTCAAAACCCACGCCGCCGCCGTTGTCGGTGAGGATACGGTTCCACCACACGTCGTTGGGCAGGTTGTTCTCCACTTTGCACGCCATGGCGCACACGTGACAGCCGATGCATTTCTTGGTGTCGATCACCATTCCGTAATGGGTCATCACTCCACCTCTCCCTCGTACTTGCGCACCTCGACGAGCGTGTCGTCGAACGAGGTGTTCTGATGCATGGTGTTCAGATGGTCGTTCGTCAGCTCCTGATAGCTGCCCGCCACGTACAGCTCGCGCGGCCAGCCCTTAGGCGACGACACCATGCCGGGCCGCACGCCCATGTCGAACTTCGCCTTGCACACGCAGTGCCCGCGGTCGTTGTAGGCCTCCACGTAGTCGCCTTCCGCGATGCCGCGGCTCTCGGCGTCGACGGGGTTCATGCGCAGATACGGCTCCGGATCCAACTCGCGCAGGATGGGCGCGTAGTTGAACTGGGTATGCATGTGCCAGCGCGTGCGCTCGCAGTAGTGGTACAGCGGGTACTTCTTGTGCTCCTCGCTCTCGTCGTGCGCCTCGTCCGGCGTATGGTAGGTGGGCAGGTGATAGAACTCCTTGTCGATGGGCTTGCCTATGTTGATGCGCGCGCCGGGATTCTCCACGTAGAACTCCAAGCGACCCGAAAGCGTGGGGAACCGCTGGTCTTCCCAGTGAATCCAGTTCTCCTCGCGGTCGGCGATGACGCCCTCCTTGCGCAGGTTGTCCAGGCTGATGCCCAGCTTCTCGCCAGCCGCCGTGTCCACGATGACGCGCATCATCTCCTCGTTCGTCTTGGAGTAGAACTTGGTGCACGCCTCGTTGTCAAGATATTTCGAGATCTCGCGGAAGATGTCGACGTCCTCCTTGGCCTCCCCGATAGGCTCCACAACCTTGTTCGCATGGTTGATGAACGGCACGTGCGAGGCGCCCTGAATCCACTCGTACTCGAAGTAGTGGGTGCACGGCAGCACTATGTCGCTGTAGTGCACGGTGTCGGAGAACTCGAGGTCGTTCGTGACAATGCAGTTGATTTTAGGAAGCATCTCCTCAATGATCCGCCTCTGGGCGGCGTAGCTGCCCACCGGGTTCGCCCCAACGTTGTACAGCAGGCGGACGGGGAACTCCTTGCCCATGTACTGGCCCGTCTCCAATATCTCGCTCAAGGCAAGCCACGGAATGTCGTTCGCAAGACCTTTCAAGCCGTTGGGGAACAGATCTGGCGAGCGATTCAGGTAGGGCTTGTCTTTGCCGAGATGCCCGATGGAGGCGCCCTTCTTGCCGATGTTGCCGGTGAGCGCCGCCATGGTGGCCCACGTCATGCCCATGACCTCGCAATTGTCGTAAAGATGGTAACCGGCGTAGATGGTCGAAGGGGTGTCCTGCGAGTACATGCGCGCCAGTTCCACGATGGTGTCGGCCGGAACCTCGGTGATCTTCTCGGCCCATTCGGGCGTGCATTCGGCCAGATGCTCTTTGAGCAGCGTCCAGGCGGTGGTCACCTTCACGCCGTTCACCTCGTAGCGCCCCTCGAGAGCGGGATTCGCCGTCTCGTTGATGCCGCAGGAGGTGTTGGAATCGGCGTCCCACACCACGTAGTGCGCGGTGGCCTCGACCGTGGGCACCTTGTTCGCCTTCGAGGACTGAAGGAGCAGCATGCCGGAGAACGGGTACTCGGGCAGCTCCTCGGGGCCGTTCTCGCCGAAGTCGGTGGAGCGCAGGAAGTGCCCGTTGTCCTCCCTCACCAGCAAAGGCGCGCACGTCTTGTCGCGCAAGAAGTCAAGGTCGAACCATTCGTTTTCGATGATCGCGTTCAGGATGGCTATGCCCAGCGCCGGATCGGTGCCCGGCTTGATGGGCACCCACTTGGTCGCTTGAGCGGCCGCAATGGTGTAGGTGGGATCGATGACCACCAGGTTCGCACCGGCGTCCTTGGCCTCCATGCAGAAGTGCCAGTTGTGGGGTTGGGAGTTCGGCGGATTGGTGTCCCAGATGAACAGCGTCTTGGCAAAGCGATAGTCGCCCGACATGTTGCGCTGATTGAAATCCCAGCCACCGCCGGTCACCTGGCCAATGCCGTGCAGGTCGCCGTAGTCCAAGCACACGTCGAGCGTTGTGTAGCCGTTCACGTTGGCGAAGCTGTTGCCCGTGAACGACCCTCCGTACACACCGAAGGAGTTGCCCGCCGAGCACAGGAACAGATTGGACCGGGGCCCGTAATTCTCGGTGTTGTAGTTCAGCGTGTCAGCGACGAGCTTGGCGGCATCGTCCCACGACAGGCGCTCCCACTCGTCGTTGCCGCGGTTCTCGACGTGCGGATCCTCGATGCTCCACGTCGCGCGCTTCAGCGGATACTTCACGCGGTTGAAATCGTACAGACGGTTCGCATGGCTGAAACCACGGTTGCAGATGCGCTCGTACGCCGGATACGGTATGTTCTCGTTCGAGCGTATGTTGACCATTTTGCCTTCGCGCACCGTCGCGACAAGCGAGCACGTCCCCTGGCAGTTGCAGCCGCATACGCATACCACTTCTTCTTCGGACGGCTGTCCCTTCTGCTCGTCGGCGGCAAGCGCGGTCATCGTTGGAGCCGCGGATCCGCCCACTGCGGCGGCTCCGGCCACGGCGGCCGTCGTTTTGAGAAAGCTTCTGCGAGAGATTCCCCGTTCGGGGACTTTCAACTCCGACATTCCTCCTCCTAAGAACATGAAGAACGCCCTCTGCATTCTCCCCCGTAAGACGCAGACGCATGCATGAACATCCACGCCCATGCGCAAGGTTGGCCACCCCTCGCTTCTGTCCTCAGTGTACGCGCATTGTCACATTGTCGCAATACATTGCGACAATTTAGGTTATTCTATTTTCAGGATAAGCACAGCGGCATCGCTTCTCTGAAAGCGACCGTTTCTCTGAAAGTGACGTATTTTGTGGAGGGCAACAGGCCACCGGGGATAAGATCACATCCAGATATGACATTATCCCCGTCCTGCGTCACCGTGCTGCGTCACCATCCTGCGTCACCATCGTCACCATCCAAACAAGGCTCGCCAACCCACTCTATCTCCATTTCATGCGCTCGTCGTGCAAAATGGGGGTGTGTCTCACGTGCTAGTCGTGCATATGTGGTATATTTTTCACGTGCTAGTCGTGCATTTCACGATAAAAATAGTTTTATAAAACTATGTATACGCAGTTCAAGGAGGTATCGTTGCTTAAAAGAAAAGCATATGACCAACTGCTTGCATGGAAAGAGCGCGACCAAGGGCGGACAGCTCTCCTCATCGAAGGAGCACGACGTGTCGGGAAAAGTACGCTTGCACAGGAATTTGGTCGCAAGGAATATCGCTCCTGCCTGTTCATCGACTTCTACCGAGCCTCTAACGACGTCAAGGCCCTGTTTGACGACCTTGCCGATGACCTTGATTCACTTTTCGCCTATTTGTCCGGCATATACGGAGTTCCGCTCTATGAACGGCAGAGCCTCATCGTTCTCGACGAAATCCAGTTCTTCCCCCGCGCGCGCGGCTTGGTGAAATACTTCGTAGAAGATGGCCGCTTCGACTTCATAGAAACAGGATCTCTCGTATCTATCAAAATGAATACGAAAGACATCCTCATTCCATCCGAGGAAGTTCCGCTCGAACTGGCTCCGTTTGATTTCGAGGAGTTTCTCTGGGCCCTCGAAGAAGCCCCCCTCGCCGAGCTGATTCGTAACGCACGCGAGAGGATGCAGCCGCTCCCCGATGCCCTTCACAAGAAAGCCTCGCGACTATTTCGTGAATATCTGCTGGTGGGAGGCATGCCAGCCCCAGTAGCAGAATACGCTAAAAATCGCAGCTTCACCAACGCCGAAGCTGAAAAGGCAAAGATTCTCACCTTGTATCGCAATGACATCGCACGTTTTGCAGGAGGGTACGAATACAAGGTTACATCCGTATTCGACGAAATACCCTCCCAACTTTCCAAGCACGAAAAGAAATTCAGACTGAGCGCACTCCAAAGCGATGCCCGTATGCGCACCTACGAAGAAGCGTTTTTCTGGTTGTCCGATGCGCGTATCGCAAACATCTGCTACAACACGACCGACCCCCACGTGGGACTGTCCTTATATGAGGATCGGCCCACGCTCAAGTGCTATATGGCCGATACAGGGCTTTTGGCGACCCATGCCTTTGGCGGCGAAAGCAAGGAAGCAGAGAACCTCTACCGGGATGTACTTTTGGGGAAACTCCAGATAAACGAGGGGATGTTGGTTGAGAACGCTGTTGCCCAGTCGCTTAAAGCCCAAGGACGCAAACTGTGGTTCTATTCGCGACACAGCAGCAATCCTGATGACCGTATGGAGATTGACTTCCTTACGAGCGCCGGAAACCCCCACGCCAAGATAGTTCCCATAGAAACGAAGTCCACAAAACGTTACACCACCACGTCGCTTGACAAGTTTAAGAAGAAGTACGGAAGCCGCATCGGTGACGAATACGTGGTGCATCCTGGGCAATTGCGCCACGAAGGAGACCGCACCTATCTTCCGCTTTACATGGTTCACGCCCTTTAGCCATTGCCAGAAGAGTGCGGAGAGGGGTGGCTGACAACAAGGGACGGGTGACTGATGATAGCACCTCCGCCTTCTGTCATCCTATTGTTACAATTTAGATTATCCTACTTTTAGGCTAATTACCGCAGCATCGTTTCTCTGAAAGTGGCAAAAAGATAGGGAAATCTTTCTCTGAAAGTGACAAAATGGTCTAAAATATCTTCTCTGAAAGTGACATATTTCGGGAGCGTGACGCTATGTTAAACACGTACTCTGGGAAAGTTAGGTAGAAACGGCGCTTCCGGGCATCTCCCATCATGCCGCCCGCCGGCATGCAGCGCCAGGCGGCGGCTGGTTTCCGGCGACGCGCCGGCGCGGGTCCCCGTATGCTAGAATTAGGTATGCATTAGGTATGTTGAGGGAGGCACCCATGGGCAAGTACTCCGTCCCCGAGCGGATCAGGTCGATGAAGCCGAGGGGCACGATGGTCAAGGCGATAGGCGGGCGCTACTACGTCTACGAGTACCGCTCCGTCGCGCGCGGCGGCAGGCGCAAGACCGAGATGGGGCGCTGCATAGGCTCGATCACCGACGAGGACGGGTTCGTCCCCAACGGCGCGAGGGCGCGCGAGGGCGAGGTCACCACGCTCGAGTTCGGCCAGTACGCGGTGGCGCTGGCGAACTCCGCCGGCGTGCTCGCCATGCTCAGGGAGCACTTCGACCCGCGCGACGCCGCCCAGGTCTACGCGCTGGCCGTCGTGAACTGCGTGAACGGCATGCAGCCGGCCAAGGACGCCGGCAGGCACTTCGCCATGTCGGCGCTGTCGCTGCGCTTCCCGTCGCTGAAGATGGGGCCGGACGCCCTCGCGACCCTGCTCGACGCGCTCGGGCGCAGGCAGGGCCCGGTCATGTCGTTCGAGGCGGCGCTGTGCGCGTCGGCGGGGCCGGAGGTCGCCGTGGACGGGCACGCGATGCCGTCGTCGTCTCGCCTGAACGACCTGGCGGAGCCCGGCTGCAGGCGGGGCAGGCTCGGGTCCGACCAGGTCAACCTGCTCATGGCCTACGACGTCGGGACGGGCCGGCCGATGCTGTCGCGCATGTACGAGGGGGCGGCGCTGGACAAGGCCAGCGTGCGCGACCTGCTCACGCGGGCCGAGCTGACGGGCAAGATGTTCGTCGCCGACGCGGGCTTCTACAGCAAGGGCAACGTGGAGGCGTTCACCTCGAACGGCTGCTCCTACATAATCCCGCTGCACAAGCGGCTGCTCGCCTGCAGGGAGGCCGTGGCCGACCCGGAGGTGGACGGGCGGTTCGTCTACAGGCGCGGCGGGAGGGCGTCGGCCGTCGAGTACCGCGACGCCCGCCGCCGCGGCGCGCGCGTCGTGCTGTTCCGCGACCTGAACAAGCAGGCCATGGAGCAGGCGGGCTACCTGGCGAAGCTCGGGCAGGGCGCCGAGGGCTACACGGCCGAGGGGTTCGAGGAGGCCAAGGACCTGATGGGCGTGATCGTGCTGCAGACCAGCCGGGAGGACATGTCGGCGCAGGAGGTCTACGAGGCGTACAAGCGCAGATGGTCGGTGGAGGCCTTCTTCGGCTGGCTGAAGAACGGCGCCGGCTTCACGTCGCCGGGGGCGCAGGACTACTGCAAGGCGCAGGGGCTGGCGTTCGTCGCGCTCGTCACCGCGCTCGTGCACCGCGAGCTCGCCGACGCCTGCAAGGCGGTCAGGGGCAAGTCGGTGGACGACTGCCTGCTGGAGGCCCGGATGGTCAAGGCCAACAAGGTCGGGGGCAGGTGGGTGTGCTGCAACCTCAGGTCGAAGCAGGAGCGGCTCTTCTCGGCGCTCAACACGCCCCTGACGGTCGACTTCCTGCTCCAACATACCTAACTTTCCCAGAGTACGTGGTTAAAACGAAAAGCCACAGAGAAGCTGCTGTGGTGGAAAGAACATGCCTCAACTCGAGCTTTGCTCGTTGATGGCGCCCGTCAAGTTGGGAAAACTTTTTTGATACACCGCTTCGCAGAACAAAACTACGGCCATTTTGCTGAAATTAACTTTATTGACGATGAAGGCGCGGCGCGCGCACTACGTGAAGCCACAAATTCTGATGACATATTTGCCCGCATAACCTTGTACGCACGAGGAGAGTTCGTTCCCGGAGATACCTTAATTTTCCTCGATGAAATCCAAGAATGTATTGAGGTAGTTACCGCCATCAAGTTCCTCGTGCAAAAGCACCCCGAGTTTGATTGGATTCTATCAGGGTCGCTTCTTGGCACCGAAATGAGCAACGCGCGGTCCATCCCTGTGGGGTACCTTGATTCTTTCACTATGTACCCCCTCGATTTCGAGGAGTATTGTTGGGCAAAAGGTCTACCGCAAACCGCCCTCCATGCAGCGAGGGATGCTTTTACTGCGCGCAAACCTTTAGACGACTATATTCACAAAAAGCTTCTTGATGTATTCCATGACTACCTTCTTGTTGGAGGTATGCCTGCCGCAGTCCAGACATTTTTCAATAGTCAGAGCATGCAGGAAGTTCGCTCCATTCAAAAAGGTATTATTGATACGTACCGGGGAGACATATCGAAGTATGCCGGCAAGAAGGCACGAACGGTAAAACGAATTTTTGACCTTATTCCAGCAGAGCTTTCCGAACAAAACAAACGATTCACCATATCAAATGTATCAGGAGACGCACATTTCGACCGGTATGAAAACGACTTTCTCTGGCTCTCGGATGCCGGCGTGGCTCTGCCCACCTACAATGTGCGCGAACCAAGACCCCCTCTTCTCCTCTCCCAGAACTCAACGCTTTTCAAACTTTTTCTTTCTGACGTAGGGTTGTTGACCTACCTATGCGGACTAGAGGTCTCTCGAAGCATAATGGAAGGCCGGCGCGATGTGCTGTATGGAGCACTCTACGAGAACTACGTTGCCCAAGAGCTCAAATGTCGCGGGTTCCCTCTTTTTTATTACAAGTCATCTGCAAAAGGAGAGATAGATTTCCTCATTGAGACAGACATGAATAGAGTTGTTCCAATAGAGGTGAAATCCGGAAAAACGTATAAACGCCACAGCGCGCTCTCAAACGTACTCACCACAGAAAACTACGGCATAGATGAAGCACTCGTTCTGTGCGAGTCTAATATAGAGCAGAGCGGCAAGATCACCTATGCCCCTATCTATTGCACAACCTTTCTCGAAAAACAGTGACAGGAGATAGAACCAAAGCAGGCTCCCCGTTTCACGTGCTAGTCGTGCAAAATGGGAGTGTGTTTCACGTGCTAGTCGTGCATAAGATGATGGAATGGACCTTTATTTGCGTAAAACGTGCGGAAGCCTCCGTCGCCACATCACAGAACGTCGCCCGCCGCCCGGTCGGCGCGGGCCGTGGCGTCGTCAAGCTGCACTGCGGGGGCCTTCGACAGCAACTCGAGCTTGAGCTCCCGCAACGCAAGCCCGCCCTCTCGCTCCACCACGACATTGGACGAGACGCACGGCTGGACGCAAACGCCATCGCCGGCACGGACCCGCGACGCCGCCTCCAGCCACTTCGGATGAAACGACGTCGAATCGGCTTCCTCGTCTTCCAGGAAATCAGCGCATCCCTGCGCTTTGAGGGCATCGCGCACCGCAGTCCGATCCGGCCCGAACACCACGCCGGCCTTCATGAAGAAGTCCCCGTAATCGAAAGCGTAACGGCGATCGATTGAAGCGTGCCGCCCGTTGATGGTCCGGATTTGGGCGCGATGCTTGTTTTCGAGCGAACAATAGTGCATCCCCAGCTCAAGACCCTGATCGCATGCCCACAGCATGAGGCGCAGGCACAGCTCCTCGCTTCCCTGCACCGCCAACGCGCCCGCGTACTCGTAGTCGTAAAGCACGTGGCACGGAGGGTTTCTGAGCGTGAGGCCCAACGACTCGAACACCGGCCAGTTCCACATGGCGTACGCGAACTCCAGCAGGTTGATCCCGTGCACCCCCATGTGGTCGAGGCGGACCAAAAGCTCTTTCATCTGGTCTTCCGTGCCGGGAATGGGCGGCATTTCCACCATGACGGTCGGGATGAACCCAAGCGCAGCCTCCATGTTGGCAAGCACCCGCTCCTGCATGTCGTCCGGATCGTCCTGCTTGACCGAGAACCGGATCTCGTCCAGCCCCGCATCGCGCAGGCGGGCCAGCAACTCACGGTCGAGCAGGTCCCCCGACGTGTACATGCGCAGATGGCATGCGGGGAACAGCTCGCGCGCCCGCGCGAAGAACGCGCACGCCTCGTCCGGATACAGCAAAGGCTCCCCGCCGGAAAGCGCCACGCACGCCGGAGGCCGATCGCCTTGCGCCAGCTCGTCGAGTTGTTCGCGCCAGGGAAACGGGTTGTCGCAATAGTAGGCGAATCCTTTTTGGTTGGGGTTGAAGCAGAAAAAGCAGTCCCGGTGGCAGTTGTTCGAAAGGGCGTAGGTGCGGCTCACGCACGAACCCGTGCACGCAAGGCAACCACGGCTCAAATGGCCCCGCGCAACGCTCGCCCCGCCGTTGCGAATGCGCGCGCCCTTCTTTTCAAGCTGCGCCATAAGCAGGCGAGCCTCTCGGCGCTCCTCGTCATACGGGGCGAACGACACGCCGGAGCTTTCCAGAACCCGCATGTGGTCGGCCTCTATGCCCTGATACAGCTCCAACGCCCTGCGAAGCGCCGGATTGCGATCCTTCCCGCAACGAGGAATCTGCGTCTGTTGAGCATCGTTCATATCGCCACCGTCCCCCATCGGATTGCATCGTGCAACCTGTCTGCCGCCCGCCTTTCGGCGGCCTGCTCGGCGTCCATCATTGTCGCAACATAGTGCGACAATGATGCAACCGCATTATAGCGCCTGCGTCAGGTGCGCCCCTGCCGCAGTCCGCGGATCACAAGCAGAGCGCATCTCCAAAAAAAGCGCGCGGCGTCCCACACTCGGGGGACGCCGCGCGCTTCGGCGGGCGCGCCTTACCGCACGTACGCCGCAAGCAGCTGCGCGACGGCGCGGTAGTAGGAAACGCGCGCCTCGGCCTCAAGCTTCTCGGCGAAACGCGGGGCGAAGGTGCGCAGGTGATCGGCCACGAACTCGTCGTAGGCCGCGCCCGCGCCGCCGCCGGGGAACGCCTCGGCATCCGGCCCCTGCTCGTAGGGCTGCGCGATGCCGGCCTCGATGGAGGCAAGGTACTGCAGAAGCTCGAACTCCGTGGCAATGTGGTCGAGCGGGTCGTTGGCGCCGCCCTTCGCCTGCCCAAGGCCGCACGCCTTGCAGAAGCGCTCGACGGCCATCGTGTGCGGGTTCACGAACATGAGCGGCTGCACGCCGTCGTCCTGGGCGCGCCACATGCCCTCGTACGGGCTGCATGCGGCCTGGGGAGCGCCCACGAACAGGCGCGTCGCCTCGGCGCGCAGCGCATGCAGCTCAACGTCGCGCACGTCGTCGGCCCAGCCCTTCGGCAACGCAAGCCCCAGCGCCCCCGCTATCTCGCGCGCGGCATCGGCCCACTCGCCCGAGGACACGATGCCCACCAACTCCTCGCCCGGGTAACGCAGACTCAGGGCCAAAAGCTCGCACGCCGCCGCCCTCGCCTGCCACGCCTCGGCGCCCGCGTTCGCCTCCGCAGTTGCGCCTTGCGTCGGTTCCGCCATGTCCGTCCCCTTTCTTCGCGACGGGCGCGCAGCCCGCCAGCCTCGTCCTTCGCCTCTACTTCGCCATCTTGCGATGGTTCAAACGCGCCTCCACCAAAGCCACCACGTCGTCGTCGTTCAAGCCAGCGGCCATGCACGCCCGTATCATCTCGTCCACCGCCAGCTCAAGCGAGCTGTCCGACGCGTTGGCCGCGCCCAGCTCGTGCCGATCGGCCACGAACGTGCCCCTGCCCTTGTGCGTGGAGATGTAACCCTCGCGCTCCAAGTCCATGTAGGCGCGGCTCACGGTGTTGTAGCTGATGTCCAGATCGACGGCCAGCGACCTCACCGTGGGCAGCTGGGCGCCCACCTCGAACCCGCCCGATCCTATCAGGTACGCAATGCGGTTCTTCACCTGCACCCATACGGGCAGGCCGCTGCCATGGTCTATCTCGAATGTCGCAAGCGGATTCATAGGCGTGTCCCTCATCGGATTGCTCTCCGCCTTATGATAGCAGATCAACGCCCAATGCCCTTCGAAGAAGCCGCCGCTGACGGCGAACCCGACCGTTCGCCCGCGTCCGCGAACCCGTCGGAGAACGACGAGGGCACCGTGACCACGGCCCCTCCGGACTTCCGCACCGTGTCGTACTGCATGAGCATCGTGCGCAGCTTGAGCGCCGCGTCCGGATCGCCGTAAACGCGCGCCGCCTCGGCCAGCATCTCCGCCAGCTCCGCCTCCGCGCCCGCCACGGTCATGCGCGCGTTGCGCTCGCGGTCGGCCTGCGCCTCAAGCGACATGGCCTCCTGCAAATCGTCGGGGATGACGATGTCGCGCACCTTCACCGATATGATGTCCACGCCCCAGCCGGCCGCCTCCTTCTCGATGTCCCGCTCTATCTCCATGTCCAGCTGATCGCGGCGCAGCGCCACCTCGGCCACCGTCGAGCGGCCCACCGCCTCGCGCAGGGCGGTCTGCGCCAGAAACGAAACGGCGGCGTAGTAGTCCTCCACCTCGGTGCACGCCTTCTCGGCATCCCACACCACCCAGAACAGCACGGCGTCCACGGTGACGGGCACCAGGTCGGCCGTCAGCGTCTTTTCCGCATAAAACGGCGTGGCGATGGTGCGCTGGTCCACGCGGATGGTGCCATGCTCGATGACGGGGATGGTGAAGTACGGACCCGGACCCACCACGCGGTTCACCTTTCCCAGCCGCAGCACCACCACCTTCTCCCAGGAAAGCGCGATGTGAACGGACGACACCGCCGCAAGCCCGACCAGCAGCATGGCCGCCACCGCGCCGAAGCCCACGCGCCCGAAGGCAAGCTGCGCCACCGCCAGCACCGCGGCGCAGGCGACCGCGAACACCGCGATGCCGAAGATGAGCGCCCCGTTGCGCGACGACTTGCGCGGCACGTACGACGCGTCAGAGCGCATCGCCGCCTCCTTGCCGAACGAGTCGCGCGCAACGCCTCCTGCCGTCCGGTCGAGCCTTCCATCTCCCATGCTTCCGCCCTTTCCTCACATCGCCAAGCCGAACAGCGCGCCCGGCATCTGCGTCACATCGTACACGGCAACCCCCACCATGCAGCAGCGCAGCGCGAACCCGCCCGCAAGCAGGCACGCAGCCGTCCCGAGCATCTGAGAGCGACGACCATCGCGCACCAAGAACCGCTCCAGCACGAACGGAACCGCAAGCCCGCACGCCGCCACGCCGCCCCAGAACAGCGGCGCCAACTCGCCGGCGACCAGCGCCTCGGCAGCCGGCGCGGTGCCTTCGCCGCCGAGCGCCCACGCCAGGTACGCGGCCAGGCACAGCGCCTCCACCGCCACAAGCACCCCGTCCGCGCGCGCCACGTGCGCAACCGGCGGCCCCGCCGGAAAGCGCGCTTCTGTGAACCCCGCCGCCAGAAACACGCACGCCGCCCCGCACGAGAGCGCCGACAGGGCGAACAGCGCAGGCAGCAGCGGCGTGTTCCAAAACAGCACCGAAGCCAGGCTCTGCAGCAGCACGCCCGCGTACGTCACGGTGACCAAGCCCGACGCAACACCCGTTGCGGCCAGGGCCGCCGCCGCGCCGCGGCGCGGGTTCGGACCGTCTGAGAGCGCCAGCCACGCGAACGCGCACGAGCAGGCAAGCGACGCCGCGAGCGCGTAGGCCCCCACAGCCACGGCGGAGGGCGTGGGCGTGACCAGCAAGTTGATCACGCGGTCCGGACGGCCCAGATCAGCGAGCAGGCACAGCATGCCGGCGGCAAGCGACACCGCGCACACGGGCCAGGCCCGCGCGAAGAACTCGTTGGGAAGGCGCAGCGCACGCTCGAGCCGAAGCGGCTCGGCAGGCGGCCCCGGCCAGCGCGAGCGCACGTTCGCGCATTCGAGCGCAGAGAGCACCACAAGCGCGCCGCCCCCAACGCCGCCAAGAAACAGATACCCCGTCACGAGCATGCTGAACATGCGCACCCCGCATCCCCCGTTCGAGTGCGCCGCCGCACGAGCGCCGGGTCCTCCGAAGCCCCGGCCCTGCAGACGGCGCCTGCATTGCCTCATTGTCGCAATGTACCAATACATAGCGACAATTGCAAGGCCGCGCGAACCCTCCGCACGGGACGCGACGGCCCCGTGCCGTATAATGGACGCGCCCCGCGCCGAACGCGCGACGGCGGCGTGCGACCGACGAAGGAGGTCCCCATGCAGACCGGCAAACTCGACCGACGCGTCCTCTACACCAAACGCGCCCTCACCGCCGCGCTCGTAAACCTCATGCGCGAAAGCCACATCGACAAGATCTCCGTGAAGGCGCTGTGCGAGGCGGCCGATGTGAACCGCAGCACCTTCTACGCCCACTTCCGCAACCAGCACGACCTGCTTGCCCACGTGGAGGCCGAGGCCCTCGACGACCTGCGGACGCGCCTGCTCGCCGACAGCGAGCCAAGCACCCGCACCGTGGTGAAGATACTCGAATACGCCCAGGAGCACGCGGATCTGTTCCTCATGCTGCTCGAAGGAAGCGACGGGAGCTTCCAGCGGCAGATCATGGAGCTGGCGCACCTGGCGGACCTCCAGATGCCGCAAGAACCGGACGGAGCGGAGGCCGAGACGCTGGAGTACCGGTACCTGTTCGCCGTGAACGGGGCGCTTGGCATGCTCTCGCACTGGCTGAAGAAGGGCACGCCCCAGTCGCCCGAGGAGATGGGAGAGCTGCTCATGCGCATGATCAGCCACGGCGTTGAGCTGCGCCCCTGAGGGCGACCGGAAGCGCCCTTACGAGAACAGCGCGAGGAAGCGATCCCAGATGGTCTGCTCCGGCTCCTCTTCCTCCGCCTGCGGCTCCTCGGGAAGCTCGATGCCCTCCGCGGCCATGACGAACTGCACGGCGCCCACGCCTTCGTTTTCCGGGGATGCGAAAGACACCGGATCGAACTCGGGAAACTCGTAGCCGGCCGTCATCTCGGCGATCTGCTTGCGAACGGTTTCCGGCAGCGCGGCGGTGGAGGCGTTGAGTTGGCCCATGCCGCCGCTCAACTCCCCCGCCCCGCTCGCCAGCTGGCCGGTTCCGCTCGAAAGCGACGCGGTGCCCGATTCCAGCTGCGCGTAGCTCGACGCCAGCGCCGACACGCCCGAGGCGTATTGAACCAGCCCCTCGTGGAACCGGCCGTAAGAGTCGGCGAGCTGCGACAGGCCGTCCACCAGCTGCCCGATCTGCGAGAGCTGTCCGCTCGCGAGCGCCGCATCCACCTGCGAAGCCGTCTGGCGCAGCGCGTCGGCCTGCTGGACGAGCGCCGATGACGAAGCGGAAAGCGCGGCGTCGGCGCCGTCGAACGCCTGCTTGCACGCTGCCCAGGCGCCCTTCGCCGCCTGGGCCGCCCGGTAGGTTTCGACCAGGTGGTTCAACGTGACGGCGTCGCCTGCGGTGCCCTGCGCCTGCGCAAGGGCGTAAAGGCTCGCCAGGTCCTCCTCGGACACCGCGGCGTCGGGCACCCCCGCCATGGCGGCATCGAGCGCGCCCACGGCCTGGGAATAACCCTCCTGCGCCGCAGCGGTGCCCTGCGCGAGCGCGTCCATGCCATCCGCCAGCCCGCCAAGAGCAGAACCCAGCTGCCCCAGCTGATCGAGCTGCGACAGATCGGCCCCCGCCAGCGCCGAGGACGCCCCGTCAAGAGCCGACTTGATGGAGGCCGACGCGTCCACAAGCGCGCCCGACGAGCCGCTCACCTGCGCCAGCCCCTCGCCGAACGCCGCCGATCCGGAAGCGAGGTCCTTTGCGCCCTTCGTCAGCTGATCGACTCCCGAGGCAAGCGACGACGTCCCCTCGGCCAGGCGGCTCACGGCGCTCGAAAGGTCGTCCATGCCCGAAACCATGGAGGAGGTGTCGGGCATTTCGACAACCGACGAGTACGGCAGCGCCGCTATCTGCACGCCGTCCATGTGGAAGCCCTCGACCCGCGCCGTCAGCTCGAAGTCCCCGTCGTGGCCCGGCAGCGCCGTGAACGCCACCGTGGTGTCCTCGCCTAAGCTGGCGATGGTCGCCCCCTCGCCCTGCACGTCGAAGGCCACGCCGCCGGGAAGCGTGAACGTGATCTGCAGCATGAAGCTGTCGTAGAAGGCCGATTCAGCCACCGCCTCGTTGCGCGACGTGGTCAGATGGATAGCCAGCTTCCCGGACGCGCCCGCCAGCTCCTCGGCCGGCACCTCCTTGCCGTCCAGCCGGTAGGAGATCGCCACGTTCCACGGAAGCTCCGCGCGCGCCGCGTCGCCTTGGTAGTACAGGGTGCCCTCCTCGGCTTCGAACACCGTGGCGTCGCCCTCGCGCGAAAGCTCCGCCTCGCTCGTCAGGTTTTGCACCGCGGCGTAATCGCCGTGATCGACGACGGTTCCCGCCGCCTCCACGTCAAAGCGGTTGACCACGTAGACGTCCCGCACGCCGCCTTCCGCCCCAAGGGAAGCGTAGACGACTTCCGACTTCTGCCAGACCGCCGTCGAGGCGTCCTGCCCGGCCGCGACCGCAGGCGCCGAGGACGCCGACGCGTCGCCTGCCGCAGCCCCGCCATCCTGCGCGGCAGCAAGCGCCGCGGGCACGCAGGCGCCAACCAGCGCCGCAGCCACAAGCGGTGCAAGGCCCGCGCGAGCCAGGGAATGTTTTCTCACGATGCTCCTCCTTCGTTCGCAGGAAGGTCCGAGGTGCGCGCCGGCGCGAAGTCCGCGCGCCACGTCGTGCGGCGGATTGCGCCGTCAAGCAACACCAGCAGCGCCGGCAAAAAGCATGTCACCAGCGCAAACGACAAAATGGCGCCGCGCGCCAGCAAAAGCCCCAAACTCGCCACGGCCGACAGCGTGGACGAGAACGCCAACGCGAACCCCGCCGTGGCCAAAATGCCGGCCGACACCATGAGCGAGGGGAAGGTGCCGCCCAAAGCGCGAAACACCGCCTGTCGCGGCGGCAGCTCCTTGCGATGGCGCAGGTAGTGCGTGGTCAGCAGAATGGCGTAGTCGATGGTGGCCCCCAACTGCACCGTGTTGATGACCAAATAGCCAATGAAGTTCACCGCATCTCCCGTGAAATACGGAATGGACAGATTGATCCAGATGCCCGACTCAATGGTCAAAAGCAAAATGAGCGGCAGTGCCGCGGAGCGGAACGTCACCACGAGCACGATCAGGATGGCGATCACGGCCACCACCGACACCACCACGTTGTCCACCGCCACGATGTTCTTCATGTCGTAGAGGTTCGCCGACTGACCGGCCGTGTAGAACGTCTCGTAGCGCTTTCCCGCCGCCTGCTGGACGGCCTCAACCGTGGCGAACGCCTCGTCGCTTTCCACGTCGGTGTCGGTGTAGGCGATGATGCGCGCCCAGTTCGGCGAGTAGAACTGATCGAGGACGGCCTGGTCGAGAAAGCCCTGGGGTATGGCGGCGCCCACCGTGTTCGCATAGGAGATCACGCTCGTCACGTGGTCGATCTTCTCCAGGTCGGCCGAAAGCGCCGCCTCGGCGGCCACGTCGCCGCGCGGAACCAGCACCACCATGGCATTTTGCTGACCGAACTCCTCCTGAATCATGAGGGTGTCGGCCCCGGCGCGCAAACCTGGGTCGGGCTGGCTGTTCTGATAGGAGAACGCCGTGTGGGACTGCCCCAAAAAGGCCGGCACCACCAGCGCGAGCACCAGCACGAGCGCCGGCACGCGCACCTTCGCCAACACCGCGCCCACGTTGCGAAACGAAGGGAGGAGCGCCCGGTGGGCCGTCCGGTCGATGAGCTTGTACAGCAAAAGGGTGAGCGCCGGCAAGAACACCATGACGGTGACGAAGCTGAACACGATGCCCTTGACCAGGTTGACGCCCAAGTCGGCGCCTATCTGGAACTGCATGAACGACAGCGCGGCGAACCCGAAGAGCGTGGTGACGGCGCTTGCGGCGATGGTGGAAAGCGACAGGCGCATGGCGCGCGCCATGGCGCGCTCGGGCGTGGGCTGCACCGCGCGCTCGTCCGCGAAGGCATGCAGCAGGAAGATGGCGTAGTCAAGCGACACCGCCAGCTGCAGGATGGGGCTCACGGAAAACGTGATGAACGACACCTGGCCGAACACGATGTTCGTGCCCATGTTGATAAGGATGGACACCCCGATGGCGCCGATGAACAGCACCGGCTCGATCCACGACCGCGTGGACAGGATGAGCAAAAGCAAGATGATGGGCACCAAGATGAGCGCGGCCTTGCCGGCCTCTTCGCCCGTGCTGGCCGTGGTCTGCGCCGTGTCCGACGCGTCGCCCGACACCGCGTTGTTCGGCCCCGCCTCGTCCACGAGCGCGCGCAGGGCGCCCACCGCCTGCCCTTCAGCCCCTTCGGCCACGGTGACCTGGAAAAGCGCCGCGCCGTCGCGATAGTACGTCTCCACCGTGGCCTCGTCGATCATCTGGAGCGGCACGGTCACGTCCGCCACGTCGTCGAGCCACATGACGCCCTCCACGCCGTCGATGGCGGCCACCCTGTCCTTGAAGGCGAGCGCCTGAGCCACCGACATGTCGCGCACGAGCACGTTGGCATTGGGAACGGCCTGGGAGAACTCTTCGCCCATGATGTCCACGGCGGTGGTGGACTGAGCCTCGTCGGGCAGGTAGTCCACCATGTTGTAGTTCACGCCGACGAACGGGATGAGCGCCGCGCACACGACGGCAAGGGCGCCAAAGGCCGCCACGACCGCTTTGCGGTGCGCGATGACGCCCTCTATGGCGCGGTCGATGAGGCTCGGACGTTCCATGGGAGCGCTCCCCCGTTCCGTGTCGCAGGTACCCTACACTCTGCATGATAATCAACACGGTGTAGGGAAACAACCGACACGGACAAGCTCGACTGCCCGTATCCCGACACATCCGCCCCCTCTGTCGGGGATTCACAAAAGCCGCAGAAGGACCCCACGCCAACCCGCCGTCGAACGGGCGCCGGATCGCTAGCGGGGGCGCTCACCGTCGCGGAGGGCCTTTAGCTTGGCCAGCACCTCGGGGCTCACCCGCTCGGCGAGGGTGTTCTTCCGCGCCGTCTTCGGCGCCTCGTCCAAGCGGGCATCCTCGTAGTACATGCCCACCTCGCGGCTGAAACCGTCGGCGCTCATGCGGTCGCAGCCGTTGCCGAACACGGTGTCTTGGATGGTGGCGTCGCTGGTGACCACAAGCGTTTCCACTTGCCGCTCGCGCGCGTCGTGGGCCAGCTTCTCGATGACCTTGTCGGCGGATTGGCCCGCCGGGCTGAACATGATGCGCACGCCGCCCACGGTTTCCGTCTCCCCCGTGGAAAACGCGTTGCGGCCGCCGTCGAACACGATGATGGCCCGCCAATCGTTGCCGGCGTAGTTCACCACGTCGTTGATAAGGCGCTCGCGCGCGACGTTGAAGGCGTCGTCGGTGTAGTCGGGGTCCTCTATGCGGCGGTAGCGGATGCCCGAGCGCAGGACGTTGTATCCGTCCACGATGAGGAGCTTCTTGCGCTGACGGCCCACAGCTGGCCCTTCGCCCTCTTCTGCCCGCAGCCTAGCGGTTCTGACGGAGCCACTCGTACATGCAGGCCGTGGAGGCCTGCGCCACATTGAGGGATTCCACCTTGCCCTCCATCGGCAGCCGCATGAACAGGTCGCAGTGCTCGAGCACCAGGCGGGAGACGCCCTCGCCTTCGTTTCCCACCACGAGCGCGATCTTGCCCTTGAGGTTCACGTCCCAAACCTCCTGATCGGCGTGCTCGGTGGCCGCCGCCACCCAGAAGCCCTCCTTCTTGAAGCGCTCGATGGTCTGCACCAGGTTGGACACCTGAGCCACGGGCAGGTGCGCGATGGCGCCCGCCGAGCTTTTGTAGGTGGACGCCTCCACGCGGGCGCTGCGCTTGTTGGGAATGACCAGGCCGCACGCCCCCACCGCTTCGGCGCTGCGCGAAATGGCGCCCAGGTTTCCCGCATCGGTCAGATGGTCGAGCACCACCACGAGGGCGCGCCCGTCATGCTCCTCGGCGTAGCGAAGGGACGCATCGATGATGTCGCCGGCTCCCACGTAGGGAAACGGCGCGGCCTTGGCTATGACGCCCTGGTGGCTTCCGCGGGCCGAGCGCTCGTCCAGCACGCGGCGCGGCACCATCTCCACCCGCACGCCTGCGCGCTTCGCCTTGCGCAAAACGTCGTTGATCAGAGGGTCTTTCTGCACGTTGTCGGCCATGAACACGTTCGATATGGGCACGCCGGTGCGCAGTGCCTCGATGACGGGACGCTTGCCCTCTATGAAGTCAGCCATGTGATGCGCCTTTCGGGAAGAGCCGGAGCAGCCACGTGCGCCGGCTCGGGAGTTTCAACCGCTCGCAAGTGTACCACGCCCCGCGCGCCCCGGTCCGCCCCGCAACGCTTCCCCGGGAAAAGCGCAAACACCCCTTGCCTTTCGCGAGGGAATTCGAATGGCGGCAACATGGTTCGCGGCGCGAATCCGCGTTCGAGCGAGACGAGGCCGCGCTGCCTGCGCGTTCGCGCGTTGGGCAGCTACTCGTCCCGGTGCCGCCCAAGCCAGCGGCCGCGATGCGAGCGCGTGCTCTTCGCCCGCCCGGTTCGGCCGCCGTGCAGAAACACGCCGGACGCCACGCGCCAGACCTTGCCCACCCCGCGCGCCACGTGGGGCGTGAGGTCGGCCTCGCTGCGCGTCTTCCAATCGTAGTAGACGCTCCAATAGCGCAAAGACACCACCGCGAACACGCACACCACGCCCGCAATGGGAAGCGGCGCGCCGAAGGAGGCCAGGGTGACGAACGCAAGCGAGCCGCCCAGGCCCGCCACCGCATAGAAGTTGCTTTGCTTGAAGATGCCCGGCGTCTCGCCCACGCAGATGTCGCGCAGCGCGCCGCCGCCCACCGCCGTGATGCCGCCGAGGATGACCGATATGACGAACCCCTGGTCGCAGGCGAACGCCTTGCTGGCGCCGGCGAGGGCGAACAGCCCCACCGACAGCGCGTCGGCGAAAAAGACCGTGGCGTCGAGGTGTCGGAACAGCCCGCGGAAATAGAACACGAACGCGCAGATAACGATGCAGATGACGATGAGGTCGGGATGCGAGGTGAAGTACACGCCGCGATCCTGCAGGAGCATGTCGCGGATGACGCCGCCGCCGTAGCCGGTGAGCAGGCCGAGCACCACCGTGCCGATGATGTCGAGCTTGCGATCGCACGCGAACAGAGCGCCGGTCAACACGCCGACGATGACGGAGAAGTAGTCGATGCTCCACGGAACGGTGAGCACCCGGGAGTCCGTGAAAAGCTGCTGGAGAGCGCTAGCGTCCATGGTCCTCGCGAAGGTCGGGGCCGCCCGTTGCGGCCTGCGCGCCTATGAAACCACATCGAGCGACTTTGCGCCAGAGGGGACTTCACCCGGCGAAAAGCATCGCGGGCAATGCATTGGCAGGCGCCGTCCATGACAGCGGTATCACGGTATATCGCGAGAGAGCGGCCTCTCGACGTGCGCGCAAACACTGCGGCGGAGGTCAACCGCTCTTCGTACGCGTGAAACCCTCGGCCTTGCCCCTGCGAGCATCCCGGCGGATTGCCTCCTCCGCCTCTTCCATCACCCTGTCCGACCAGAACGGGAAGACGAGCTTCCAGTCTGCGAGGGGGGAGGAGGACATCGGTGGTCCAGTTTATAACGAAGACGTTGGCGTCTATGAACGCCCTGCGGCCACTGATCACGAAAGGCTCTCCGGATATCTATACCGCCTTTGACCATATGTAACCGCACTATCTTCAAATGATGGTTTTACCGATAGGGATGAACCATCGCACACAACGCTAATACAGTGAACATCATGTAGCTTTCCGCCGTAAGGGCACCTTTGCCCTCTTCAGTCGGTTAAGGGCACATATCCCGCAACAGCCTCTATCCATGTACGGTATCCGGCACCGGTAAGATGAACACCATCTTCGCAGTACAAAGAGGTGTTAAGCTTATCCGCGTTTAGAAACGCATCATGAAAATCAGCGAACTCCACCCATGCTCGCTCATCGGCGACAAGGCAGTAGCCCTCATTTAAAGAGTGTACCGCATCCTCGGCAAGGGTTCCGTTAATGCGGGCGGGAAGGACAGCTTGAAGCACCACAGTCGTATCGGGAAGCAGGGCGTGAAGTTCGTCGCATATCGCAGCCACGTTGAAAACCGTCTCTTGCTGTGGCACTTTATGCCCCACATCGTTGATGCCTATCATAATGAACACAACATCGGGAGCACCCTCTACAACTGTATCAAGCCTATTGAGAAGCCCTTCCGATGTATCAGAGCCGATGCCTCGGTTGGACACCTTTACATCAGGAAAAAACTCACTCCATAACCCACGCGCCGTAAGACTGTCCCCCGCAAAGCACACGTCCACGTTTTGCTTTGCAACCGCCTCCTCAAACACGCTGACGTACGGGTCGTAGAACTGATTGCTCTCGTAATCATACCCCCCCCCCGATGAACTTTGGCACAACCTTGTATGCTCCAAATGCGACAATAGCCAGCGCCATAACTACATTCAGCGCAACCGACAGGCGCAGTGGCCAACACCGCTTTCCGCTTATCTGGGTAGCGCCGTGGGCGGGACGACACTCACTATCGGGCACCTTTGCCATCTTTTTCATTGTGGCCCCCTTCCTCACAAGGCCTCTCTATATCTTTGATCTTTTTTGCAGGGACGCCTCCAATAACGCACCAACCCTCAGGAAAGCTTTTGGTTACCGCCGCATTCGCCGCCACCACGGTATGAGGACCAAGAATCACGCCAGGCGCAACAAACACGTTCGCCCCAAGCCAGCAGTGATCTCCAATTGCTATATCTTGCGGCTCATCATGAAGATCGGGGTTGTCTATCTTGTGGTTTGTCGTTATGAGCGCACACCCTCGCGCTATCCACACCCCCCGACCAAGGTGAATGCGTCCACCGTCAAACGCCTGAAAATAAACACTCCCTTGAAAGTTATTGAGATCATCAACATGAAAGTCCACATCTCGCCCACAGTTGCACTGAGACGAAATCGGCCACGGTATACCACGCCCATGCCCCGTAAACGCTTTCGCCATCATCCCATTAAACGCCCAACGCCAACCCGGAGACCAGAATCGCTCGAAATACCTTCCTTTCAAAAAGCGGCGGTCGTAGGCGAGTCCCCCAAACACTTTCACCAACGCGAACACCACGGCGCGGTCCATTCCGTTGACAATGAGCACGTGTAACGGTTTGGTTCTTCCTCGCAGTTTTCCCAAAAGTCCCGTTAGGGCAGAGGTATTGACTTTTTCCGCATCGAGCTTTCTATCCATACTAAACCCCTGGAAGATTCTTTATAGTCTTTCTTAGTAAAGCAAAGGCAACAACGGCGGCAATAACCGAGACAGACAGCGGGGCAAGCGCCGCACCGGCAATGCCGAAAGCCGGTATCAGCAGCACACACAACGACACATTTGCCACGAGCGAGATGCACGAGATAACTAAGTTCTCCCTGATTGCACGAACAGCACACAGAAGATTGGTGCACGTTGCTCGCATGGCGTTGAACAAAAAAGAAAGGGAAAGGATACGAAACGGCGCAACTGCATCCAAGTATCCGCCTCCCCACAAACCTCCTACAATCCAAGGTGCACCTATAATCAGCACCAAAGAAACAGCGGCATATGCGCCAAGCCCAGCACCAAGCAACAACGAACTTTTTTTCCTGAACCACACGCCATCTCTATTGTGCTTCACAAAGTACGGTAGAGCAAACATGATCACACTCGTGGGAATGAACACGAGGCCCTCGGGGATAATCGTCGCTGTTTTGTAGGTTGCGACAACAGCAGCATTCTGAATGAAGAAACCAACCAGCAGTACATCGAGCAGAAAAGTAAGCGTATTTAAGCTAGCTGACACCTGGGTAGATACCGAATACTTCCAGAGATCGCGTTTTGGAAAAGGACTTGTGGCCAGCTTAAACGGTATAGCTATACCCGTTTTCTTGAGGAAAAACATTCCAAGCACAATGCTTGCTCCGTAGGCGATATAACGTCCCGCCACCGTACCGTAGATACCACCCACGTACGCCCCCGCACAAGCAGCAATAAAATAAGACACCGTGTTGGCAGTTTGTAGCGCCGCGTATCGCTGATTCTCAAACGACATTCTCAGAACACACGAGAGGTATTGAAACAGATAATCAAGAATCACAAGCGGGCCGAATGCCGCAAGACATGCACCTGCCTCTTGGATGGGAAGTGCCACAAAAAACCCGATGAGAATCACACCAACAGCAATACCCACATCAGCGAACACGCCACGCGTTAAGGCGTAAGAACGGATGCTCTCCTTCTGGGTTTCAGGACGCTCTTCCAGGCAAAACTGGAGCATTCCCGAAATGAGCCCAAACCCAGTAAACAGCACACAAATCGAGTAGATGCTATTGGCGTAACTAAATACTCCGTATTCGTCTTTTGTTAAAAACCAGACTATCGCAATGTTGGTGACAAATCCAATGAGCCTATTAATGGCGTTCGAACCAAATATATGGAAAAACCCTTTTGAGAACAGGGTACGTACCGCCGTTGTCGCTTTACTCAGCACAACTGCCACGCTTTAGAGCATGCTCCCCAATGCCGCTGCTACACGCTCGATGTCCGCCTGCGACAAGTACGGTCCCATGGGTAGGCTCAAGACACGCTGGCAGAGGCTCTTGGTTGTCGGACAAGCGCCAGAGGTGGTGAGGCAGGCGCCTGCGAATGCTTCTTGTTCGTGCATGGGTTTGGGATAGTAGACCATGGTGGGGATGTCGCGCTCTTTGAGTTTTGCTTGCAGGGCATCGCGGTTGAAGCTCTCGGGCAAAACGACCGTGTACTGCGCCCACGAGCTGCCGAAGCCCTCTGGTACGCACGGCAACCGGAGTCCCAGCTCGCCCTCCGCATCCGCCAGCAGCTCGCCGTACCACTGCGCGCGCTCGTTCACCGCGTCGACCTCGGTGGAAAACGCTGCCAGCTTGGCACGCAGCACGGCCGCCTGCACAGCGTCCAAGCGGCTGTTCATACCCACGCGCACATTGTCGTACTTCATGGTGCCCTTGCCGTGCACGGCGTAGCTGCGAACCAGCTCCGTCCACCTGTCGTCGTCGGCGAACACCGCGCCGCCGTCGCCGTAGCAGCCGAGGGGTTTGGCGGGAAAGAAGCTGGTGGTCGATATGTCGCCAAACGAGCACGCGCGGCGCCCGCCCACATCGCCGCCAAAGCCCTGCGCGCCGTCCTCCAGCAGCAGCAGGCCCTCGGCCTCGCACGCCGCGCAGATCGCCGCATAGTCGGCAGGCAGGCCGAATAAATCCACCGCGACCGCCGCCTTAGGAGAAAGCCCCGCCCCCCGCGCCGCCGCGCACGCAGGCGCAATTTGCGCAGGATCGAGGTTGAACGTGCCCTCCAGCACGTCGGCGAACACAGGCGTCGCGCCCACGGCGGCAACCACCTCGCCCGACGAGAAGAACGTGAAATCAGGCACGACGACAGCGTCGCCCGGCCCCACGCCCCACGCCATGAGTGCGAGCTGCAACGCGTCAGTGCCGTTTCCGCAAGTTATGCAGTGCTTTACGCCAACGTATTCGGCAAGCTCGCGCTCCAGCGCAGCCACCTCCGGCCCGCCGACGAACCGCCCGCTTCCCAGAACGCGGACAATGCCCACGTCGACGTCGTCCTTCAAGGCGGCGTACTGCGCGCCCAAATCTCTGAACTCCACTAAGAAACCTCCAATCGGGAAACATGCTGTTCGGCCTCCATACGAACGACCTCGGGGCTATAGACCTTGCGGATGCGGAAGTACAGCTCGGGCGTTCCGCCGAACTCCCTGAATGATTTTGCGATGCGCTCAATCATTGAGCCTTCGAAGTCGTAAGCGAGACCTTTTTCGTGAGCAAGTTCAATTCCTGTCCACGTAAGCGCGTTGTAAGTCTCGAGTCCGCTAAAGCCTGGCATCGTGCCACCAAGAAGGTGATACATGCGTCTCTCGTCCCATACCAAAAACAGCACGCTTGCCACTTGCCCGTCACCTGTTACAGCGCACAAAGCTCGCCCAGACTGAGCTGCATATGCTGCGTCAAACAAACGCGTCCACATCGTGCGGGAAAACGGAACAGGGAGGTTTTGGCGCTCAAACACCTTTGCGTGCTCTATCCAAAAACGCTCCCGATCAAGCTCACCTACAGAAGCGAGATTGCGCCGCCCTTTCTTCACGTTTTTCCGATAGCTCGACGACATACCCTGCCACACTGAATCAAGGTCAGAAGTGTCTTTAATCACATAAGTGTAGCGCGGCAGAGCCGCACACCCACACCACGAGTGCGGAAGCCAAGTGATATAGCTTGTTGGAAACTGCTGTTCATAGACCGCAAGACCAAGCGAGTCAACGTGCGCCATCGCAGCACGTACAACCTTCTCCTCAAACTTCGCGCGCGCCACAATGCCGGCACCCACGGGATGATCAAACACAATGCCATTGTTCTGGGTGAGAGGCGGCTTGGTAATGTAGAGTCCATACTTTCGCTCCTCCAGATAGTAGGGCATAGCCGCTGCAATGTGCCCGCCCTCTTCATAAAGCCACACGTCCCAGTTCTCTGACCCACATACCGCATCCATCCACCAGGGCTTGGAATAGAGAGGCACATACACACGCTCGCAAAACTGCTCATAGCGATCCTTGCGCACAAGGGCCTCATCACGCATTCCATGCAATACAGGGGTTCTACTGTCCAAGCTCACGAAGAATCTCCCTTGTCACCGGATAAAAGCGCTCCCCTTCCACCTCTCTATAGGCTCCCTCATACGGCGGGTACCAAAACGCGCGGATTCTGCGCTCAACGTCCGCAGCAGAGGCACCTGGCGGTATCCGCTTTGCTTCCTCGAAATCATCGCGGCTGTAGTAGTGTCCACACGAGAGGTCTTGTGGCACGGCTGTCAAACACCCATTTTGTTTGAGTTGTTCGTGCACGCGCCTGAAAAGGGCCAGTATATGCTCGTCGGACAATGCCACCAATTCGGCGACACTGCCACTCGCGCAATCGTAAGAAAAGCGCTCCACCTCCACAATGTCACCTGTATCAAACGACCCGTTCATCAGATGCGCCGTAACTCCGAATACATCATCACCGTTTAAGATAGCAAAGTTGTAAGCAAACACACCGCGATACTCTGGCAAAGGTGCACCGTGAAAATTTACAGCCACATCCGCTTTGCCTATCCATTCCTCACGTATAAGTCTTGGGAAAGTACAACACCAGATTGCATCTAATTCACGCACGGAAAAGCGGTCAAAAAACTCATCGCACACGACAAAGTCCACAATAGGTACCGCATGTTCGCGCGCATAGGCCACAAGCGGAGTATCTATGTAGCGCTCAGCACCGTACAAGATGACCGCCTCCACCTCGTCTCCCGACTCAACCATGTGTTTGAGTAGAGAAAGTGTGACTGGCTTGGGTTTGGTGAACAGCACACAGCGCATCTAAAACTCCCCCTCCATATCGGTACTTGCGAACTTTTGTAAAGGAAGTTCTACCGGCATACCCGTCTTTTGGCTTTTATAGATGGCAAGCACGACTTCTAAGGCGTCTCGGCCTGCACGCGCATCCACCGCAGGTGCGCGACTCTCACGGATTGCCTCTGCCATATCGGCAAAGAGTGCAGTGTGTCCGTTGCCATAGACGTTTGATGTGACTTCACGTAAGGTGCGAATCTGGGTATCTTCCTCACGCGTATCGGCAAAATCCCATACCGCAATCTCGTTGGTGGAGGTGCCGCCAACCTTCACCGTACCTCTCTCCCCAAACAGACATAGTGTCTCTTCAAGGTTTTTAGGGTAAACATTTACCGTACCCTCAATAAGACCGACAGACCCATCCTCAAACGACAGAACCGCCACCCCAACGTCTTCTGCTTCCAAATAGTTGTGAAAACACTGGCGCGTTTGGGCGTATACAGAAGAGATCTTGCCTCCCATCATCCAACGCAAAAGGTCGATGCCATGGATGCATTGGTTCATCAGACACCCGCCATCCTCTGCCCAAGTGCCACGCCAAGGAGCTTGATCGTAGTAACCTTTGTTGCGATTCCACCGCACGCAGATAGATCCGTGGCTCATGCGCCCAAACCGGCCACTCTCTAGCGCCTTTCTGGTTTGAACCACCGCTGGGTTGAAGCGGTTTTGATGACACGCCGCAACTCTCACGTCTGCTTCAGCGGCCCGGCGCACAATCCCATCCGCATCAGCCATAGAAAGCGCGATGGGTTTTTCGATGATCACGTGTTTGCCCGCTTCAATGCAGTCAAGCGCGATAGCTGCGTGGCTTCCGCTTTCTGTGGCAATGGAGACAAGTTCGATCTCGGGATGATCAGCAAGCATACGGCGATAGTCGGTATAGCGAGCGGTTTGCGGGAAGTTACCGCAATCGGCTTTGTTCAGCATGATATCGAATTTAGAAGAGTCGATGTCACAAAACGCCACGATATTGAAATTGTTGCTCGTAGCGGCTTTTACGTGGTTGACCGCGATGCGACCACAGCCGATGAGTGCGTAGTTCATGGCTACTTCTACTCCCCTCTCTCGAAAAATTCAACAATACGCTCCACCATCTTTTCTGCAGCATCTCCTTGCCCAAAGGGCCTATACGAGGGATTCACGGTCTGTTCAACGCGAGCCGCTTCTAAAATTTTTTCTGCAGTAACCTGAGAAACAAGAGTATTGCGATCATCGCGTAGTGTCTCATCGGCGCTTGGGAAAGGCAAAAGCGTTACGCACTTCACTTGGGCATAAAACGCCTCGCGCTGTAAACCGCCTGAATCCGTGACCACCAAATCGGCGCCTGCTGTCAGGCTGACACTTTCAAAATAGCCAACCGGCCGAACGAGCAGTACATTATTCGCGCTCAGCTCTTCTACTAAACGAGATACTTTATCTCTTACGCGCGGATGCACAGGATAGATCACAGGAACATCGAACCTATTGGCAGCCGTCACAACCTCACACAACGTCGCATCTGAGTCGTTCTCCTCGCGATGGCAGGTAAGATAAACATATCGGGTAGGCACAACAATCTCAGCCCCGTCAAACTTGGCGAGTGTCACCTTTTTATATCCGGCATTACTGCGCGCGTGCTGAAAAGCGTCATACATAAGATCCCCTGTAAACGAAGAGACCTCTCCCAATCCCTCAGCAATCAGATTATCTATACTCTGTGGCGTAGGCGCGAAATTAAGGGAGGCAAGGTGATCGGTACATATCCTGTTCACCTCCTCGGGGTTCGTACGGCAGTGGGTGCGAAACCCCGCTTCTGCGTGGCACAAGGGCATATGCAGCTTGGCAGCGGCAAGAGAAGCCGCCAACGTTGAGTTAGTATCCCCGTACACGAGCACCATATCAGGACTCCGCTCTCTCATAACGCGCTCAAGCGCAACAAGCATCCGCGCAGTCATCTCTGCATGGCTTCCGCCTGAAATCCCTAGATTCACATCAGGATCCGGTATTCCCAGTTCCTCAAAAAACAGATCAGACATGTTGCGATCAAAGTGCTGACCGGTATGAACGATGGATTCCTCAATGCCCGCCATACCAGCAAATGACCTCGACAAAACAGATGCTTTAATGAACTGCGGCCGCGCCCCCACCACCGTGAGAATGTTTACTTTACGACCCATTTAGAGCACCTCGATGTTGTCGCAAGGAAAGACATCTTTCATGGCATTCTTTGTGTCAAGAATGGCTTTGGCGTGGCGTTGTACAAGTGCGTAATCAACGTTGGTGTGAGCACAAGTGACCAAAACAATATCGGCCGAAGCAATTGCCTCGGCCGTAAGGTGTGGAAGAGAATGGTTTTCTGTGCCTTTGTAACAGTATCGCGGCACCCATGGGTCAAAGTAGCTCACGCGCGCTCCTCGTACCTCAAGCCGCTCAATTACCCGCAGCGCAGGACTTTCCCTATAGTCATCAATGTCTTGCTTGTAGGCCACACCTAAGACAAGCACCCGCGAATCCTTCACAGCTTTTCCCTCGCGGTTAAGAATACGCGCCACGCGAGAAGCTACCCACTCGGGCATGCCGTCGTTTACTGTCATGGATGCCTCTATCATCGAGGTATGAAAGCCATACTCACGCGCTTTCCAGGAAAGATAGTAAGGGTCAAGGGGAATACAGTGCCCCCCAAGGCCAGGGCCTGGGTAGAAGGCGGTAAACCCGTAAGGCTTGGTTTTAGCCGCATCAATGACTTCCCATACATCAATACCCATGCGATCACACAGCATAGCCATTTCATTTACCAGTCCAATATTGACGTTTCTGTAGGTATTCTCAAGGATTTTTTCCATCTCGGCTACCGCAGGAGAAGACACCCGCGTGACTCCTCCTTCGAGCACCGCTTCATAGACCGACGCTATAAGGTCTAGTGCTTCTTCCCCAATGGCTCCTACCACCTTGGGGGTGTTTTTTGTCTTGTAGATGAGGTTGCCAGGATCTACCCGCTCGGGACTAAAACCAAGGTAGAAACCCTCACCGCATTTCATACTAGAACCTGCCTCCAGGATAGGCTTGATAAGCTCTTCGGTAGTGCCGGGATAGGTGGTGGACTCCAACACCACCATAGCACCTTCTTTAAGATACGGTGCCACTTCACACGCTGAGATTTCCATGTAGGAGGTGTCGGGCTGTTGGTGCGCATCAAGAGGGGTGGGAACACAGATGGCTACAAAGTCACACTCGGTAACACGTGAGAAATCGGTCGTAGCTTCGAGCATGCCGCACTCGACAAGCGCTGTAAGGTCTTCTTGCACTACATCCCCTATGTAGTTCTCGCCGCGATTGACCATGTCCACTTTTTCGGCCTGCACATCAAAACCAATAGTTCGAAACCCCGCCTTGGCTTTTTCTACCGCCAAGGGCAACCCTACATATCCAAGGCCAATCGTGCCGCATACAAGGGTATGGGCGGAGATTTTTTGTTTGATAGTTTCGCTATTCATTTTTCAAAGTTCCTCTCATGTGACTCTTGCTGCGTATTAGACCACAGTCCAAATTACTCTCTATCTCAGTTTTGGGAAATCAGCACGTAGTTCTCTTTTTTCCGGAAACACGTACGAATCAACAAGATCGAGTTCCATTTTGATACGTTGTTCCCAAGAGGGTATGATCTTTCGCGTCTGCTCTTGTGCGTTCTGCCGAATAGATGCAGAATACTCGGGGTTTTTCATAATGCGCTCGATGCGATCTGCCGCATCAAGGGCGCCCTCCACTCGAAAACCAGTTTTTTCATCTATCACTAAATCGTCCATCCATATATCAGTCTTTGGTACGATCACCACAGCACCAACAGCTAATGCTTCTATAGTTGCATTACCCCGATTAGAATACGAATTGAAAGCGAGAGTTGCTAAAGCGTTTTTCGCCCAAAGCCATACTTGATGCTGCGGCACAGAGCCAAGAAAATGCACTTTGCTTTCTAAATTGTAGCGCTTTGCATCCTCACGCAATTCATCATCAAATCCAGGTTCGCTTACCCTGCCAGCAAGAACGAGATGAATGTCTTGATACCCTCGTTCATGCAATAACCTTAATACCTCTATACAAGTTTTTTGCCCTTTGATACGTTCCAAACGCGATCCGCAGAACAAGTATGTTTTAGGACAATCTTGCATCTGCAAAGACTCCTCATCTTTGCTTGGAAAACATACCCCATTCGTCCATTCATATGCATCATAGAAAGGTTGTTCGATGCCGAGTCTCTGTAAGGTACCCTCGAAATCCGATCCATCTTTAGTCATAAGGAGAAAACTTTTTTTCGTAAAAAAGGGAGCAACACGCGGATAATGAAACAACACACACCAGATTTTACTATGCTGTGCAAGCATCCATTTCACATAACTACCGAATAACCGTTGCCCACACGGCACGCCTGCCCGATGCGCATACTTGGCGCCGTTAACACAAGCATCACCAACCAGATAGACAAAATTGAATTCTTTCTCCTTGAGGGAAGTCTTCACGATTTTGTCCATAGATCTGATAAATAGAAGCTTGTCCCACACCTTGTCACCTCGAAAAATCACTTGGATAGATTGAGCCTTTTTTAGCCAATCGCACGCAATAGAAAGAGGTCGTTTCTGACCATCGACATGGATAAGCATCTCAACTTCGTCTCCCCTTTCAATAAATGCCCTCAAAACTTTTGTTTGGGGAGGTAGCCCGTCAATACGATAAGCCCTTTCAAACAAAAGGGAATCGAGCCCCGCATACGCTGTAGCCACGTAAAGTATTTTCATTTCTAACTCACTCCTTCCGCCAAATACCACTTTGAATGACTCTTGGTTTTTCTTTTATGTACACCGAGAAGTCTTGGATCATCTCTGCGCGAAAATTCGATTCCTGATATGCGGTCTTCAACAGAAAGCGATCCCAAACAATAAGAGATCAGTGGAGCTACCAGCAAAAAAGAGAACGAATACATAGAGCCTTCTTGCCCTAAAAATGCCGTCATCCCTATTACAACGAACATAAGAAGTAGGTACGAATATTTAGCAGGATTCTTTCCTTGAAGGGAGCGTA
>DXCU01000029.1 GCA_019115845.1 Candidatus Rubneribacter avistercoris | reverse complement strand
TCTTCAGGGTCAAGCGCGACGACGAGAAGTGGCCCAAAGTGGAAAGGGTGCTCCGCCATTTGTTCATGGCCGACGCGAGTTTCCGCAGCTCGAGGAAGCGAGATAATCCCTATACTGGTTGACTGTCAAATAAGCAGGATTGGCCACCACCAGATACACCACCAGGGCGCCTATATCTATCGCGAGGTTTTTCTTCCTGTCCATGATGCCCTCCTAAAGCTTCCTCGCCAGCAGCACAAGCCCGACCACCAGCGCCACCGGGGCGAGGATCCACAGGTTGAGGCTGGCGTCGCTTGCCTGGTGGTAGCGCGTGGTGAGCGAATCCCATGCGTGGCATGCGACATCGGCGCACGACGCCTCGGGGCAGGTCATCTCGTGCGCGCCATCGGGTTCGGGCACGTTGTCGAACCCATGGCATTCCCCGCTCGCGCATCCGGAGGCCGGACAGGGGGAATCGACCTTGATAGGCTGCGGCAGCCCCGTCGAAGGGTCGGCGAGCAGCCCCGCGCCGAACGCAGCAGCTCCCGTCAGGACAAACGCCAGCAACACTACGATGACCTTGCGCATGACCGCACCTTTCCGCGCTTCCGCGTGGCCGCACCTTCTGCACTCCTGTACTTCTGCACTTCTACGCACGCCGCACGTCTCTGCCCGCTGACAGAAAAAGGGCGCTCGACTACACCGAACGCCCTTTACGAAACCGCCTAGCGCGAACCCTCGACCGGCTTGAGCGGCAGGTACTTGAACCCGAGGCACAACAGAAGCGCACCCAAGCCCACAATACCCAGCGCCACGCCGAACTCCAGCGCCGTTGGCCAGTACACCATGCCTTGATAGGCGTTCGCCAACGTGCCGGACGCGTCCGTGACCGCATGCTGCGTCAGCGCGCCCGCATAATCAAGGTTCGGCAGCTGGAAACCGCCCACCAGAAGCTGCACGCGCTTGCAGAAGATGCCCGCAATGGCCAAAAGCGACGCCGCCACGATGAACCCGCTCGTACGCAACCGGGGCGTGAAGCACACTACCGCCGCAAGCGCGCAGCCGACGACCTCCGTCCAGAAGAAGGGTGCTAGCGGACCGGTGACAAGCATGGCCGCAACCTCGGCCCCCTCCCCGCCGGGAAACGCGCTCGTCAAAAGGTCGCAGCCAAAAAAGTACAGGTCAATGCACACAAACGCGCCGAGCATCTTGGCCATTTTGACCACGTTTTCCTGGTCAAGCTGCATGTAGCCCGCACGACGCAACGCAATCACCACCACCAAAACCAGCGCCACGCCGCACACGAGGGCCGAGCTCACAAACCACGGGGCCAAAAGCGCGGTGTGCCAAAACTCGTGCGACTGCTGCAACCCAAAGATCCACGCCGTCACCGAGTGCACGAGCACCGCGCACACCAGCGCGATGACGCTGATCACGCGCAGCGCCGTCGCCGACACCTTGCCCGCCTCAGCCCGCAGCGTGGCCCACAAATACACGATCGACAGAATGAGGTAGGTGGACAGCACAATGATGTCCCACATGAGCGGGCTGCTCAAATTGGAGTACGCGAACAGCTCCCACAGACGCACCGGCTGGCCCAGGTCCACCACCACAAAGCCAATGGCAAGCACCGTGCAGCAGATGCTTGTCCACACGGCCACTTTGGAGATGCCACCGAAGCCCTTCATGCCGAAGGCCTTGGGCACCGAGCTGATGATGAGGCCGCCTGCAGACAAACCCACGAAGAACATGAAGCTGGTGATGTACAAGCCCCACGAATCCAGGTTGCGCATGCCAGTCTGCATCATGCCGCCGGCAAGCTGCATGCCCCAAAGAGCGATGCCCGCCACGGTGACCGCAGCCGCCACCGCAATGGCGACATTGAGTCCCCTACCTCCGAATTTGGCAGCAGAAGCCTTAGACGGCGATGCCGCCCTCGTGTTTTCAGTCATAATTTCCTCCTTGAGAACCTAGACGAGGTAGTAGACGGAGGGGTCCGTGCCCATCTCGGGAAGGATCCGCATATGCTCGCGAGCGCGAACGAGCTGCGACACCTCGGAGTCGGGATCGTCGAAATCCCCGAAGTAGCGCGCTCGACCGGCGCACGCCTCCACGCATTTCGGCTTCTGCCCCTTCGCCACACGCCCGACGCACAGCGTGCACTTCTCCACCACATGCTTTTGATGAGCGGGGCTTTCCACCTCGCCCACGCTGAAATCCACGGCATATTTGGGTTCTTCCCAATTGAACGAACGCACACCGTTGTAGGGGCACGCCGACATGCACATGCGACATCCGATGCATTTGTCGTAGTCTTGTCGCACAATGCCGGTATCGGCATCCTTGTACGTGGCCCCCACCGGACACGCCTTCACGCAAGCAGGGTTCTCGCAGTGCTGGCAGGCAACGGGAAGGTGGCTCAGTTCCGCATTCGGATAGCTGCCACGCGCCGTGTCGACCTGCTCGCCGCCCACGGTCAGCACGCGATTCCACCAGATGCCAGCGGGTAGATTGTTGGCAAGCTTGCACGCCGTCGAGCACGTTTGGCAGCCCATGCACTTTTTCAGATCAATGACCATTCCGTATCGCATGATTCGCTCCTAACCAACTTTTTCCACTTCGCACAGGCAATCGAACCATGCCGGTCCGGGAATGGCCTGGTCAACATACGAGGCGCTCAAATCCGAGTAGTGGCCTTCTATGAACTGGTCGCCTTGCCAACCATGATCGATGACCACCATGCCGGGGTAAACACCCGGATTGATGTAGGCTTTGATGACGACATAGCCACGGTCGTTGTACAACCTGACGGTGTCGCCCTCCTCGATACCGCGTGCCGTAGCGTCGGCGTCATTGAGCTTGACGTAGGGCTCGGGGTCGAGTTCAAGAAGGGAGTCAACGTAGGTGAACTGGGTGTGCACCTTGAACTTGGAGCGCTCGGACGTGAAGATGAGCGGGTACTTCTCGCTCATCTCATTCTCGTGCCACGCCTCATGCGGCGGAAACCAGTACGGCAGGGAGCGGTACTTCACATCCCACTCGAAACCCGCGTCGAAGTCGGGCTTGGTGCCCTCCAGATAGAACTCGGAGCGGCCAGTGTTCGTGTAGAATTTTTCGTCGCCGTACACGTAGTCCTCGCGGAAAGCGTAAATGCGTCCTTCCTTCTGCAACCGCTCCCACGTGATGCCGTAGCTGCGAGCTTTGTCGTTATCCACGGACTTTTCCAAAAACTCATCAATCGTAAGGTTGAACTTGTCGCCGAGTCCCATGCCTTCGGCCAGAAGCGCGGCAATGTCGAAGTCGCTTTTGGCCTCGAACTGCGGCTCGATAGCTTTCTCCATCAGGCGCAGGTAGGGGTTGGCGTTCGGACGGGCGATGTCGCGCGCCTCCCACATGTAAGTTGCCGGCAGCACGATGTCGGAGTAGCGGCACGTCTCGCTCATCCACACATCCACCGTAACCACCAGGTCAAGCTTATCGAATATCTCAAGCCACTTCTTGCGCTCGGGGTAGTTGCCAATGATGTTGTGCACATACAAAAACAGGCTCTTCACCTCGTTTTGGAACTCGCCGATGCCTCCGTCTTGAACAACGTCGTACAGATACGCGCCCGCAAGGCTCGGGCACTTCTTGCCGTCTTTCGGCGCGCTCCAGAAGGTTGTGTTCAGGCCCTGGGCGATGGGCATAGACATGTCGCACACCGAAAACCCGGTGCCGAGTTTTGTCATCTGACCGGAGATGTCCAGAAGCGTGAGCATGTTGATGTAGCCCGTGATGCCGTTTGAGTAGTGGTCGATGCCAAAACCTGTCAGGATGGACGAGGGACCGTCCATGAGCTCGGCGGCAAGCCACTCCACCGTCTCCATGGGAACCGTCGTCGTCTCTACGATCTCGTCAAGGTCGAACTCTTCCAAACGTTCGAGCAAGAGGCTGTAAGCCGTGGTGGCGCGATGCCCCTCGATCTCGTAGGTGCCCTCGATGACGGCGTTCGGCACCTGATTGGGCGTGCCTACGCCGCTTTCGGGGTGGTAGACGAGGATTTTGTCGTCAACCGAACCCGCCTCGGCCTGCCCCAGGTCGCTCAGGCGCAGGTACTTACCGTCCGCCTCCTTCACAAGGAACGGCGCCACGGTCTTGTTGCGCAGATTGTCCTCATCCTGCAATCCATCACGCAGGATAATCTTGGACATGGCGATGGCAAGCAGGCCGTCGGTTCCAGGACGGATGGGGATGAATGCGTCGGCCTTGCCCGCCGTGGTGGTGAAGTTCGGATCGATCACGTACAGCTTCGCTCCGTTGAGCTGCGCCTCCGAAATGAAATGGTACGCTATGATAGCCGATTCGCTGGGATTGCACCCCCAGCAGAATATTTTCTTGGCAAACTTGAGGTTGCGAAATTCGTTGCCCGTCGAGCAGAACGCGTCGTAGCCAATGTGATCCCACGTTGAGTTGACGCCGTTGGCATCGTAGTTGTTCAGGAAATTCGTCGCGCCCATATAAGTGCGCAGGCGGTCGTAGGAGGCCATCGTGGCCGTGAAGGAGCCGGAGCCCTTTGCGAAGACAACGCTCGCATCCCCGTAGTCCTTCTGGTAGCCTTTCCACTTCGTGCATATCTCGTCGATGGCCTCTTCCCAGCTGATGCGCTCAAATTCACCACTGCCACGCTCGCCTGTGCGACGCAAAGGGTACTTGATGCGCTCAGGAGAGTAGCAACGCTCGATGTTCGTGTACCCGCGCAGACACACCGCATGGTAATCGGGATGCTCCTCGCTCACGAAGTTCTGAAGATCGACCACTTTGTCGCCCTCCACGAACACATCCATCGGGCACGCGAACCCATGGCAGTTGCCCATGCACGTGGTCGGGATTTTCTTCCGTGCGGAACCGGAATCTTCGCCGCTTTCGGCTGCGAGCGCCCGGTCGGGCGAGAGACCCGAAAGTTGCGACGCAATGCCCGCTGTAGCCAATGCACCGGCAGCGACTCCGGTCGTTTTAAGAAAGCCCCTGCGAGTGAGCCCACCCTGCGAACTGTCTGTTCCCGACATTTCTCCTCCTCAGATTCTGTCGGAATATCCCCCGGTGACGTTCGTCCGCTCGCGCAGGCGTCCCCACGCTTGGAACCGAACCATTCAGGATACTCTTGCTGCATCTCAAGAGAATCGGCCAATTCCCACAGCGCGCACTATATCAAGTTGTCCTAGGATATTCAAGATTTATCCTAGGACAACCTTACAAGAAATTATTCTATTTTTGGAATATATTAGGCGGCCCTAGTGTCGGAAATCGGACAGATGTCGAGAAACGCGCCAGACAACGCCCCGGTTGCGCATCGTCCCCCACGCGCCGCACCAGCCCTGCGTCACTTCCCCAGGATTTTCCCCACATCATCGGGGAACACATCGCCGAAGCCCTCCGCGAAGGAGCTTGGCACCACCACGGTGCCGCCGGTGTCGCGCACGCTTTCGTACATCAGGTGCATGCGCCGGATGGCCAGGGCGCTGTCGTTGTCGTCGTAGGCCTCCCCCACTTCCTTCGCCATCTCGGAGATGGATTGCTCGGCCTCCATGAGGATGATGCGGGCCTTCTTGCGCTGCTCGGCCTGGGCTTCAAGCGACATGGCTTCCTGCAGGGCCTCGGGCACCACGATGTCGCGAATCTCCACCGACAGCACGGTGATGCCCCACTCCGACGTTTTCTCGTCCAGCACCTGGGTGAGCTCTTTGTCCAGCTGGTTGCGCCGGATGGTGATCTCGGCCACGCTTGAGCGGCCGATGGCGTCGCGCAGAGCCGTCTGCGCCGCCAGTTGCACGGCCAGGCTGTAGTTGCTGATCTCCATGCACGCTTTTTCGGCGTCCCACACCATCCAGTACAGCACGGCGTCCACATCGAGCGGGATGAGGTCGGCCGTAAGCGTTTCCTTGGCACCGAACGGCACGGGTCGCGTGCGCATGTCCACGCTGAGCGAGCAGTACTCCACGATGGGCAGCGTGAACACAAGCCCCGGGCCCGACACGCGGTTGAACCGGCCGAAGCGCAGCACCACGATCCGCTCCCACTGCTGCGCGATGTGCACGGTGGACACCGCCAGCCACCCCGCCACCAAAGCCACCGCCACGCTCACCGTGTCGAACGCGCCGGCCGCAAGCCACCACAGGCCCAGCACCAACCCGAACGCAGCCGCGAAAAGCGCGATCGAGAACACGAGCGCGCCCGCCTTCGAGGCCACTTGATCGGTTTCGAGCACCTGCGTTTCCGCAACCACGCCATGACGGCTTCGCTTTGCTGCGAGCTCTTCCTCGCCGCCTGCGCGCTTTCCCCTTCGATCAGCTCTTGCCACCGCTTCTGTCCCTTTCCATCTCGCGCATCTTCTTCTTGATGCGCTTGCTCACATCGTCGAACGACAGCCCCATGGCCAAGCACGCATCGACGCAATCCTCTATGAGCACATCGACCGATTCGAATTTCTCGCTCTTTTCGGCCTCCACCTCGCGCACGATGGCCCCCCGACCGGGCTTCGAGTCAATGTAGCCCTCGTCCACCAGGCTGATGTAGGCCTTGTTGACCGTGTTGAAGTTGATGGATATGTCAGCCGCCAAACCGCGCACGGTGGGCAGCTTCTCGCCGGGCTTGAAGTAGCCGGTCGTGATCAGGTAAACCATGCGGTTGCGCAGCTGCAGCCAGATGGGCAGGTCGCTTTCTTTGTCGACCTCGAACCATGTCACATCGCCCTGCTTCACCTTGCTTTGCCGCGCTCCCTCTTCGAAACGTCCGATCACTGCCCTATTGTATCCCAAGCACCGGCATCACGGATGCCGCGATGTCCACCGCCATGCCCGCTTCCACGATGCACCAGCGCAAAAAGAAACCGCCCGCAAGCACCAGCACCGCCGCCGCGACAACGGCGCGTTCGGAGGCTTTGCGGACGAGCGCCTCGCACGCAAACGGAACGACCAGACCAAGCAGCACCACCAGACCGAGGAAGGGCGCGGACAAATCGCCCTGCACCAGGCGCTCTGCCGATGCCTGCGCAGTGCCGCCCTTCAGGAAGGCCGCACCCACGAACAGGGCAAGCAGGATAACCTCGCACACGATGGCAACCGCGTCGGCTGCGCGCAAACGGCTTGCCGCAGACGCAAAACGCTCGCTGGAGCCAGTCAGGAAAACAACGCATACCAACAACGCGATGCCCGACGAAAGAGCCGATGCCACGAACAAAACCGGCAGCAAAGGGGTGTTCCACAGCGGCACCGACGGCATGCCGGAGAGGAGCAACCCTGTGTACGTCATAACCGAGAGGGCCGCAAGAGCGAGCAGAACGCGGGCGGCAAGCGCAAGCGGCTCAGGCAGGCCGGTACGCCCAAAAGCCCAGAAAGCCGCAGGCGCAGCAGCAAACATCATAAGCGCAATCAGCAAAAACACGCCCACCGATACAAAAGAGAGCGTCGGTTGAAAGATGAGCGAGAGCGCCCGCTCGCCACGGCCGAGGTCAAGCAGCAAACAGAGCGCGCCGACCGCAACGGCAGCAAGGCCCGCCACGTAAGCAGGGGCAAAAAACGAACGGTACGGCCCTTTCAGAATGCGGCGCCCGCCGTTGACGGCAATCGCATGCGGCGAGAGGCATTCGAGCGCAGCGGCAACAAGCAGGCACCCCGCGCCCGTCCCGCCCAAAAACAGATACCACACCGTCAAATCTTCCAGCATGCCACGCCTTCTTCGCCCGCAACCCCTTGTCCCGCACGCCGCCCCACGCAACGTCACCGCCATTCTAGGCGATGCAACCAAAATGGCAAAGAAGGGAATCCAAAGGAAGCTCCATCATAAAGAATGCCAGAGCACCCCTCGGCACTTGAAAGTCCTCCCATTGAAGAACTGTTGAAATCTCCCTCGCAAAACAGAAAGCTACCCATCCAGCTTGTATTGCTCCAGCAAGGTCGCGAGCTGAGGAATGTCCTCATGTACAACTTTCCACGCTATCGCTCTATCAACCTCTCGATACCCGTGCGCGACAAAGTTTCGGAAACCACGAATATTCTTCCAAGGGTAATCGGGAAAAGAATTCATAAGTTCCTCTGAAAGATGAAGCGCATCCTCAGCTATACGATATACAGGACTCATCACCGCATCGTAGGCAAGTTCCCCGTCGTCAGATCGATCATTCACAAATGAATGCTCGGTAACACTGAAACGAGCAAGACGCTTGCCTAACGTAGCATAATCTTCGAGAATGATTTCAATCAAAGCGAGGTCGCGCTCATGCGGCTTCATAGAGCAGCACCTCATCTTTTTCGATACGTTTGCGAAATGCGGGGCGCATGCGCTCGGGAGGGTTTGTCACAATCTCCACCCTGCGACCCAACTCAACTTCAAGGCGTTCGACCATGTCGTGCAAAAGTCCGAAAGTCATGCTGGAGCCACAGACCAATCGCAGATCGACATCGCTCGACTCATCGCTTTCCCCGCGCGCAAATGAGCCGAACAGGTACGCTTTTTCAACATCGTAGTCAACCAGCACCCGCTCAACAATCTTCGCTATGTCCTGTGCGGTAAGTTGCATAACTAAAGTATACCACCACGGCACAATTTGAAGCACGCACGATACCTCACAGACCAATCGCAGATCAACGCCAATATAGAAGAAGGCCGCCGGGAACCCAGCGGCCTTCTTTGCTAGCTAACAGAGCTGTCCAACTTCCTGCGCGGGCGCTGCCAAGCTGCACCTAGCGCGTTTCAGCTAGAAGCTCATCGGCAATTGCCCGCCTTGCATACTCGCTCGCACTGATGCCCTGCTGCTTCGCTTTGCGATTAATGGCTGCTTTCATTCCAATAGGAATTTTCAGAGTTAGAACGGTCGTTTTTTCGATTGAGCGCTGCGGTTTACCATGAACGACATCGCCAACCGTGTGTTCGCCTTCCGGAAATTCGCCGCGCTCGTACGCATCACACCAGCGGTCAATCATAGCCTCTGTGATTTCTTGTCCATTCGCTGCTATATATCCACTCGCTTTGCTCATCTCGCTCTCCTTTCCGTGCGCTCAATCTCGTCTTTGAATTTTTTCTCGGCCGGTGCTTTTGCGTGAATTATGAACCACCCGAACATCGTCTCAACGTATATCAGCTCAACGTCGGTGCCATTGTTCAACCAGCCTACCGAAAGCCAGCGAGGCGGCCCATCATCACTTTCCCGCCTGATGCTTTTCACCACCGAATTCCATGCTTGCAAGACCTCGTCTCTGCTGAGGTGCTTGAGAGCGTTGGGGTGAATCTCCGGCTCGTCCATTTGCCACCTCCTTGGTATTACCAAATTCATAATACCACTACTGTATGCCATTTTCGAGCCACATCTCCCAGTCCTCACACCCAAGCCTCCGTGCAACTGAGGCGCTTCTGGGTGCAAGTGGGAACGCGCGACCTTGCGCGAACGCGGAAAACTCGGGCATACTGGCGCTGCTGGCCGGCCCAGCCTTATGATGCCAACCTCGAGACGCAAAGGCCCCGCCGTGAACGTAACCATCACCGAGAACCCCTATCTCGACGACATCGAAGTAAGCGTGGCATGCCCACGAATCGACGAACGCGCGCAACGCATCGTCGCCAGCCTGAGCGCACTTGACCACCAGCTCGTTGGCTCGCACGACGGAACGACCTACCGCGTGCCCTTGGACGATGTGCTCTACATCGAAGCGGTGGACGGCGCGACATTTCTCTACACCGCCAACGCCGTCCTTGAAACGCCGCTGCGTCTTTACGAGGCAGAGGACCGACTTTCCGGCACTGAATTCGTGCGCGCATCAAGGCAGATGCTCGTGAACTTCGACCACGTCCGCGGCATTCGCCCCGTCCCCGGCGCGCGATTGCAGCTGCTGCTCGACAACGGAGAGGCAACCGTCGCCTCCCGTCAGTACGCTCCCGACATCAAACGCAAACTCGGATTGTAGAGAAGAGGAGGTCAGCATGAAACGCCTCATCCTGAAAACCGCCAACGCCGCCTGCGTCATGTTCGCCATTCTCATGGCGTGCTTTTTGGCCATGGGCTATGCTTTCGCAGGTCCAAGCCACGGGCTCAACCTTGCCGCCAGTTTGTACGCAGCCGCCATCGGCATAACGGTGCTGCAAACAGCCTGGTTCACCGATGCTCTGCTCAAACAGCTCTCGTACCCTGCAAGAATCGCCGGATTTGGGGTTTGCTGCCTGCCAGTGCTTGTGCTGTGCGCATGGCTCGGCCAATGGATTCCGGCCGAGGTGGGCATGGGGGCATGGGTGTGCTTTGCAGCTATCTACCTGGTTGCCCTGGCGATTGCGACCATCGGCTACACCGTGTACTTCAAAAAGACCGTCGGCAGCTACGACGAAGCCCTTGCCCGCTACCGTCAGATGCGGAAGTAGGCGCACCCGGGCAAAACGCCGGGAACGGGCCGCAAGCCGAGCGAGGCGGGAGGGCGGGCGGGGCGGCCTCACTTGACCCCGGCCTCACTCGGACCCGGATTCGGCCAGGGGAAGCTCGACGACGCAGCGGGCGCCGCCCTCGCGGCCGTTTGCAAGGCTCAGCGTGCCGCCATGGGCTGCCGCGACGTCGCTTGCGATGGAAAGACCCAGACCGAAGTGGCCGCTTTCCGCATTGCGGTCGAACGAGCCGGTGAAGAAGCGCTCCGTGCCGTGTGCGAGGGCGGCCTCGGAGAACCCCGGGCCCTCGTCGGCCACCTCCACCCGCAGCACGCCGTCCGATGCATCGCCGTCCGTCGCATCGCCGCCCGACACGTGCAGCCGCACCCTTACCGCAGAGCCCGCAGGCGCGTGCTCTGCGGCGTTGGACACCAGGTTCATGATGGCGCGGACCAGCTGCGGCCCGTTCCCGGCAAGCAAGCCCGCAGACGCGCCCTCAAAGGCAAGGCTGCACCCGGCGGCCGCGCAGAGTTGGCGTGCCTGCCGCTCCACCTGCGCGGACAGCGCCGCCGCGTCCACCGTCCCCGACGCACTCCCCGCAGCGCACGCCTGCGACGCCTCCACGAGCAGCCGCACGTAGCCCTCCATGCGATCCACGCTCTCGGCCACCTGGGCCGCGCTCTCGGCCTGAGCCGCGTCGAGCGGACCCTCGGCCAGAAGCTCGGCGTTCCACCGTGCAACGGCCAACGGCGTCTTGAGGTCGTGCGCGAGGGCGGCCACCTCCCGCCGGCGCGCCTCGTCGGCGGCCCAGCCCTCGCGCAGCGACTCCGCCAGGGCGGCACGCATGCGCTCCATGGCGCCGAGCACCTCGTTCACCTCCCGAACGTCGGTGGACCCCACCGAGAAGTCCAGGTCCTGCCGCCCGATACGCTCCGCAGCCTCCGAGAGCGGGCGCATCTTCGCCGAGATCACACGCGCCGCGCGCACGGCGATGAGCGCCACGGCGGCCACCAGCGACGCGATGAGCGCAACGGTCATGATTGCCTGGGGATCCGGCAGCGCGTCGCGCAGCTCCTTGGAGACGAAATCCGGCAGATAGTCGTACTGCAGAACGCACGTGAGCCCGTCCGGAAGCGCGGCGCTCACCTGCCGCACGGCGCCGGCCGCCCCGTCGTAGCGCACCACCGACGCGCCCTCACGCAGCGTCCGCCACGCCTCCGCCGTCTCGCCGTTGCCCAGGTCGGAGGCCATCACGTCGCCCACATCGTTGAACACGGCCCAGCGGTAGCATGCGGGGAGGTCGGCGGGGTCGAGCCGCCCCTCCTCCAGCATCCGGACAACCTCCGGCGCGTTCTGCTCGGCGTAGCTGGCAAAGTAGACGACGCCGCTGTTTCCCAAGACCACGAACGCTCCGAACCAGGCGGCCGCTATCAGCGCCATGGAAACCAGCACGTACACGAAGTAGCGCGCCACCGTGAGCGAGAGGGGCAGGCCCTTCCCGCGCACGGCATCGGAGCTTCCCGCCGCCGGTCCGCGCCGCCGGTCCGGACGCGTCCTTCCTACAGCTCCCATTTATACCCCATGCCCCACACGGTTCCCACGGGATCCACCCCGTGGGCCTTGAACTTGGAACGGATGCCGTGCACGTGCGCGGTGATGGTCTCGGGCCCGGACGCGCTGCCCCACCCCAGAACCTCCTCCACAAGCGCCTCCTTGGAAAACACCTGGCCGCGCCGGCGCGCAAGGTGCTCGCAGATGGCGTATTCGGTGGGCGTGAGGCGCACGGGCAAGCCGCCCACCGTCGCCTCCTTGGCGGCCAGGTCGATGCGCACGGAGCCGAAATCGAGCGAGCTGTGCCGTTCGCGCACCTCGCGCCGCAGGTGGGCCGCCACCTTCGCGCGCAGCTCCACCGCCCCGCACGGCTTGCGGATGTAGTCGTCGGCACCCGCCGCCAACCCCGCCACGGCGTCGCCCTCCTCGGTTTTGGCCGTCAGGAACAGGATGGGGCAGTCCGCTCGGTCGCGGATGCGTCGCACGAGGGAAAGCCCGTCGAGGCCGGGCATCATCACGTCCACCAGCATGAGGTCGAACCGCGAAAGGTCCCTGTCGGGAACGCCTGCAGGATCGGTGGTGCCCACAACCGTGTGGCCGTCGCGCTCGAGCACGCGCACGAGCGTGTCCACGATGGCCTTCTCGTCATCGACGACCAGTATGCGCGCCACGTGCGTCCTCCCTTCCTTTTCGTGCGGCCCGGCGCCCGATCATAGCACGCGCCGCGCCGCTTCGGGAACCTCCGCCTCCGAAACGTATCCATACCCCAAAGACGCCGAGCCCCTCGCGCGAACCTCGATCCACGCGCCGTCCGGCCCGTCGTCGCCAAGCCGGCTTCCAAACGTTATCACGCGCACCTGAGCCCGCGCGCCCTGGGAGTCGGAGGCGTCCACCAGGTACAAGTAGTCCCGATACAGCCCCGAGGCGTCATCCCACGATTCGACGTAGCCCTCCGCGTCGGGCAGCCGCGCGTACACGGTCCTTTCCTGCGAAAGGGGATTGTACTTGTCCGCGAGATACGGGATCATGCCCGCGGGAAACATCAACGAGACCAAGACCGCGCCGCAGACCGCGATTGCGGCCGCAACCGCGAAAACCGCCCCGACAACCTTCAGCTTTCCGTTCATGTTCTGCTCCTTGCCTCCATTCGAAACCCTGCCGCGCCCCGTCCGCATCGGGGCCGTCGGCGCGCGCATCGCGCTTCCATCCGTCACTCCGCCGCATGCCGGCGATCCTCGAAGCGGTTCGCCCGTACGAGAAGCACCGCCGAAAGCACACCCGCCCCCACCGCGCTCACGACGGCGAAGCGCCCAAGAGCCCCCGTCAGGGCCGCCGTCGTCTGGGCGTCAGCGCCAAGCGGCCCGCAGATCCCAAGCTCGATGGCGATCGACGCCAAGCGCGACGGCCAGCAAACGGGCAAAACGAACGCCGCCTTTGCGCCGAACGATCCGCTCAGCGTGCCGGTGACCAGGCCGTTCGCCAAACCTCCCAAAGAGGCCATGGCAACGATCAGACCCAGCGCCCCCAGCCCGACAGAGGCATTGCGCCCAAAGCGCATCGCCACCCACAGAAACCCCGCGTACAAAGCCGCGCCGCCCAGCGCAAGTCCTCCTGTGGCACCCGCGCACCAAGGCAGCGCGGGCACGGTCCTGCCCGCCCCGGCCACCAGGGCAAGGAACAGCCCGGCCGCCACCAGGGCCGCGCCAACCCCGAGTGTGAACAGGACGATCCCCTTCGCAGCAAGCGCCACCCGGCGCGAGGGCGCCCCCAGCACGTTCGCGAAACCGCCCGCCTCGCGCTCGGCGTCCGCGGCAAGCCCGCAGGAGATGCCGGCGAGCAAAGGCGCGCCCGCGCCCACAAGCTGAAAGAACGCGTCGGCGCCCAGCAGGCTGTCCCAGGCGGCGTAGGAGAAGTACAGCCCCGCCGCCACGCCCAACCCCGCCGCCAGCGCCAGATGCAGCGGCACGAGCGCGCTGCGGCGCAGGCGCACGGCCTCGGAGCGCAGGGCGCGCCGAAGCGTCATGCCGGCCGTCATCGGACCTCCCTCCCCGAAAACCACCGCGCCCCCAGAACCGCCAGCAGCGCGAACAGCGCCGCCGAAACGCCCAACCCCGCAGCCGTCTGCCAACCCAGCATGCCGAGCGCATCCCCCGAAGCGAGCGGGACGCCCGAGGGCGCCACGCCCGTGAACGGCGCGGGAGCGCACAGCGCAGAGGCCATGGGAAACAGGAACCACACGTCGCTCCATCCCATCACGATACCCACCGTGATCTGCACCAGCACGGGAACGACGATGCCCGCCAGCGTGCCGAAGCGCATCGTGAGGAACAAAACGGCGGGAACCATCCACGAGGACGCCACCGTCACCATGACCGCAGTCGCCAGGCCCGCAAGCACGGTGGGTGCGCCGCCTCCCGCCGCCACAACCACGACGTTGGCCGCAAACACCACCAAGTTCGCCGCGAAGACGAGGGAAAGCGCGTAGGCCGCCTTCGCCCACCACGTAGCCGCCGGCGGCAGCGGCAGCCCCAGGACGGGCCTCAGGCCCTGGCGAGCGTCGATGTTGGCCACCGACGCAGCCATGAGCGCCGCCGCGATGGGAAGCATGAGCGCGCACCACCAGTTCCATCCGTAAGTGGAAAACGCCCCGACGGCTCCCCCGCCCCCCATGCCGCCCGCCGACATGCCCAGGGCGCAAAACGGCAGCGGGGCGATGAGCGCGATCTTGCGCGGGGCGGCGCGCCGGCCCTTCAGGGCCTCGCCCTTGAAAGCGCGCGCGAACGCCCCGCCGCACCGCGGGCGACAGGACCGCTCCCGGGCGTTCGCGCGCGGTGCACCTTGCGCAACCTGAGAACTCATCGCACACCCCCTTTCTCCCGCGACGCGCGCCCCTCGGCTGCCGCGCGACGCTCCCATGATGCGCGCCCCGCATCCGCCGTCTTCCCCGCCGTCTTCCGGCACACGTCCATGAACAGGGCCTCCAAATCGCATCCGGCATCGATGCGCCCCTCGTGGGCAAGCCGCCCCTCCACGATGATGCCCACCAGGTCGGCCGTGTGCGCCACCTCGGTCAGGACATGGCTCGACACGACCACCGTGACCCCCTGCCCGGGCAGCGACCGCACAAGCCCGCGCAGCTCCTCGATGCCGATAGGATCCAGCCCGTTGGTCGGCTCGTCCAAAACGAGCAGGCGCGGACGCGCAAGCAGCGCAAGCGCGATGCCGAGGCGCTGCTTCATGCCCAGCGAGAACTGCCCTGCCCTCTTCCTTCCCGTGTTCGTCAAATCCACCGTCTCAAGCACCTCCCCGATGCGCTCCTCGGGAATGCCGAGGAGCGTCGTGCGCACGCGCAGATTCTCGCGCGCCGTGAGGTTGGGGTACAGGGGCGGGGTTTCAACGAGCGACCCGATGCGGTAGAGATGCTCGCGCCGCCACGGCTCCCCTTCGAAGAGCATCTCGCCGCCAGAGGGTTGCAGCATGCCCGTCACCATCTTGAGCATGGTGGACTTGCCGGCGCCGTTGGGGCCCAAAAGCCCGTAAACCGCGCCCTCGGGCACATGCAGCGACACGTCCAAAACAGCGGTCTGCGCCCGCTCGCCACGACCGAAGCGCTTGGTCAGCCCCTTTGTTTCCAGCAGATAGCGCATTGCCGAAGCTCCTTTCCTTCGTTTCCTCCCCTCACGATACGAATCGATTCTTAAAAGTTTCTAAAGACGCGCGAAGCAAGGGAGGGAGCGGAGGGGATGCAGGAAATCGACAAACCGCATCTATTCGAAGGGCACGAGATTGGATTGACGAAATGGGCGAGGAAGCACCAAAACGGAGGACGAAGGCGCGGGAGCGAGAGAACCTCCGATGCCAAACCGGTCTTGGGGCATTGACCGCATCGGGAGCGGCATGCCAAGCCCACCCAGGCCGGCTTTCCGAGCCTCTCCAAATTCGCCGAAGCCGGCTCTCCGGGCCGCGCCATTCCCGTCCGGACCGACTTTCCAGGCCGCGCCATTCCCGTCCGGATTAACGCTCAAGGTCCCTCCGGATCAGCACGCCGTTCCCGGTTTAGCGGAAAGGAAAGAGCCCTCTGTTAGACGATGCCGCCGACATGGGTCAAATCGGTTCGCCATTCAAGGCCCGCCCATCAGGCGGAAGCCTTCCAGAGCACCCGATCAGGGGAGGCTCGGCAAGCGCGACCCGCGTCGGCAGCGGTTTGGCAGAGCGCAAAAGAGCTCTCTGTTAAACCAGCGTTGACATAGGCCAGGCCGGTTCGCCGAGCAAAACCCTACCCGTCAGGCGGAAAGGGCCTTGCCCGGCGCCCGACCAGGGAAGGCCCGGCCCGAGATTCGGCAAACACCGGTTCGTGTCAACGTTGGTTTAACAGAGCGCAAAAGAGCTGCTGGACAAAATGGCCCCCGATCCACATCCTCACGCGAGAACAATCAAAACCGTAAGCGATTTACCAGGGGAAACGAAAGACTTTTTCGTGCGAGCTTTCACAAGAGGCTAGAATCGGCCCGATCCGAGACGAAACCATGTGGATCAAAGCTCATTTTGTCCAGAACTCTTTCACGTATATATTCAGATACGCCCGGACACGCAAGAAAGAGACGGTCCGTACGGCCCTTCGCGCCCAGGTTCGCACGGAAAAGGCAAGGGAGCGGCCCTCATGGCCCTTCGCGCCCGAATTCGCAAGAAGCGCAGAAGAGGTAGCCGACGCCCTTCGCCGACGCCCCAAGGCCACCTCGGCGCCGCAGGGCGCCGCTCGTCCACCCGACGCGGAAGGGCGCCGCTCGCGTGCTAGCATGGGGTTCGAACGCGCCGCCTTATCGGTGGCGTCCAGGCGTTTCATCCTCGCGAAAGGAAGGCCCATGGGCATCTACGTCATCACGGGAGCGTCGAGCGGCATCGGCGCCAAAACGGCCGAGGTTCTGCGCGAACGCGGCCACGAGGTGGTGAACATCGACTTGAACGGCGGCGACATCACCGCCAACCTCGCCACGAAGGAAGGTCGCGCCGGCGCCCTGGCCGAGCTGCACGAGCGCTACCCCGACGGCATCGACGCCATGATCTGCAACGCGGGCGTGTCGGGCGGCAAGGTCCCCATATCGCTCATCATCTCGCTCAACTACTTTGGAGCCACCGAGATGGCGCGCGGTGTCTTCGACCTTTTGGAGAAGAAGGGCGGCAGCTGCACGGTCACCTCGTCGAACTCCATCGCGCAGGGCGCGGCCCGCATGGACGTGGCCGGCATGCTGAACAACCAGGCCGACGAGGACCGCATCCTCGAGCTGGTGAAGGACGTCGATCCAGCCGTCGGGCACGTGTACTACGCGTCCACGAAGTACGCCCTTGCCCGCTGGGTGCGCCGCATGAGCCCCGAGTGGGGATCGCGCGGCGTGCGCCTCAACGCGGTCGCGCCCGGCAACGTGCGCACCGCCATGACCGCGGGCATGCTGCCCGAACAGCGCGCCGCCATGGAGGCCATTCCCGTGCCGACGCACTTCGGCGAGGAGCCGCTCATGGAACCCATCGAAGTGGCCAACGCCATGGCCTTCATCGCCAGCCCGGAGGCGTGCGGTATCAACGGCGTGGTGCTGTTCGTGGACGGAGGCACGGACGCCCTGCTCAATTCCGAGAAAGTGTACTAGGAGGCAGTCATGGTCATCAACGATTTCGTCGCGGCGATGCAGGACATGGACCACAGAGCGCTGGCGGCGTGCTTCGCCGAGGAGTGCCGCCTTGTGGATTACTGCCCGTCCCAGGTCAAACGCCCCAACTCGTTTCTGCACGGACGCAACGCCATCGAGATGTTCTACCATAACAGGTTCATGTTCGGCGGCTTTTCCATGCATGATCCGCGCGTGGTGAACGAGCGCACGGTGAACTTCTACGCCGACTACCACGGCACGCTCATCCACGCGCTCGCCCAGATAGAGAACTGCACCGACGGCGCATGCAACCTGGACGACAGCCTCATCCAGGAATTGGTGATACGCCCGGCGTAAGAGAAGCTCGGAGCTCAGACGAGGGGAAGGGGGCGAGGGCCGACGTCCCTTTGCCGCCTTTCCCGGCAAGGCTTCGCCCATTGTGACCGTTCGGTAACAGCGGGGGGATCGGGATGCTGCGCAGGCCGCCCTGCCGTATTGTGAACGAGCGCGCCCTTCGGATGAACTCGGACCGAAGGGCGCGCTCGCGCACCTTCCTTCTCTTTGCGTCGCGATACCCAAAATATCGAACAAAAGTTTCTTTTTTTACTTGAAAACGAACTGATGTTTGGTATAATCTCCCCAAAAGGAACGAAGGGTTGGGAAGCCCAAAAGGACGAATGGCGCCTTCTCCTGCTTTCCGCCGCGTGCTCTTCGCGCACGCGCCCAACGCATCGTTGGCCAACAACCGAAAGCAAAGGAGGGGCGAAGCCATGCCCAAAACAGAAGGAACCGACAAGCTGCATCTGTTCGAAGGACATGAGATTCGATCGGTCTGGGTTGAGGACGAGGAGGAGTGGTATTTCTCCATCGTCGATGTGATAGCGGTTCTGACAGAGAGCAAGAACCCTCAAACGTATTGGCGAGTGCTCAAGAAAAGGCTGATCGAAGAGGGGAATCAAACCGTTACAAATTGTAACGGTTTGAAGATGAGGGCCGCTGACGGCAAGATGCGCCTCACCGACGCCGGAACGACCGAGCAAATCCTGCGCCTCATCCAGTCGGTCCCCTCCCCCAAAGCCGAGCCGTTCAAGCTCTGGCTCGCCCAAGTGGGCAAGGAGCGCATCGAGGAAGTGTTCGACCCCGAGCTTGCCATCGAGCGCGCCATAGAATACTACCGACGCAAAGGATACACCGAAGACTGGATCAGCCAACGGCTCTTCTCTATCAAGGTGCGCAAGACCCTCACGCACGAATGGAGGGAGCGCGGCGTCAAGAGCAACCCCGAATACGCCATCCTCACAAACGACATCTACCAGGCGTGGTCGGATATGACGGCGCGCGAGTACAAAACCCACAAGGGCCTTTCCAAAGAGAGCCTGCGCGACAATATGAGCGATTTGGAGCTTGCGCTCTCCACGCTGGCTGAAGCCACAACTGCGGAACTGGAACGCGCGACCGACCCAGAAAACCTCTCCGAGCACCGTGACGTGGCGAAATCGGGTGGAGAAGTGGCCGGCGTCGCCCGCAAGGTCGCAGAGAGGAAACTCGGCCGCCCGATTATCACCTCCCAAACAGCTCCGGACTTCGGCCGCCTTCTTGCCGAGGTCATCGAAACACAGGCTCTTGAAGAATCCGCAGAGCAAGAAGGCCGCCCGTGATGCCTGTCGGTGTGCGAACGCTTCTCGGCCAGCCGCTCGCACGTCCCCAAACGCCGGTGTCCCGCGCCTGCGAAGCAGAGCGGGACACCGAAGGAGACTGGCTCTCAAACGCTGCGGGAAAGGAGCGCGCAGGGTTAGCGCGGGTCCGTCGCGCCCTCTTCGGCGGAGGCGTCCGCCGCCGCAGATTCGCGGGCGAGCTTCTTCCCGCTGATGCCCGCGCCAATGACCGCGAGCATGATGACCACGATGGTGACGATGCAGAACATGAACACCACCTCAAACGAGCCGGTGCTCTCGTACAGGGAGGCGATGATGAAGCCGCCCACGGAGCCGGCAGCGAAGCCGAAGATAGTGATGTAGGCGAAGATCTTGCCGTAGTCCTTTGTGCCGAACACCGTCGAGGCCACGCTGGCTATACCCACGCCCAGCAGCACGTAGAGCGTGTCGCCCAAGCCGGCGCCCAGGTAGGCCATGATCTCGTTGCCGGCGCTCACCAAAAGGATGAGCATGGAGAGAATGCCCACGCACGACCAGGCCACGAAAGCCTTGATGGCACCGAACTTGTCGATGGTCCAACCGACGATGGGGTTCAAGGCGATATCGAACATGAGCGCAACGGAGATCATGAACGCCCCGACGGTGGGAGCGAAGCTCACGCTTTCCGCGTACATGGGGAAGTAAGCGTTGATGACGGACACGATCTGCGTGAGCGCCAGCGCCAGAGCCACCAGCGCGAACGCGGCCGAGCGCACGGCCCGTTTCGCCGGAACGCCGGATTCCGCCACCGCCTCGCCCGCCGCAGCCGCCTCGCTGCCGTAGGGCTTCAGGCCCTTCTTCTCAGGGCTGTAAGACACCAGGAGCAAAGCGGCGGGAACGGCCAGGACAGCGCCCACGATGGCGAACACGAGCAGGCTTGCGCGCCAATCCATCATCTCCATGAGCGACACGGTCACCGGACTCATGATGGCCGACACCACGCTGGCCAACGCCCAGGCAAGGCCGATGGCCAAGCCCGTCTTCTTGGCGAACCAGTTGGTGAGCACCGTGGAGATGAACACGATGCTCGTGAACGCCATGCCCACGCCGATCAAAAACCCGCCGATCCACCACCAAGTCACGCTCTGACTAAACGACAGGGCGGCCACCACCAGCGATTGCAAGGCCGCGAAGCCCGCGATGCCGAGAGGCGGTATCTTCGGCAACCAGTTGCCCACGAACGGCAGGCCGCAGGCGATGCCGATGTACACGAGGGTGGAGTACAGGGAGATGCTGGAGTAATCCGACCCCAGCGCCTCGGAGGCCGGAACGAAGAAGTTGCCGATGACCACCGTGTAGAACGTCACCGAACCGGATATGAGCATGCCGCACCCCAAAACGGTGAGCCATGCGCGCAGATTCGATTTCTTCTCGATGTCCATGAAAAAGTCCTTTCTCAGAGCGGAGGGCGTCCGGCCCACGCAAGGAGAACGCCCTCCGCGCCCTGCGGGGAGCGGGCGTTATATCCCCATGGTCGCGGCCAGCACGGCCTTGATGGTGTGTTGGCGGTTGCCCGCTTCGCGGAAGATCTCGGCCGCGTGCTTTTCGAACAGCTCGTCGGATATCTCCATGCCCTCGGTGATGATCCTCCTGGACTCCTCGTCGGGAGCCTGGGCCAGCAGCTGCTGCCCCAGCGAATGGTCGGCGTTGTGCAGCGAGGGCAGCATGTGGAGCACCACGCAGTCGGGGTTGTTCACCACTTCCATAAGCTCGCTGGTCAGACGGTAGGGAATGAGGTCCTTGGCGTAGGACATCCAGGCATCGTAGCCGTGGTCGTCGCTGGTGGAGGAGGTGGTGTACTCCCATTCCTCGGTGGTCACGACGTCCATGCCCTCAAGCAGGTTGACGTCGTCGGAGACGACGAGCTTGTTCTCGGGCGCCCACTTGGCGAACAGCCCCTCAAGCTCCTCCACGTACTCGGGGATCATCTTGTGATCGTACAGGTCCGGGCCGATGGCGTAGCAGTCCATGCCCAAAAGCGCGCACATGCGGCCGTACCAGAGCGGGGAGATGGCGCAGGCCCCCGTGTAGGCCAGCTTCTTTCCCTTGCACGAGCCGGGGCCGCCCCACAACTCCTCCAGCGTCATGGCGTCGGCGAGCATCTGGGTGGGATGGTCCTCGGTGGTGAGCGCGTTGATCACCGGGATGTCAGCGTAATCGGCGATCTGGTACATGAACGTCTCGGACCCCTGAGAGCGCCACACGATGGCGTCGTACATCTCGTTGAACACGCGGATGGTGTCCTTGACCGTCTCCTGGACGCCCACGTGGGAGTTCGACAGGTAGGTAAATCCCAAGCCCAGGTCGTGACAGGACGTTTCAAAAGCGCAGCGAGTGCGCGTCGACCCCCATTCGAACTGCGCGATGACGTCTTTGTTGACGAAACGGCGCTGATCCACGCCGGCGCGCTTCTCCGCCTTGAGCTCATGGGCGAGGTCGAGCAGGTAGCGGAACTGCTCGGGAGTGAAGTCGCGCAGGTTGATGAAGTCTTTTCCGAGGATGGGGTTTCCCATGGTAAGGTTCCTTTCTCGAATGAATGCGGACGGGGTTCGCAGCCAGGCCCTTCGACCGGCCGAGCGTTACTTGGACCGGGGGACGTAGACGTTTTTGGTCCAGCAGTGGACGCCGCCGCCCGCCATGTTCAGGGCCAAAGAGTCGATCATGACCACCTTGCGGTCCGGGAACGCCGCCTTGAGCGCGGCCTCGGCTTGCTCGTCCTTCTCCCTGATGGCCTCGTCCATGCCCTCCTGCCAGTAGCGCTGCCCCAGCACGATGCCGTTGCACACCAGGAAATTGCAGTAGCTGGTGGCTCCGAACAGGTGCAGTTCGTCTTCGGGCCACGGCGTGCCGTCCATGAAGGCGTCGCCCACCAGCTCGTGGTAATAGTCGTAGAGGTCGTCGCCGGGACGCTGCACGTACTGGATGTGGGCCGACGCCGGAATGCGCAGGATCTTGAAGGGATTGCCCTCCACATCGGTGGCCTGCGAGACCACTTCGTAGGCGGCGTCAAGGCGCCGCTTGTTCTCGGCGGAGATGCGGTTTTCGGCCGCCTCCTCCTCGGACACCTCGGCCAGAAGGATGGTGTCCTTGGCAACGAAACGGCACATCTCGTCGGCATGTGCGGCGAAGCTGGCGCCCACTATGGGGGTGCCGTCCTCCAGATAGTCGAGGGGCGCCATGCGGAAGTCGTCGTCATCGTAGAGCGGCTGGGGGAGCCAAATGATCTTCTCCACGTTCCAGAGGCGCTTGAACTCTTCCTCCACCTGCTCCTTCGTGCACTGGGGATTGCGCTTGCGCACCTCGGTGTCCTCAATGGCCATGAGCACCCCGGCGCCGTTGAACTCGCGGTCGCCGCCTTCGGAGACCAAATCGGAGCTCACGATGTCGTAGCAGCCCAGGCCCACTGCCGCGTGCACGCCGATCTGCCGGGACAGGTCGCGCAGCCCCTCGTTTTTCTCATAGCGGCCGTAAAAGCTCCAGCTGGGATTGACCACCAAGGTGTTGCCCTCGTCATCCACCATGACGTTGGGGCCGTTGTCGCGGAAATAGAAGGAGTTGGGATCCTCCGGATACTGGGTGAAATCGATCTTCTCAACGTCAACGCCGGCGGCGGTCAGCGTCTCCCTGCACGACCGCTCAAGCCCCTCCACCAGAGGGCAGCAATTGACGTGCACCTGCACGTCGCCGTGCTCGATCAGGTTGCGCACCACCTCGGTGACGGGCTTGAGTGCGTCGAACCCTTTAATGGGCTCGCCATAGGGAAGCCATTCCACGAACACGTCCGTCTGCGGCTCGAACTCGCCCGGATACCTGAATGCGTTGGCCATGTTTCCTCCTTTGCAAGGATCGGCGTCCCTTTGCCGGACGCCCCGATGGCACGCACCTTAGGCGGCAATGGCCGGTTCGCGAAGAGGGATTCGGGTTGATTTTGCCCGAGGCGAAAATCAACCCGAATCAACCCCTAAAGCTCTTGCCCGAATCGTATCGGCGAATTTACAGTTTGAAGGGCTTGGCTGGCATCGACGGGGTTCCTCGCCGAGACGCCTATCCTTGGGTTGAAGCCGAAACAGATGGAGGCACCCTTGACCGTCGCGATGTACCTCATAGCCATCTGCCTGGTAGCGGTATGCGCCTCCTCGTCGTTCTTCTCCCTTGCCGCCTACACGGTCTCCCGCAAACGGATCTTGGCCTACCTGGGCGCCTTCTCCATCGCCTACACCATTGAGCAGGCGTTCATCCTCTACAACGAATACAGCACCCAGAACCTGCCCGCCACCGAGGAGTGGGGGGCGATGGAGGATCCCCTCTTCCACATACTGCTGGGAGCGGCCCTGTGCCAGCCCCTTTGGCTCGCCATCCTGGACTTTGCCGACGAGGGTCGGAAGCAATGGAAGCACGGCCCCATTGCAGGATTCTTCGGCGTGTCGCTGTTCTTCTTCGTGATGCCCAACATAGACGATTCCATGCGCAAATGGATACTGTACAGCCTGCGGCAGTTCTTCCTATTGGGGGCCAGCCTGTACTTCTGGCTGCAGTACCTGGGCATCGACTCCGCCGTGGAAAGGACGAGGTACCGGCGCAAGGTGCCCATCATGGCGGTCTTCACAGCGCTTGCGATCCTCATCTTCTTAGAGGACACGGTTGTGATGCTGCTGGTTCCAGAGCCCGCCTCGCACGGCAATTTCCTAACGGAGTTCCTCTACCGCAGGAACATCGCCGAAATAGCCCTGTTCGTCTGCATCATCGGCTATGCGGTCCGCAGCTCGGTGCGCGCCCTTGAGCTGAAGCGCGATCAGCCTCCCTCCCCTGCCGATTTGACGAACCCGCACCAGCGGCAGATGCAGGAGGCGCTTCCCTACTTCGCCAAACGCCACGAGCTGTCCTCTCGCGAGGAGGAGATCCTCGGCTATATGCTGGACGGCATGAGCAACCAGCAGATCGCCCAGCTTCTGCAGGTGACCGTGGGCACGGTGAAAACCCACACCTCCCACATTTTCAAGAAGGTCGGCGCGGCGAACCGCGCCGACCTCGTTCAGAAGTTCTGGTCGGAATCTTAGGGGACGCAAGCCGCGCATTCGACGGCCTCCCCGTGACAGGGGGGCGCGTGACAGGGGCGTGACAGGGGGACGGGGATATCGTCACATTCCCGGTTGTCATACAGCGCTGCAAGGGGCCTCGGAATGTGACGATATCCCCG
>DXCU01000028.1 GCA_019115845.1 Candidatus Rubneribacter avistercoris | reverse complement strand
CCCCTTTACCTAGGAGTATCATCGGGTGCATCCAAATTGATTTCCAAGTATATGCTGGTGTCGAATATGTCGATCTTGCGCGTCATAAGCCTTGCGTCCTTTCTGTCGGGATGGAAACAATCGTCTCAGTATACGGTATTCCTAAAGTTTGATGCACCACAGGTTCTTGAGGTCGTCCAGCTCGGCGCGCAGCCTCTCCAGAACCTCCCCGGTCACCTCGCCCTCCACGTTCAGGTACACGAGCGCGCAGCGCTCCTCGGGCTTCGTGCCTATCTGCATCGTGGTGATGTTGATGCCCGCCTCGCCCAAGACGGTGCCGATCACGCCCACGCGCCCCGGAGCGTCCACGTACTCGAACACGAGGGATTGCGATGCCGGGGCGATGTCCAGCCGGTAGCCCAGAAGCGACACGAGGCGCGCCGCCTGGGCATCGCCCGCCAACGTGCACGCCACCTCCGTGCCGTCGGCCACGATGGACACCGCAGAAGCGTACCCGGAGGCGTCGGGGCTGGCGGCCGTCTCAACCCGGATGCCGTGGCGCTTGGCCACCGCCTTGGCGTTGACCGGCGTGACCGTGGCCACGTTCTTGTACGACAGCAGCCCCTTGAGCGTGCCGGCCACCAGGATGGACGGATCGGCGTCGGCCAGCGCGCCCGCCGCCGAGAGCTTGAGGAACTGCGGGATCTCGCCGTGGATCTGCGCGAGCATGCTGCCCATCATCTGGCAGGCGGGCACGTACGGCCCCACCGCGTCCATGACCTCGGGCGGCACGGGCGCCATATTGAGCGCCGTGGTCACAATGGAACCCTCCAGGCCCGCGGCCACATACTCGGCTATCTGCACGCCGGCGCGCTCCTGCGCCTCTTTCGTGCTGGCCCCCAGATGCGGCGTGAGCACGGCGTTGTCGAACTCGTGCAGGGGGCTTTCGCGGCACGGCTCGCCCTCGAACACGTCGATGCCCACCGCGCCCACCTTGCCCGCGGCCAAGAAGTCGGCGAGCGACTCCACGTTGTAGATGCCCCCGCGCGCCGTGTTGATCAGGATGACGCCGTCTTTCATGCGGGCGTACTGGTCGGGTCCGAACATGCCGATGGTCTCCTTGGTCTTGGGCAGGTGCACGGTGATGAAGTCGGCCAGCGGCACCACCGCGTCAACGTCGTCGTACAGCGTCACGCCCAGTTGCTCGGCGCGCTCGGGGCTGCAGTACGGGTCATAGCCCACAAGCTTCATGCCGAAGGCCCGCGCCCGCTCGGCCACCAAGCCGCCCACGCGGCCCAGGCCGAAGATGGCGAGCGTCTTCTCGTACAGCTCGACGCCCGTGAAGCGCCCCCGCTCCCATTCGTGGGCGTGCACGACGGCGTTGGCCTGGGCGACGTTGCGCGCGCACGCCAGCATGAGCGCCATGGTGTGCTCGGCCGCGCTCACGATGTTGGACGTGGGCGCGTTGCACACGATGACGCCGCGCTCGGTGGCGGCCTCCACGTCCACGTTGTCCACGCCCACGCCGGCGCGCCCGACGATGCGCAGCTTCGCGCCCGCCTCCAGCACCTCGCGCGTCACCTTCGTGGCGGAGCGCACGATGAGCCCGTCGTAATCGGGAATGGCCGCGACCAGCTCCTCGGGCGACATCTTGAGCCTGACGTCCGCCTCGATGCCCCTCTCGCGCAGCGCGGCGAGGCCGGCTTCGGCCAGCTTCTCGGTAACCAGCACCTTCTTCGTCATAGCGCAAACCACCTTCATGCCTCGTGAACGACGTTGGAAGCGGGACGAAGCGCCCCGAACGCAAGGATTGTACCGCTCCCCTCCCTCCCTGCGGATCCTGACGCGGGAAAACGCCCGCAAACGGGGCCGGTCCGCGGGCGCGCGCCCACAGACCGGCTCCGCGGTCCCTTCCGCGGCGGCGCTACTCGTCGCCGCGCTTGATCCAGCTGAACATGCCGCGGATCTTCTCGCCCGTCTTCTCTATCTCGTGCTCGTTGATGGCGGCGCGCTGCTCGAGCAGCCATGCATGGCCACTCTCGCAGTCGGCCATGAACTCGCGCGCGAACTCGCCGTTTTGGATGCGCGCCAAGATCTCGCGCATCGCCTCGCGCGACTGCTCGTTGATGACCTTGGGGCCGGCGTGGTACTCGCCGTATTCGGCGGTGTTGGAGATGGAGTAGTTCATGAAGTGGATGCCGCTTTCGTACATGAGGTCCACGATCATCTTCATCTCGTGGTACACCTCAAAATACGCCAGCTCCGGCGGGTAGCCCGCCTCGGTGAGCGTCTCGAAGCCGGCCTTGACCAGCTCGACCAAGCCACCGCAGAGCACCGCCTGCTCGCCGAACAGATCCTCTTCCGTCTCCTCCTTGAACGTGGCCTTGATGATGCCCGAGCGCGCGCCGCCCACGCCCCAGCAGTACGAAAGCGCCACGTCCCACGCGTCGCCCGTGGCGTCTTGCGCCACGCAGGCCAGATCGGGCACGCCCGAGCCCTCGGTGAACTGGCGGCGCACGATGTGGCCGGGGCCCTTCGGCGCGCACATGATGACGTTCACGTCCTCGGGCGGCACGATGTAGCCGTAGTGGATGTTGAAGCCGTGCGCGAACGCCAGCGTGTCGCCCGCCTTGAGATGCGCCTCTATGTGGTCTTTGTACACCTGCGCCTGCAGCTCGTCGGGCACGAGGATCATGATGAGATCGGCCTCCTCGGCGGCCTCGTCCATCGTGCACACCTTAAGTCCCGCCTCCTCGGCCGCAGCCCACGACGAGGAGCCCTCGCGCAGGCCCACGCGCACATCGCAGCCCGAGTCCATGAGGTTGAGCGCATGGGCGTGGCCCTGGCTCCCGTAGCCGATGACGGCGATCTTCCTGCCCTGGATGATCTGCGGGTCGACGTCGTTTTCGTAGTACACCGTAACAGCCATGTTCCTGGTTTCCTTTCTTCTTGGCTGGTTTACGCTTCTCGGTTGGCGATCCGCGCGCTTCTACGCTTCCTTGCTGTTGCGCGACATGGCGATCTTGCCCGTGCGCGTGATCTCCTTTATGCCGTAGGCGCGGAAGAGGTCCTCCATGCCCTTGAGCTTGCTCTCGTCGCCGGTGGCCTCGATGGTGAGCGAGCTTCTGCCCACGTCCACGATCTTCGCGCGGAACACGTTGGCTATCTCGATGATCTCGCTGCGGCGCTCGGGCGCGGCGTTCACCTTGAACATGACCAGCTCGCGCTCGATGGCCCCCTCGTCGGTGAGGTCGGTGATCTTGTGCACGCTGATCAGCTTGTGCAGCTGCTTGGTGATCTGCTCGAAGGCCACGTCGTCGGCGTTGACGATGGCTGTGACGCGCGACATGGTGGGGTCTTCGGTAGGGCCCACCGACAGCGACTCTATGTTGAAGCCGCGCCGCGAGATGAGGCCGGTCACGCGCGAGAGCACGCCGGGCTTGTTCTCCACCAGAACGGACAGGATGTGCTTCATGGCGCTCATCGCGCGCCCCCCTTCCCGCCGTCGGACTCGGGCACGTCGGTGCGCACCGCGCCCACGGCCACGTCGATGGCCCCGATGACATCGTCGAGCGCCCGCCCCGGCGCCACCATGGGGTACACGTTCTGGTCGCGCGAGATGGCCACGTCCAGCAGGTAGGGTCCTTCGGCCGCCAGCATGCGGGAGAGAGCCGCGTCCAGCTCCTCGGGCCGCTCGATGCGCTCGCCCTCCCAGCCGTAGGCGTCGGCCAGCTTCACGAAGTCCGGCGTATCGTCCAGAAGCGTGTTGGAGTAGCGCTCGCGGTAGAACAGGCGCTGCCACTGGTGCACCATCCCCAGGCACCGGTTGTCCATGATAAGAACCTTCACCGGCACGCCGTGCACGGCGGCCGTGGCCATCTCCTGGCTGTTCATCTGGAACGACCCGTCGCCGGCCACGCACACCACCTGCTTGTCCGGGCACCCGATGGCGGCCCCGATGGCCGCGGGGAAGCCAAACCCCATGGTGCCCAGCCCGCCCGAGGACAGAAAGGAGCGCGGCGTCTCGCGGTCGATGCTCTGGGCGGCCCACATCTGGTGCTGCCCCACCTCGGTGACCACGATGCTCTTTCGCGGATCGAGCAGCGCGGAGAGCTTGCGCATGACCATCTCGGGCACGATCTCGTCGGGGTTGTCGCCCACGCCGGGATGGTAGAAGGGGTAGCGCGTGCGCCAAGCGGCGATCCGCTCCATCCACTCGTCTGTGGCCGGGCGCGCGCCGGCTTTCTCCAGCGACGCCGCGATGGAGGCCAGCACGCCCTTGAGGTCGCCCACGATGGGCACCTGCACCTCGCGCACCTTGCCGATCTCGGCCGGATCGATATCGATGTGGATGACGTCGGCGTGCGGCGCGAACTCGGAGAGCTTGCCCGTCACGCGGTCGGAGAAGCGCGCGCCGGCGGCTATGATGAGGTCGCTTTCGGTCATGGCCAGGTTCGCGTACTTCGAGCCGTGCATGCCCACGGGACCTAGGTTGAGCGGGTGCGACGCGGGGAAGGCGCCCTTGCCCATGAGCGTGGTGACCACGGGGATCCGCATGATCTCGGCCAGGTGCACCAGTTCCTCCGACGCGCCTGAGGACACCACGCCGCCGCCCACGTAGAGCACGGGGCGCTCGGCGCGCTTGATGCGCTCCACCGCCTGGCGGACCTGCTTGGCGTTGCCGCGGTAGGTGGGCTTGTAGGAGGGCAGGCTCACGTCGTCGGGGTACTCGAACACCATCGTCTCGGAGGCCAGGTCGCTCGGCACGTCGATGAGGACCGGGCCGGGACGCCCCGTCTTGGCGATGTGGAACGCCTCGCGAAACGTGCGCGTGAGCTCGTCGGTGGACTGCAGAAGGTAGCTGTGCTTGACCACCGGCATGGTGATGCCCACGATGTCGGACTCCTGGAACGAGTCCGTGCCGATGACGCCGCGTGGCACCTGGCCCGTGATCACCACGAGCGGCACGCTGTCCATGTAGGCCGTCGCGATGCCCGTGACCGTGTTCGTGGCGCCCGGGCCGCTGGTCACAACGACCACGCCCACGTTGCCCGTGGCCCGCGCGTAGCCGTCGGCCTCGTGCACCGCGCCCTGCTCGTGGCGCGCGAGCACGTGGGTGATCTGCGTCGAATCGTAGAGCGCGTCGTATATCTTGATGGCCTGGCCGCCCGGATAGCCGAACACCAGATCCACGCCCTCGGCCTCCAGCGAGGCCACCACGGCCTCGGCCCCTATCATCTGCCTGCCCTGCTTGTCCGTGCGGCTGCCCAGCCCGCGCGGCGCGCCCACGGCGGCCGCAGTGGCGCCGGGACGCCTCTGCCCTTCTTCGCTCATGACACGTACGCCCCCTTGTCTGCCGAGGTCACCAGCTTGGCGTACTTCGACAGCACGCCGTGGTCGTGCTTTTGCGCCGGCGGTTCCCATGCCGCGCGGCGCCGCGCCAGCTCCGCGTCGTCCACGTGCAGCGTGAGCGCGCCGCCCTCTATGTCCACCGTGATGAGGTCGCCCTCCTCGACAAGCGCGATGGGGCCGCCCGCCGCGGCCTCGGGGCTCACATGCCCCACGGCCGGGCCCTTCGTGGCGCCGGAGAAGCGCCCGTCGGTGATGAGCGCCACGGACGTGGACAGGCCCATCCCGCAGATGGCCGAGGTGGGCGTGAGCATCTCGCGCATGCCCGGGCCGCCCTTGGGGCCCTCGTAGCGGATGACCACCACGTCGCCCGGCTTTATCCGACCGGCGTTGATGGCCGCGCAGGCGTCCTCCTCGCCCTCGAACACGCGCGCGGGGCCCGTGTGCGTGAGCATGGAGGGGTCCACGGCGCTCTTCTTCACGATGGCGCCGTCGGGAGCGATGTTGCCGTGCAGCACGCGCAAAGCGCCCACCGGGGAGAACGGGTTGTCATGCGCGCGCACGACCTCGCCGTCGGCGCCCGCGCAGCACGCCTTCATGTGGTCGAGGTACTCGTCCATCGTCCCCATGCACGTGACGGCGCTGCGATCGATGAGCCCCAGCTTGTCAAGCTCGGCGATGACCACCGGCACGCCGCCCACCTCGTAGAGGTCGGTGAGGGGGCGCGGGCCCGAGGGCGCCAGCTTCACGAGGTGCGGCGTGCGGGCGGAGGCGGCGTCCCAATCGTCCATCGTGATGGGATGCCCCGCCGCCTGCGCGATGGCCGTGAGGTGCAGCACGGTGTTCGTGGAGCCGCCGAAGGCCATGTCGCATTCCATGGCGTTGCGGATGGCCGCCGCGCTCACGATGTCGCGGGCGCGCAGGCCCTTCTCCAGAAGCTCCATCACCTTCATGCCCGCGTGCTTGGCCAGGCGGATGCGCTCGGAGTACACGGCCGGGATGGTGCCGTTGCCCGGCAGCGCGATGCCTAAGGCCTCGCACAGGCAGTTCATGGAGTTGGCCGTGAACATGCCCGAGCAGCTGCCGCAGGTGGGGCACGCGTGGTCCTCGTGGTGCTTCAGCTCCTCCTCGGTCATCGTGCCCGCCTGCACCCGGCCCGCGCCGTCGAAGAGCGTGTTGAGGTCGGTGGCGGGGCCGCGCCCGCCCGGACGGGCGCCGGCCAGCATCGGGCCGCCCGACACGAACACCGTGGGGATGTTCACGCGCAGCGCGCCCAACAGCATGCCGGGCACCACCTTGTCGCAGTTGGGGATGCACACCAGCGCGTCGAAGGCGTGGCCCTGCACGGCGCACTCCACGCTGTCGGCGACGACCTCGCGCGACACGAGCGAGTAGTGCATGCCGTCGTGGTTCATGGCGATGCCGTCGCACACGCCGATGGTGGAGATCTCGAAGGGCACGCCGCCCGCCATGTAGATGCCGGCCTTCACGGCCTCGGCGATCTTGTCCAGGTTGTTGTGCCCGGGGATGATGTCGTTGCGCGAGTTCACCACCGCCACCAGCGGGCGGCCCAGCTCCTCGTCGGTGATGCCGTCGGCCTTGAGCAGGCTGCGGTGGGGGGCGCGCGCCACGCCTGCGGTGACGGCTTCGCTTCTCAAGCGCATATGACTCCTTCCTTCTGCGTCCGTACATGAAAAAAGCCCTGTTGCACGCAGGCTGCACCAGGACCTCAGAAGGAAGGGAGGACGGCGACGCGCGCCGGCCTCGATCGGACTGATAACGGAGTCGCCGGTCCAGCCTACTTGCCCGCGGGGTCCCGGAGATCGTCCGGTTGCGCCGCGCAACGTTCGCGCCGAACTGCTCGGAGGTGGCGTTCGGGCCGCCCACCGCCGGCTCGCAGCATCCGCCGGCTCTCTTGAGATGGGTTCGTCCCTACTGTCCTCGTCATCGCATTTCGTTCATGTGAAGTTGTGCAGGCCAGTATACTCCACCGCCTTCGATGCGCAAGGGCCTATTTCGGCGGTGCGCGCTTCCTGCAGGAAATCCCCACGCAATGAATGGGCATTGGCGCGGCGGGGCCGCATGTCGGCCTGGCAACCGTACGGCGCGGGCGCGGCAACGCTTCGCCGACCTCGCGCCATGCCGTTTCCGCGCGCCCTACGATGGAGCGAAAAGACCGCGACCCAACCGCCTGGAAGGAGGTTCCCGTGCCGTACCGAAGCCTGCTGTGCATCGTCGCCCGAGGCGCGGGGGCCGAAGCGCCCGCCGACCCCTACGCTATCGAGCGTCGAAACCTGCCCAACCGCACCCATGGCATACGCTACGCCTCGTCCCCGCGCCACCCCTCCCGCATCCGCACCTACTCCCCCTCCCCTTTCGTGCGTCCCGCCTCGCGCCCGAAGGCGCCCGGCCGGCCGCGGCTGCCATCTTCGGGCGAGGCCCTCAAGCGCGTGGCGGCCGCCGTGGCCGCCATGGCGCTGGTGGCCGTCCTCGGCGCGTTGGGCGGCGGGGCGTTCGCGCAGGCCGTCATAAACGCCGACGCCGAGGGCGCGCAGGCCGCAGACGGCGGGCAATCCGCCTCCGCCTTCGCAAGCGACGCGCCCTCCACCTGGACGCAAGGCCAAACGCCCGCCCTCTACCAGGCCGATCCCGCCTGGGCCGGGCGCCCCTACGGGTCGGGCACCATGAAAACAGCCGGCGGGGCGCCCCTGTGCCTTGCCATGGCGCGCGCCCGCCTGACCGGCGACGCCTCCGCGGACCCCGTTGCCGTGGCCTCCTTCGCCCAAAGCGGCGGCTACGCCGAGGACCCCGAGCGGTTGCTCGACGAAGGCGCTGCGAAACTGGGCCTGTCAGTGACCGACGTGGAGCCCGACGAGGCGGCCCTGCGGCGCGAGATCGTGGCGGGACGGCCCGTGATCGCGACGCTTGCGGACAGCGCGTTCGGGTCCGAGACCGCCTACGTGGTGCTCGGCGACATAGACGAGCACGGCATGCTCGTGGTTTCCGACCCCCGCAGCCCGGAGCGCTCGGAGCGCCATTGGGACTTCGAAGACGTCCTTCCCCACGCAAGCGCGCTGCGCTCCTACGCCGTCGCCGGCTGACGGCGAAACGCGGCGACCGCCGCAGCAATCGGCCCGGGCGCACGGCCGCGCGCCACGCGCCTGGGCGGCACCCACGGCCACCCTCAATTCCTCCAATCTGCCCAGCTTGGCGACCGAACGCTCCCCCGCTGGCCCCGCTCGCCGCAGAGCGCGGAGGCGCACCCCGTATAATGGGACGGAAAAGCCCCGCGCGCCCGCGTCCGGACGCGCCCGTCCCAAGGAGGTCGCCATGGATTACCGACAAGCCGTCATCCACCCCGAGGCCCGCATAGCCAAAAACGCCACCATCGTGGGTAACGTCGTCGTGGAGAAGGACGCCGTCGTGCTGTTCAACGCCGTGCTGCGCGGCGACTACGGCTCGCACATCGTCGTGGGAGAAGGCTCCAACATACAGGAGGGCTGCTGCCTGCACCTGGGCGCGAAAAGCGACTGCGTCATCGGGCGCGGCGTGACCGTGGGGCACGGCGCTATCGTCCACGGCTGCACCATCGGCGACAACACGTTGGTGGGCATGGGCTCTATCGTCATGGACGGCGCCGTGATCGGCGAAAACTGCATCGTGGCCGCCGGCGCGCTGGTCACCTCGAACACCCAGGTTCCCGACGGCATGCTGGTCATGGGCTCGCCCGCCAAGGTCCGCCGCCCCCTCACCGAGCAGGAGATCGAGCAGAACCGCGCCGACGCCGAAGGCTACGTGGCCATCGGCAAGGACCTTGTGGACAGCGGCATCGCCTGGGCAGGCGACCAGATCCCCGCAGACGCCCCGCTGATCGCCGTCAAGTGAGCCGCGCGCCCCTTTGCCCGCCCGCCGGTGCTACAATGTCGCAACCAACAGACGAGGCAGACGACCGACCGAGGGTGACAACGTGATCTACGACAACGTGCTGGAAGCCATGGGGCGCACGCCCCTCATCCGCCTGAACCGCCTTTCCGAGGAGGGGTCGGCTCAGATTCTCGCCAAGTACGAGGGCGTGAACGTGGGAGGGTCCGTCAAGACCCGCACCGCCTGGCAGATGATCGAGGAGGCCGAGAAGCGCGGCCATATTGGCCCCGACAGCATCATCGTGGAGCCCACGAGCGGAAACCAGGGCATCGGCCTTGCGCTCGTGTGCGCGGTGAAGGGGTACGCCGCCCGCATCATCATGCCGGACTCCGTGTCCGTGGAGCGACGCAAGCTCGTGCGCCATTACGGAGCGGAGGTGGTGGTCATCCACGACGACGGCGACATCGGCGCCTGCATCGCCGAATGCATAGCCACCGCTAAGCGCATGGCGGCCGAGGACCCCCGCGTGTTCGTCCCCCAGCAGTTCGAGAACGAGGACAACCTGCTCGCCCACAAGTACCACACCGCCTTGGAGATAGTGGAGGACGCCGAGGGGCCCATCCACGGGTTCTGCTCAGGCATCGGCACCGGCGGCACCATCTCCGGCGTGGGGCAGATATTAAAGCGTCTCTATCCCGACGTGGAGATATGGGCCGTCGAACCCGAGAACGCGGCCATCCTCTCGGGCGGCGGCATCGGCACGCACCTGCAGATGGGCATCGGCGACGGGCTGATCCCGGCCATCCTCGACCAGAGCATCTACGACGACATCTGCATCGTCAGCGACGAAGAGGCCATCGACACGGCGCGCGCCCTCGCGCGCGAGGAGGGGCTTTTGTGCGGCGTGTCCTCCGGCACGAACGTGGCCGCCGCGCGCCGCCTGGCCCGCAAGCTCGGCCCCGGCAAGACCGTGGTCACCCTGCTGCCCGACACCGGCGAGCGCTACTTCTCCACCGCCCTGTTCGAAGGGGAATAAGCGAAAGGCTGCGAACAAAACGGCATCCCTCGGCTCAAGCCCCGTCCGGAATCCGGCTCCAAGCCTCGTCTAGGACCCAGCTCCAAGCCTCGCTCGGGTCCCGTCCGGAACCTGGCTCCAAGCCTCGCTCGGGTCCCCGTTCAGGCCCAGCTTCAAGATCCGGCCCCGCATCCGGGTGCCGGATCGAAACGCCAGGACCCGAAGACCCTGCGCATCCCGACGCCCCGTCCAGCAGAAGGCCCATACCGACGACTTCGATCCGATGCCGTCGGAGTCCTCTCTGTTAAACCACCGTTGACACGAACCGGTGTTTGCCGAATCTCGGGCCGAGCCTTCCCTGGTCGGGCGCCGGGCAAGGCCCTACCCGTCAGGCGGGGAGGGCCCTGCGCGGCGGGCCGGCCCGCGCCGACCCCGGTTCAACGGGGGCGCTTCCGCGAGCTGGCCACAAACCGCGCCCTGTGGCACGCCGGCCCGCCGATCCGACGCGCCAACAGGCCGCGCGATTCCGGCGACCTGGGGTTTCTCCAGGCGCGGAGGGGCCGGAGGGCGGAAAAGCGGCCCCGCGCGTGCCGCAGGGCGCGGTTTGTGACCAACCTGCGGGCAACCCCTCGCCGAGCCACCTCCGGAGGGGCCCGTGTCAACGGTGGTTCAACAGAGAGCGGGATCCTCGCTGGACAAAACGGCCCCCAATCCACATCCTTGCGTGCGAATAATTAAGGAGGCGAGCGATCTACCTGGGATGACGCGAAGGTCCTTTTCGTACTCCTTGCAAAAGGGGCAGAGTCGGACCAAAAACATGTGGACCAAAGTCCGTTTTGTCCAAGAGAATTTCACTCATATTTTAAAGACGTCGCATGGCTGCGTTTCGCAGGCTCCGTCTCCCAGCGGCTCCGCACAGCCGAAACCCCACCCCGCCCCAAATTCGAATCGGAGCAAACCGGCGAGAACGGGCTTCCCGTCCTTGATGAGGACCCGACGCCCCCGATGCGGCCCCGTGCGAGAACGGGGTTCGCGCGCTCTTTGCATGGACCCGGACGAGGACGAGCTTCACGCGCCCCCGCACGCCGAGCAAAAACAAGGCTTGCGCGCTCCTGCATGCGCTTGATCGGGAACGGATCCGGTCGCGAACCCATCGCATGCCAAACTCGATTGCGAACCCACCGTGTATCCGACGCGGATCCGACGCAGATTCCACGCGAATCCGACGCGGATCCGGCGCAGATCCAATGCGAACCTGTCGCGCATCCAACACCCATCCGATGCGAATCCAGCGTCAAATTTCAATATAACACCTGATCAACGACTTAAAAGCGAGCATGCTTAAAAGCAGGGGATCCGATAAGATACGGCAATGACCATTTTCCTCTCCCATATCACCGCTCTTGAATGCTGGAACTCCGGCCTCCTTGACGCGCTCGCGTTTCCCCCGCATTCCATCGCGCGGGCACCGCTTGGATGCATGGAGGAAAAACGCCTCGCCGACACGCTGGCGACAAGGCGTTCGAAGGCGGCGTGTCGGGAGACGCTCCCTTTCGGCACCGATGCGCAATCCGACGCCTCCCTATGCAAGCCGACCGCGCAAGACGTCGCCGAATTGCGGGCGCTCGGCATAGCCCCTCAGCTAAAACGGCTGCACGTCCTCGTCCCGGGAAAGAGCGCGCGCAATCACCTGCGTGGAGTCGAGTGCCACGTATGCACGTCCAACCTGCCCGCGGGCTCGTTCCTTCGCCTGTCGGAGAACCTGTTCGTCGCTTCTCCCGAGCTGTGCTTCCTTCAAGCGGCTCCGGCACTGCCCTTCCCTGCGCTGGTGAAGCTGGGGTACGACCTGTGCTCCCGCTACGCTCGCTCCTTCGACGGCTCGACGAGCTATGATCGCCCCCTCCCCCTGACCACCGCCCACGTCATCGAAGGCTTTCTGGACGCCGTCGGGCTTCGCGGCACCGCGCCCGCACGCAAAGCCCTACGGTACGTGGCCGAATGCTCGCGCTCCCCGATGGAGACGGCTCTTGCGTGCGCTTTGTGCCTGCCACCGCGTCATGGGGGCTACGGCTTGCCGCTTCCTTGCATGAACTACCGTGTGGACACGGACCGCGCGGACCGCGGAGGCGGGGCGGGCTATCGGCTGTGCGACCTGTTCTGGCCGAAAGCGCGTTTGGCCGTGGAGTACGACAGCGACCTCGAGCATACCGGCCCGCAGAGGATAGCGGCGGACGCCGCGCGTCGAAACGCGCTGGAAACCGAGGGCGTCACCGTGATAACCGCCACGAGACAGCAGGTGATGAGGCCGCTTCACCTCGACAGGCTCGCCCACCAGATAGCCCGACGCCTGAATGTGCGCATCAGAGACGAACGCCTTCCCAGCCTTTCCGCGCGGGCGAGGCTCATGGAATCCCTCGTTGCATGAAAGAGCCGCCGCATCTCGCCCGTCTCCGGCATGCAGCGCCTAGCGCACGCTCACGAGCATGTCCTGGTAGGCGGCGCGCACCGCAGCCGGATGGCCCTCGCGGGAAAGCGCCGCCGCAAGCGCCTCGACCGGCAGCCGGTAGGTGTTGTTGTTCTGAGAGATGTGCATGGCCACCACCTGCTCCAAGCCCGCATGCAGAAGCCGCGCCAGCTCCTCGGCCGCCTGCCCGTTGGAAAGATGCCCCGCATCCGACGCCACGCGGCGCTTCACCGGGTAAGGGTAGGGCCCCTCCGCGAGCATCCGCGGATCATGGTTAGCCTCTATCGCAAGCAGGCGCACGCCGAGAAGCGCCTCGTGGGCCTCTCCCGTCACCGCCCCCGTGTCGGTCATGAGGCCCGCCGCGTCGCCTCCTGCGGCCTCGAAGCGAAAGCCGCAAGAGGCGGCCGCGTCGTGGGAGGTGCGAAAGGCGCCCACCTGCATGCCGGCAAGCGACAGCGCCTCGCCCGCCGAAAACGCGCGCACGTCGCACGAACCCTCGAGCGCCGCCACCTCCCGGCTGGCCGCGCGCACCGCGCGCTCCGCGTACACAGGCGGCCGCACGCCCGCCTTCGCCAGCCCCCGCAGCACCACGCCCAGGCCCTTCGTGTGGTCGGTGTGCTCGTGGGTCACCAGGACCGCGGCCAGGTTCGCAGGATCGAAGCCCGCCTCCTCGCAGCGCGCGAAGAAGTCCCTTTTGCAGATGCCGCAGTCCACGAGCACGCCCGCGCCCGTGGCCACATCCTCGACGACCGTCGCGTTCCCGCGGCTGCCGCTTGCCAGCACGTGCACGGCCAAACGATGCTCCATACGCTTCCTCTCGAAACAGATGGAGGGCGGAAAGCCGCCCCTCCCCTTCCGCGCCTTTTCACCCGCCAAGCAGCGCCGCCACCAGGCGCGCCAGACGCCCGCAGCGCGTCTACAGCCGCTCGATCACGCCTGTGATCAGGCGCGCGAAGTCGGCCTCGCGGGTTTTCGCCACGTCGAGCACCTCCGTGCCCGTGGGGCTTGCTCCCTCTATGCCGCAGCCCATGTTCGACACCAGCGACACCCCCAGCACCCGCATGCCCACGTGCCGCGCGGCGATGACCTCCTCGCACACGCTCATGGCAACCGTGTCGGCGCCCCATGAGCGGAACATGCGGATCTCGGCCGGCGTCTCGAAGCTCGGGCCGAGCGCGCCAAGGTACACGCCTTCCCGCACGCGGATGCCGCGCTCGGCGGCCACGTCGCGCGCGATGGCGCGCAGCTTGGGGTCGAAGGCGTCCTTCATGCTGAAGAACCGCTCGGAGAGGTTGGCCGGATCGGACGCGGCTATGGGGTTGCGACCGGTGAAGTTGATTTGGTCGCTCATGATGCAGAAGTCGCCCACCTCGTAGTCCGGGTTGAGGGCGCCGGCGGCGTTCGTGGTGATGAGCGTGCGCACCCCCAGACGCTCCATGAGCCACACAGGATAGGCCACCTCCTGCGCGTCGTTGCCCTCGTAGCCATGCAGGCGGCCCTGCATGGCCAGCACGCACTTGCCGCCGAGCATGCCGCACACGAAGCGCCCCACGTGCCCCTCGGCCGTGCTCGTCTTCATGCGCGGCACCTCCGCGTAGGGGACGCGCACGGCGTCGGCCACCTCGTTCGCCAGCGGGTTCAGGCCCGAGCCCAGCACCAGACCCACCGTCGGCTCGCGGCCCTCCAAACGGCGGCGCAGCACGTAGGCCGACAGCGTGAGGTCGTCGTCGAGGATGTTGCGTGCGATCATGGCGCGTCCCTCCCGGTTCCCCTCGTCCCCTCTACGCCAATCCGCAAGCCGCACGCAGGGCCTGCGCGCGGTCGGTGCGCTCCCAGGTGAACTCGGGCAGCTCGCGTCCGAAGTGGCCGTAGGCGGCCGTCTTGCGGTAGATGGGGCGGCGCAGGTCAAGCGCGTCGACGATGGCGCCGGGGCGCAGGTCGAACGTCTGGGCCACCGCGCGCTCGATGTCGGCCTCGGGCACCGTGTTCGTGCCGAAGGTGTCCACCATCACGCTCACCGGCCGCGCCATGCCGATGGCGTAAGCCACCTGCACCTCGCAGCGGCGCGAAAGCCCTGCGGCCACCACGTTTTTGGCCACCCAGCGCGCCGCGTAGGCCGCCGAGCGGTCCACCTTCGTGCAGTCCTTGCCGGAGAAGGCCCCGCCACCGTGGCGGCCCATGCCGCCGTAGGTGTCCACGATGACCTTGCGGCCCGTGAGGCCGCAGTCGCCCATCGGCCCACCGATGACGAAGCGGCCCGTGGGGTTCACGTGGATCTCCATGCCCGGCATGATCGACGTCCCCTCGTCGGAGAACACCGGGCCCACGACGTGGTTGATGATGGCCTCGCGCAGCTCGTCCGGCGAGACGTCCTCGGCGTGCTGCGTGGACACGACCACCTTCTCCACCCACTTCGGCGCACCG